>CACGIZ010000004.1 GCA_902573235.1 uncultured Pelagibacteraceae bacterium | reverse complement strand
TCCAGTGGAACAAGCTAAAAAATATCAAGATCATGGTTTTAAGAATTTACACATTGTTGATTTAGATGGTGCTTTAACCGGTCAAACAATAAATTTAGATATTATTCAGGATATAATTAGTAAATTTGATCTTAAAGTTGAAGTAGGTGGTGGTATTAGAAATTTTGAAAATATAAAAAAATACGCTGATATTGGAGCTGAGAAAGTAATTTTAGGAAGTGCCGCTATAAAAAATAAAGATTTTTTAAAAGAAGCATGTAAAAAATTTCCAAATAAAATAGCATTGGGCTTAGATGCTAAAGATGGATATTTATCAGTATCTGGATGGAAAGAAAATTCTAATCAATCAACTTTAGAATATTTAGGTGATGTAAATCATTATGGAGTAAGTAGATTGATTTATACTGACATAAATAAAGATGGTATGAAACAGAGTCCAAATTTTGACGAAACATCAAAAATTGCTGAAAAATCAAATTGTCCAGTAATTATATCTGGTGGTGTTTCTTCAATTGAGGATATTAAAAAAGCAAAAACTCTTAAAAATATTGAAGGGATAATAGTGGGTAAGGCTATTTATGATGGTGATATTGAATTAGATGAGTTAGTCAAAGAAGATGCTTAAAAATAGAATAATACCTTGTTTAGATGTCAAGAATGGTCGTGTAGTTAAAGGTATAAATTTTGTTGATTTAAAGGATGCAGGAGATCCTGTTGAACAAGCAAAAATTTATAGTGATGGTGGAGCAGATGAAATTTGTTTTCTAGACATCACAGCTTCTAATGAGAACAGAGATATTATTTATGATGTTGTAAAAGAAACATCAAAAAAATGTTTTGTACCTTTAACTGTAGGCGGAGGAATTAGAACAGTGGAAGATATAAATAAATTGTTAAATTGTGGAGCTGATAAAGTTTCAATAAATACAGCAGCTGTTGAAAATCCAAAAATTGTCATGGATAGTTCAAAAAAATTTGGTTCTCAATGCATAGTGGTAGCAATAGATGCTAAAAAAAATGGAAATAAATGGGAAATATTTACTCATGGAGGAAGAAACAATAGTGGTTTCGATGCATTGAAATATGCAAAAGAAATGGAAGAAAATGGTGCAGGTGAGTTATTGGTAACCTCAATGGATAGAGATGGCACGCAAGTTGGATATGATATTGATTTAATGTCAAAAATTTCATCTAAAGTTAATATTCCAGTTATTGCTTCAGGTGGAGTAGGAAATCTAGATCATTTAGTAGATGGAATCAAATTAGGAAATGCAAGCGCAGTTTTAGCAGCATCAATTTTTCATTATGGTAAGCATTCTGTGAAAGAGGCTAAGGAATATTTGGATTCAAAAGGAATTCCTGTTAGGATTTGAAATGTCTGAAATTTTAGATAACCTTGTAAAAACAATAAGAGACAGAAAAAACTCTACAGAGGAGAAGTCATATACAAAAAAACTTTTAAATAATAAAAAACTATCTGAAGAAAAAGTGTTAGAGGAAATAAATGAACTTATTCAAGCTGTAAAATTATTAAATTCTAAAGATAAAGTTTTTGATGCGAAACCAGAATTTTTTAAGTCAGATGTTAAAGAAGCGTCAGATGTTATTTATCACCTTTTGGTTTATCTCGAAGCCAATAATATAAAATATGAAGACGTACTTGATGAACTAAATAATAGAACTTCTCAATCAGGTTTAGAAGAAAAAGCGAGCAGAAATTAAGATGGTTTATGATGACAATAATATTTTTGCAAAAATTTTACGTGGAGAAATACCTTGTAATAAAATTTATGAGGATGATTTTGTTTTGTCATTTCACGACATCAATCCGCAAAAAAAAATTCATGCTTTAATTATTCCAAAAGGAAAATATATTGATTTAGATGATTTTAGTCAGAATGCCTCTTCAGAAGAGATGGTTGGATTATTAAAAGGCATAAATATAGTTGCTAAAAAGCTTGGGATTTCAGTAGATACTGGAAAAGGTTATAGGGCTTTAGCAAATATAAGTGAACATGGTGGTCAAGAAGTACCACATTTACATTTTCACTTATTTGGAGGTGAAAGAGTTGGTAAGATGGTTGAGTGAGTAAAAAAGTTGAAAGAAATTATTTAGAAATAAATTTTTTAGAAGATTTAAAAAAAACTTCTAATTTTCCTGAAAAGTATTCGGTGAGTCTTGTAAATCCAGTTGATTTCCAATTGAATAAATTTTTTTATAAAAACATTGGCAAAAATCATCATTGGGTTGATCGATTAGTTTGGACGGAAAAACAATGGATCGATTATGTTTCTGATAAAAATGTAAAAACCTATGTGTTAAAAAATGAAAAAGATTTTGCTGGGTATTTTGAGTTAATTTCACATCCAGAGAAAAAAGAAGTCGAAATTGCTTACTTAGGTTTATTGGAAGAATATCAAAATAAAAAATTAGGTTCATGTTTACTTTCAGTTGCTATAAAAAATTCATTTTTATTTAACACACAAAGAGTTTGGGTACACACATGCTCACTAGACCACAAAAATGCGCTGAATAATTATATCGCAAGAGGGATGAAAATTTTTAAAACTGAAACTGTATTTTTATAATTTAGTTTTGTTTTGGTAGTAAAAATAATTCTTTCTTTAATTTTTGGTTTTTTCTTATAGATGAAAGATAAGTAATGCTAATATTTTGGTAAATATCAACAGTTTGCCATCCAACTAAGTCATAAGTAGACTTATCAAAATAAACATTTATTTCATTGTCATTTTGATAAAATTTATAATTAATAAATTTATTTTCTATTACTATTTCATCTGAAATTTTGATTTTATCTAATATAAATTTTTTATCTAAAATCAAATTTAATGGTGTTTTATTTATAGGGTAGAGGTAATAACTACTTTCAGTTTTTATTACCATATTTTTTCCGTCTGCAACCATAATCTTATTATTTGCTAAGTTATACTTGCAAAATATTTTTTTTTGATATTTTAAAGAGCAAGATCCTTTTTCTATTTTACCATTTATATTTTGTTCAAAATTAAAAGATAAGTTATTTATATCATTTAAATTTTTAATTATATTTTCTTTGATAGAGGCAAAAGATGTAGAGTAAAAAAAAAATAAAAAAATTAGTAAATATTTTTTCATCACAGAACATCACGTTTTCCAACATGATTTGCCTTACTAACTAAACCTTCGGCTTCCATCATATCTATTATTCTGGCAGCTCTGTTGTAACCAATCTGAAGTTTCCTTTGTAAAAAAGATGTTGAGGCCTTTCCCTCAGATTTAATTATATCTACTGCTTGTTGGTAAAGCTCATCTTTATCACTTTGATTGTTTGGGTTTTCACCAATTTCTTTTTCATCGGCAAAGTTTAAAATTTCATCAACATAATCTGGTTCTGCTTGAGATCTTAAAAAATTATTTATTTTTTCAATTTCATTATCTGATACAAATGGAGCGTGAATTCTAACAATTCTATTAGCAGACGACATATAAAGCATATCACCTTTACCTAGTAATTGTTCAGCACCTTGTTCACCTAAAATTGTTCTACTATCTATTTTAGAAGTAACTTGAAATGAAATACGAGTCGGGAAATTGGCTTTAATAGTACCTGTAATTACATCAACACTTGGTCTTTGAGTAGCCATGATAATATGTATCCCAGCAGCTCTAGCCATCTGAGATAATTTTTGAATATAATTTTCAATTTCTTTACCTGCAACAAGCATTAAATCTGACATCTCATCAACAACAACAACTATATATGGCATTGGAAGCTTATGTTTTAAATTATAACTATCAATATTTCTCACTCCCTCCTTAGTCATAAGCCTATATCTACTTTCCATCTCTTTTACGACCCACCCTAAAACTGAAGCAGCTTTTTTTGCCTCAGTAATAACTGGACAAAGCAAATGAGGTATTCCTTCGTAGGTAGAGAGTTCAAGCATTTTAGGATCAATTAATATAAATTTACATTTTTCAGGCGTATGTTTGTATAGAAGAGATAATATAATTGTATTTATACAAACAGATTTTCCTGATCCAGTTGTTCCAGCAATTAATAAATGTGGCATTGAGGCTAAATCACCGATTATAGGAATTCCAGAAATATTTTTACCTAAAGCAATTGGCAGCTTCGTTTCCTTTTTTTTGAAATTTGGATTATCTAAAATTTCACTTAAGTAAACATTTTCTCTAAATGAATTTGGTAATTCAATTCCTATTGTATTACTTCCTGGTATAGTTGAAATACGGGCCGACTCAGAACTTGTATTTCTAGCAATATCATCAGAAAGATTAATTATTTTTGATACCTTTACCCCAGCAGCTGGTTCAAATTCATTCAATGTTACTACAGGGCCGTGACTTACTTTTTTTATTTTCCCATTGACACCAAAATCCAAAAGAATTTTTTCTAAAAAATCTGGATCATTATTCTCATTATCATTTGATCTTTCTCTCTCTTTTTTTGATGGTATTTTTAATAGGTCTGTAGAAGGAATAATAAATTTAGCTTTTTTTGATAATTGTTCTTTTTCTGCTTTTATAAATGGTAAATCCTCTTGAATTAGATTCTTAATTTCTTCCTGAGGAATGTATTCATTTATAATTTCATTTTTATTTGTGTAATTTCTTGATTTTCTATTCAATATAATATCGGTTATTTTTTTTAATGTTTTGATAAAATTTTTAAGATTAAAGTTTATACTTATTAAAAATAAAAAAAGAGTTAAGAAAATTAAAAAATAATACGATAAATTTTTATAATTTATTAGATAATTCTTTAAAACTTCTCCACCAACGTAATTTCCTACAAAACCACCATTTCCATTTATATATAAATCGTATGAACTATCATAAAAAACATAAAAGAATAATGAGCCCACAATAGAATAAATAATTATAAAAAATATGTTTTCTATTAAGATGAAAATTTCTTTTTTTTTAAATATATTTATTCCTGTAAATATTAAAGATACTGGTATTAAAAACGAAATAAGACCAACTGACTGGAAAAATAAATCAGAAGTATAGCTACCTTGAAAGCCAAGTAAATTTTTTATTGTTGTGTTATCAGGAAATATGAAATTTGGATCCGAGGGTGAATAGGAAATCAATGCAATAAATAAAATTAATCCAATTACGGAAATAACTATTCCAAAAATTTCTATTAGCCTATTTATCGTAAAAATTAATATAGAATTCGCAATATTTTTAATATTCATAAATATGAATCAAATTTACCACTTTGTATCATCTAATTTTTGTTGTTAAAATTAAAAATTATTATGAAAGTTTGCATATTGGGTAATGGATTAGTTAGTCTCGCTTTAGCTAAAGCTTTAATAAATGAGGATATATTTGTTGACATCATTTCAAGAAAAAAAAAAGTAATCTATGATAAGGAGCGTTCATTAGGTATTTCAAAGAGTAATATTACATTCTTTAATAAAGATATTGTGAATATTGATAAATTACTTTGGGATATAAAAAAAATTGAAATTTTAAGTGAAAATTTTGAAAATAAGAAGATCTTGGATTTTAAAAATAATCAGAAACTTTTTTCAACAATTAAAAATTACAAATTGTATGACTTGTTATTTCAGAAAATTGAAAAAAGTAAATTTTTAAACTTTAAAAGTAAATTTAAAATTGATCAATATAAACTTATAATTAATTGTGATTTTTCAAATAATTTGACAAAGAAATTTTTTTTTAAAAAATTTTACAAAGATTATAAGAGTTTTGCTTATACAACAACGATTAAACATAAAAAGGTAAAAGACAATTATATTGCATCTCAAATTTTTACAAAACATGGTCCTTTAGCTTTTTTACCTATTTCTGATGAATCAACCTCAGTTGTTTATTCTTTTAATGGTAATGAAAAAATCGATTTAAAGAATGAAATTGAAAAATATAATGTTGGCTATCAAATAAATAAAATTGGAAAAATAAGCGTTTCGAAATTAAAATTTTTTAGTTTAAGATCTTACTCTCATAAAAATATTTTAGCTTTTGGAGATTTATTACACAAGTTACATCCATTAGCAGGACAAGGATTTAATATGTCTTTAAGAGATATTAAAAAATTATTAGAATTAATTAAATCAAAAAAGGAAAATGGATTAGATTTAGATAGTTCTATATGCTCTTCTTTTGAAAAAAAAACTAAACATATCAATTATTTATTCTCAAATGGAATAGATTTAATTTATGAAACTTTTAAGTTTGAAAGTAAAATTAATACAAATATTTTAAGTAAATCTTTAAGGCTAATGAATAAAAATAAAAACTTTGGCAAACTTTTTACTAAATTAGCTGATGATGGAATAGTGATTTAATTTATTGGATTGTAGTATTGTTAAATTGATCAAATGTATATGTTGTTAATATTTCAGCAATTTTAGTCTTTCTTATTTTTAAGTCTTTTGCTTCCAGTAAAACTTGCTTTTCCTCTAAAGTGAACGGTGATGCCATAGCAAGTGCATTGATAGTTTCGTCTAGGCTTTGTTTTTCTAATCCTTTCCAGTTTATTATAAATCCTCTTCTTTCAAAAAGAGTTTTAAGATCTTTGAAAATTAACTCTAAGTCTGAAAATTTAAGTTCTTCCTTTTTATTTTCTAGATCATCATAAAAATTTTGAAAATCTATTTTACATTCACGGTATTTTTTATCAGAATTTATCTCCTCCATGATTCTAAAACGTATTATACCTTTTAAATCTATCAGATATCTGCCATCCTCAGTTTCTTTAAAGCTAGTAATTTTTCCCATACATCCAACCTGATATAGTTCAGGGGGAAAATCATCTTGATTATTTAAAACTCTAGGTTGGATCATTCCTATTAATTTATTTGACTTCATACTGTCATTTATCATTTCAACATATCTTGTTTCAAAAATATTTAGTGGAACAGTTGTTTTTGGAAAAATTATAAAGTTACTTAATGGAAAAACTGGTAATTTTTTTGGTAAATTGTCTTTATTCATAATTAAAATATAACATATTTTATATTGCTTGAATTAAAAAAAATGACTAACTATACTCTAATTAATATGCGGGCATAGCTCAGTGGTAGAGCGTCTCGTTGCCAACGAGAAGGTCGAGGGTTCGACCCCCTTTGCCCGCTCCAAAAATGAATGATTAAAATTTGTGTAGAAGGATGGAGAGGAATAAATCATTCATACGCAATGGTTAATCAGAGACAACTAATTGAGTTATCAAAATATCCTATTGAATTAAAACATAAAGATATCTCATTTTTTAATAAAAACTGGAATGAAAAACAAAATAGTAATGGTTTTTCAATAGAAGATAATAATCTAATTAATGGAATTAAAATTCCAGAAAAAGATGAAATTTTTGATATTACCTATAGAATAACTTTTCCGTATAATTTTAAACAAACTACATCAAAAAAACTATTTATTTTTGGCACATCCGAATATCAAAATATCAAAGGACATTATATAAATGGTGATCCTATAAAAGAAAATAAAAGAGAAAATTTTTTTATAATTACTTCATCGAATTGGTCAAAAGAAGGATTTATCAAAGCTGGTTTTGAGCCTTCCAAAGTAAAAGTAGTTCCGTGTGGTGTTGAAAGTAATATTTTTAAGATAATTGATGATGATAGAAAAAAAAAAATCAGAGAAAAATTAGGAATTAAAAAAGAAGATTTTATTATTTCTAATATAGGTGCAATGACTGAGAATAAAGGGATCGATTATTTATTAGCTGCTTTTGCTATTATTAGAAAAAAGAAAAAAAATATTAAGATGATATTAAAAGACCAAAGTAATTTGTATAATGTAAAAGCTGAAAATTATCTAAAAAAATTAAAAAACACTAAATATGGTCCTTTAATTAATGAAGATGTAATAAATAATATTTTCTTTATTTCAAAAAATATGGATTTATCAACCTTAAATGAATTGTATAATATAACAGATTGTTATGTATCTCCTTACAAAGCTGAGGGGTTTAACTTAACACCGTTAGAAGCAGCAGCGAGTGGAACTCCAATAATAGTCACAAAAGGGGGGTCTACTGATGATTATTTTAATCCTAAATTTGGATTACAAATAGATAGCAAGGTAATTAATGATGGTAATTTAACAAGTTTGAGACCAAATATAGATTCTATTGTGGAATGTATTTTATTGATTATGAAAAATCCGAAAGATTATGGAGGTTTAGAGGTTTCTAAATTTATTGAAAAAAATTTTACATGGTACTGTTCTGTAAAAAAATTATATAATATACTTATTGATAAAAATGTCTGATTTATTAAACAAAAAATGTGAGCCATGTGAAGGTGGAGTATCAGCTTTTGATATATCTGAAATTCATAAATATCAAAAGAAAGTTGATGGTTGGGACGTTGTCAAAAAAAAAAATGAAATCTATGCATTGGAAAAAAATTTTACTTTTAAAAATTTTCTAAAAAGTCAAGAGTTTATAAATGAAGTAGGTAAAATCGCAGAGCTGGAAGGTCATCACCCAGATATTTCATTTGGTTGGGGTTATGCAAAAATAAATATCACTACCCATGCAATTAAAGGGCTATCTGAAAATGATTTTATTTTAGCAGCGAAAATTGATCAAATTAATGTCTAAAGTGTCTTGATTTAGAAAAAACTAAAACAGTATCGGTAGCGTTTGCATATTTGATAATCTCCTTATCTCTAATTGAGCCTGCAGGCTGGATGACTGCAGAAATTCCAGATTGTACAAGTTTTTCTATACCATCAACAAAAGGAAAAAAAGCGTCTGAGGCTGCAACTACCTCATTTTTTTCATTAAAAAATTTATTCATCTTATTAATTGCAATCTGACAACTATCAAGTCTGCTAGGTTGCCCCGAACCAATTCCCATAGTACTTTTGTTACTAGCTAAAACAATAGCATTAGATTTAACATAACGACAAACATGAAATGCAAATACTAAATTATTAAATAAAGATTTGTTAGGTTTTCTTTTTGAAACGATTTTAAAATTACTTTTTGAAAATATTTTTTTATCTTCTGACTGTAATAATATTGAGTTATTCAATGAATTGAATTTTAAAATTTCATTCAAATTAAACTTAGTAGCATCAATTAATCTTATATTTCTCTTTGATTTAAGTATTTTGAGAGCATCTTTTTCAAAGCCATTACCAATTATTACCTCAAGAAATATCTTATTTAATTCTGAAGCAATTTTTTTATTAATTCTAAAATTACATGCAACAATACCACCAAAAGCACTTATTGGATCACATCTTAATGCATTTTTATAACTTTCAATTTTATCTTTAAGTATCGATACTCCGCATGGGTTTGCGTGTTTGACAATCACAGTACCTGTATTTCTCGGTAGTGTTTTTGAAATATTTAAAGCTGCGAATATATCGTTGTAATTATTATAACTAAGTTGTTTCCCATGAATTTTGTTTATGCCAAAATCTCTATTTTTAGAGTAAATTGCGCTTTCTTGATGGGGATTTTCTCCATATCTTAATTTCTCAACTAATGATCCGTAAATAATTTTTTTTTGAGGGAAAGAAATATTAGAAATTTTATTAAAATAATCAGATATTAAAGCATCATAATAAGCTGTTTCAGCAAAAGCTGATTGTGACATTCTTTTTCTGAAATTTAAAGATGTCCCACCACTATTTTTCCTAAGCTCATTAATAAGCTCTGAATATTGATTTGTTGATGTTATTACAGTGACATCATTATAATTTTTTGCTGCAGCTCTAATCAATGAAGGCCCACCAATATCAATATTTTCAATAATCTTATCATGATTTTTTGTTTGTTCTAAAGTTTTTTCAAATTGATAGAAATTTACTACAACCAAGTCTATATTTTCGAATTTATTATTTTTGAGATCTTGCAAATGAGATTTATTTTTTCTTTTATTCAAAATGCCAGCATGTATTTTAGGATGTAAGGTTTTTACTCTTCCATCAAGAATTTCATTAAAACCAGTGAATTCTGATACCTCAACACATTTAAACTTTAGTTTTTTTATAATTTTAAAAGTACCACCTGAACTAATCAATTCGATTTTATTTTTTTGGAGTACTTGTAAAAGAGGCTTTAAGTTAGATTTATCTGACACTGATATTAGTGCTCTTTTAATTCTTCTCATTATATTTTATTAATTTCCCATTTGATATTTTCAGTTTGGTTGTTAGAAATTCCAGATATAAAAATGTTTTGATTTTCGGTATATGAACTTTTATTACCAAAATACAAACCATTATCAATATTTATATCAAAATTCTCACATGTAAATTTCCATCCTTCATCACTTAATTCAATTAAAATACTTTTATTATCTTGTGTCTTCATTAATTTTACTCCTGGTTCTAAGTGAAATCTTACATCAAATCTATAATTATGATTTATCTTTTTTTTTATTATTTTGTCCATCCCAATAAACTTCATCTTTTCAGGGTAAAATTCAATTTCTCTCTCATGTATTGAGTTATATTTTTTTAAATATCCATCATGCGAACAATTTATTTTCCAGTAATTTTTTTCAAAAACAGTATTTTTTTTAATTATTTTTAAACCTTTGTTTACCAACCATGACTTATTAACATTAATGAATTTACATGATGAGTTATCATCAATGACTAATGTGCTCTGGGTTGCCGTAGATTTTGATAATTTGTTAAATTTGGAATTATTATTATAAAAGTATCCACAATTACTGATTAATTTTTTTCCATTAGTAATTATTTCAAAAGACAATGCTCCTGATTGATATTCTTCAGTGTATTTAGAATTAGGCGTTGATCCGATATCCATGATTAAACTAATCTTTTTATTTCTCAATATTGCATATCCTCCAAAATCAAAGTTTTCATTTTTAAATTTATAACCCAAGCGTTTCAAGTAATTATCAAACTCTTTATTGTCTGAATTGTTATTTCCGTTAAATAATAAGTCACTACCGATATTTTGCCATGCAAATGCATAACCTTGACCCAAAAGATAGATAGTTTCCTCAATATGTTCTGGAATGTCCGTTTGAGATTCTTTGAACCACTCTTTTACTAAAATAAAATACTTTAGATAAAAGATTAGTTGTTTAATATTCCTAGATCTAGGAAAACCATTAGTATCTAACGCAACTTTAGATATTTTTTTTAGTAAGTTTGATCCAAAAGTTATATAGTTTTTTTCATTCTTATAACAAAGACCTGATAAGATTATTGATGCACATCCAATCAATTTGTCTTCAACGTCCTTTGATCTATTGATTTCACTGATCAAGTGATTAGTTTGTTTTTGAATAAATTTGTTAAATATATTTCTATAATTTTGATCACTTTCTTCATAGGTAAGATTATAAGATGATAGCCAAGCAATTATTCTTTTTGCTGTTAAATCAAAATCCCAACTTTTTTTTTGAAATTTTTTATTATTATTTATCCAATTTGTGATGATTGATTGTGTGGTTTTTTTTGAAGACTTTAAATCTAAGCTGAAAAACCAAAAAAAACTATTAAGATTTTTGTATTCTTTAGTG
This sequence comes from uncultured Pelagibacteraceae bacterium, assembly GCA_902573235.1. Lineage (GTDB taxonomy): Bacteria > Pseudomonadota > Alphaproteobacteria > Pelagibacterales > Pelagibacteraceae > Pelagibacter. The sequence goes on along the minus strand of CACGIZ010000004.1, from coordinate 53,571 downwards.
CTTAAATTCTTATCATTCCATACATCGTCCAATGAGTAATCGTCTATTTTAAATTTTTTCTTCTGATATTTAATCAGTGATGAAAGAAGATATGGGCTAGGTTTATAAATTAAATCTCTATTTTCTGTTTTTGAGATTTTCTGATCATAAAAATTTGAATTTAAATAAAAATTTCTTAATTGATTAAAAGCATTTAAAAAAAAACGATTTATATAAATCATGGAATTATTTTGATTTTAATAATTCAATATTTTTTTTAATATCTCCATTATTACTTTTAAAAATTGTAGTGCCAGAAACCAATATATTAGCACCAGCTTTGATTGCATCCTTAGAATTTTCAAAATTTATCCCACCATCAATTTCAATATCAAAATTTAATTTTCTTTCCTCTTGAATTTTTTTTAAATCTTTTATTTTAGTCAAAACTTCTGGCATAAATTTCTGTCCACCAAACCCAGGGTTTACACTCATTATGAGAACCAAATCTATTTCATCTAAAAATTTAGTTATTATATCAACTTTTGTTTCTGGATTGAGAGAAACCCCAACTTTTTTATTTAATTCTTTTATTTTTGAAATTGAACTTTTAAGGTCATCTGTAGCTTCTGGATGAATAGTGATTATATCAGCACCTGCGTCCGAATAGGCTTCTATGTACTTATGCACTGGTGAAATCATCAAGTGAACATCAAATATTATTGAGGATTTTTTTTTTAATGACTTAATCACAGGAGGACCAATAGTTAGATTAGGAACAAAATGACCATCCATGACGTCCACGTGTATCATATCTGCTCCACCTTCCTCTAGTCTTTTAATCTCATTTCCTAGTTGACTAAAGTCAGCTGATAATATTGAGGGTGAAATTTGTATTTTTTTCATTGATACTAGTTTTATTAGTATCAATTTTTAAAATTTATTTAATTAAAAAATTGGTAAATTTGTCTAGAAATTTCACTTTCCAAAGGAAAAGACAACATGCCCATTACGGAATAACCTAAAACCCAAGGCATTAAGTAAAATCTAATCATAAAGAAAAACCATGCTACATATAATGGTACCAACGGTTGAATTATGAAAGTAGGGGTTAAAGGTTTAAATATCCTTAGTAGTGGATTTGTAAATTTAACAAATACTTTCATGAAGAAAAATTGAGAGTCCTCTCTTTGAAAAATATTCATTGCCACTCTTCCAATGAGTGTCCACATAATTACACCAAGAATGTAATCAATTATGTAGACCAAAGGATGAAAATTAGCAGACATTTAGAATTTATATTGGAAAACGAAATGAATTAAAAGGGGCGAAATTAATCGCCCCCCTTAAAAAGATTATTTAATGTTGTTTACCTAGGATCGATTTACCTGATGGTACTCGAACCTCATCAACCATTTTTTGCGTAGCAGCGTTTGGAGCTGAAGTCATTAAACTTACAACAACCATAGATACTAAACTTACAGCTGAACCAAAGATACCAAATGTTAACTGCGTAATACCTAAGAATCCACTTCCGCCGTTTCTTACCCATATTAGGTAACCAGCACCAGAAATTAATCCTAAAGCCATACCAGCTATAGCACCTTCTTTGTTAGCTCTCTTCCACCATACACCAAGTACAAGTGGGAAGAACAATCCTGACATCGCAAAGTCAAAAGCCCAGATAACTGAACCTAAGATACCTTGGATCTCCATTGCTGCGATAGTTGCTCCAGCAAAACCAATTACCACAAGTAATACCCTTGCGATAACTAATCTTTTTGCAGTTTCTGCTTTTGGGTCAATGATCTTGTAATACAAGTCATGAGATAAAGCATTTGCAATCGCTAGAATCAAACCATCAGCTGTTGACATGGCAGCTGCCATACCTCCAGCAGCAACTAGACCTGAGATTACGTATGGTAATCCAGCTATTTCTGGAGTTGCTAACACAACGGCTTTACCACCCATGAAAAACTCATTTAATTCAAGAGTTCCATTTCCGTTAAAGTCGCTTACAAACATTAAGTTTGCTTGGTTCCAGTTTTGATACCAATCTATCGATTGAACTTCAGCAATTGATTTACCAATAATACCTGTTGGTAATGATGGATCAATTAATGACAATTTAGATAGTGTTGCTAACATTGGAGCAGAAGAATAAAGTAGGAAGATAAAGAATAAAGACCAACCTACTGATTTTCTAGCTGCTTTTACACTTGGAGTAGTGAAATATCTCATCATCACGTGAGGCAATGAAGCTGTTCCCATCATCATCGCTAGTGCTAATGAAATAAACGCCCAAGGCGTTGCATTCACTGCTGAGTGAGCTTTAGTTATACCAGCCAAACCTTTTGGCACTTCTTTTAGATTTTCAGCAGAGTTTTTTACAAAACCAAACTGAGCTTCTAATTCAGCTATTCTTGAAACTTCATCAGCTAACATGAAGTGTGGGAAGAAACCCGCACCCATTTTATTACTGATCCAGAATACTGGCAATAAGTAAGCTATGATTAGTACGATATATTGTGCAACCTGTGTCCAAGTTACTCCTCTCATACCACCTAACATTGAACAAAGTAAGATACTTACTAATCCAACATAAACAGCGTATTGGAATGGAATATCAAGAGCAACAGATGCAATTGTACCTGTAGCGTTAATTTGTGCAGTCACATAAGTAAATGAAGCAACAGTTAAAACTATTACTGCAAGTAACCTTGATAAATTACCACCGTATCTAGTACCTATAAAATCTGGAACTGTGTAACAGCCAAATTTTCTTAAGTAAGGTGCTAATAAAGATGCAACTAATACATATCCACCAGTCCAACCTACAAGTAGCGCCATATATCCGTAACCTTTGAAGTAAATACCTCCTGCCATTGCAACGAATGATGCACCAGACATCCAGTCTGCTGCAGTTGCCATACCGTTGAATACAGTTGGTACTTGTCTTCCAGCTACGTAATAAGCATCAGCTTGAGCTGTACGTGATAGATAACCAATTATAGCATAGATGGCTACTGTGAAAGCAACGAAACAAATTCCAATTGTTTTCGATGTCATACCCATCTGCTCTGCAATCGACATAATGATTATGAAAGCTATAAAACCACCTGTATAGATTCCATAAACCTTAGGTAAATTGTCTATAAAATTACCTTTAATCATTAGTCATCTCCTCTTTCGCTAAAGCCGAACTCTTCATCAATTTTTTCTTGTCTATTCGCAAACCAGAAAATTAAGATTACGAAAATTCCAAGAGAACCCTGACATGTGAACCAATAAGTTAAAGGGTAACCAAACGGTCCAGTAACTTCGTTCATTTCAGCTCCGAAAAGAAAGATGCCAATTGAGAATACAAACCAAATTGCTAAAGTCATGAATAGCAATCCTCTGGTTTTTTCCCAGTGTTGTGCTTGTTTTGACATTTATACCTCTCTCTTTTTAGTTATAACTGGCCAAAACCATAACCATTATCGAAGATATTTAAAGTGTTAAAATTGTTCAAATTAGTTGAATTTTTGGGGTATAATCACAAAAATAACCAATTTTATGGCAAAATATAAACTTACCTGGAAAGACTTATCTTGGAATGATTTTAAAATATATCTTTTTGCGCTTTTTAAAGCTTTTATACCTAAGAAAAATTTAAGCAGCCTAGATGATTTAGAGGACTTCATACAATCCAAATCTGCTTGGGTGACCCAAGTCACGCTTTATGGTTATTTGAAGACTAGAATGGGGACAAGATATGTTCTGCATTTCGAAAATGATATATTCATGAAGTCTGTAAATTTAGCCAAATGGAATATTTATGCTGTTGCTCTTCAGGATTTAACTCTTTTTACATTTTCTTATTTAAGATCTAATTTTAATTATCAAGATATAAACAAAGCAAAAGAAATTTTTTTAAAAATTTTAGATGATGAAACTACAAATAAAATGCCATTAGATATAATAGAGGAAGCAAAAAAAAATTTTGATGAAAGATTACAAAAAATAAACTGGGATATTTATTTTAAGGACCTTCCATTTAATCCTAGTGCTTTATCACTTTATAAATGGGCACCGATAGCTGAGGAATTAAAAACTTTGGATCGTAAAATTGTTTTGAATTCAGTTATACTAAAATGGGATATTGTTAAAAAAGAATTTGAAGAAAGAATAAAAATTTAAATGTTTTTTCTGTTTTCAACCAAACTAGTAACTACTGTTGGATCTGCTAAGGTAGTAGTATCTCCTAATTGATCGTGTTCATTTGCAGCTATTTTTCGTAAAATTCTTCTCATAATTTTTCCTGATCTAGTTTTCGGCAATCCAGGAGAAAAATGAATTAGATCTGGTGTTGCTAAAGGACCAATTTGTTTTCTTACCCAAAGTTTAAGATCTCTCTCTAGTTCGCCAGTTTCATTTTCACCTGCATTCAAGGTTACATAACAGTATAAACCATTCCCCTTGATATCGTGAGGATACCCAACGACTGCTGCTTCAGCTACTTTAGGATGAGCAACAAATGCACTTTCTATTTCTGCAGTACCAAGATTATGTCCAGAGACAATAATTACATCATCTACCCTACCTGTTATCCAATAATAGCCATCTTTATCTCTTTTACATCCGTCACCAGTAAAGTATTTGCCGTCAAATTGAGAAAAATATGTGTCTATAAACCTTTGGTGATCACCATAGACAGTTCTCATTTGTCCTGGCCACGATTGAGCTATGCAAAGTCTCCCTTCTCCTGCACCTTTTATCTCCTTACCATCTTTATCTACGATAACAGGTTTAATTCCGTAAAATGGTTTAGTTGCTGAACCTGGTTTTAATGGTATCGCTCCAGTTTGAGGTGCAATTAAAATTCCACCTGTCTCTGTTTGCCACCAAGTATCGACAATTGGGCATTTAGAATTTCCAACAGTGTTGTAATACCACATCCATGCTTCAGGATTGATTGGTTCACCAACTGTTCCTAATAATTTTAAAGATTTTCTAGAAGTTTTTTTAACTGGTCCTTCACCTTCTCTCATTAAAGCTCTAATAGCTGTAGGTGCGGTGTAGAAAGTGTTAACCTTAAATTTATCTACTATTTGCCACCATCTAGAGCTATCTGGATAATTTGGTACTCCTTCAAACATAATAGTTGTAGCACCATTAGAAAGAGGTCCATAGATTATGTAACTATGTCCAGTAACCCAGCCAATATCAGCAGTACACCAATAAATATCTTTTGGTTTATAATTGAAAATATATTGATGAGTCATTGAAGCATAGACCATATATCCACCAGTTGTATGTAGAACGCCTTTAGGTTTACCAGTAGATCCTGAGGTATAAAGAATAAATAATGGATCTTCTGCACTCATTTCCTCTGGATCGCAATGATTTGATACATCTTTAATTAGATCATGATACCAAACATCTCTTTCATCATTCCAAAAAACATAATTACCAGTTCTTTTAACAACTATACATTTTTTTACGTTAGGACAATTTGTTAAGGCTTCATCAGTTGTAGCTTTTAAAGGAATAGTTTTGCCGCCTCTTACTCCTTCATCAGCTGTAATAATATATTCAGACTCACAGTCATTTACTCTACCAGAAATGGACTCAGCTGAGAAACCTCCAAAAATTATTGAGTGGATAGCACCGATTCTTGCACAAGCTAACATTAATACTGCCAACTCAGGTATCATAGTTAAATATATTGTTACACGGTCCCCTTTTTTAATACCCAACTTTTTTAATCCATTAGCAGCCTTTGAAACTTTTTGATGAAGCTGTTTATAGGAAATTTTTTGTGTATCTTTCGGATCGTCTCCAACCCATATAATTGCAGTTTTATCTTTTTTATCTTTTAAATGTCTATCAATACAGTTTGCAGATGCATTTAAAGTTCCATCTTCATACCATTTTATTCTAACATCATCTTTACTGTATTTAACATCTTTTATTTTTTTATAAGGTCTGATCCAAGTAATTCTCTTCCCCTCTTTTTTCCAAAAAGAGTTATTGTTTTTAATAGATTCTTTATATTTATTTTGATACTGAGATTTACTAGCTAGACTACTCTTAATCCACTCTGGTTTTGTTTTAAAAACTAATTCTTGAGAAGTAGTATCTTTGATTTTTTCTAATTTTATACTTTTTTTTCTTTTAGAGGATTTTTTAATTATCTTTCTTCTTCTTGAAATTCTTTTACTTTTTTTAACCTTTCTTTTTTTTGAAGATCTTTTTTTTGTTTTTTTCTTTTTTTTAGGCATAAAATTTTTTTACTAAATCTTACCCATCTTATTTAAAATTTTCCAGCTTTTAGAGTCAATTGGCATAACAGAAAGCCTACTCTGTTTTATGAGTGATAAGTGGCTTAATTCCTTGTTTTTTTTAATCTCCTCTAATGTGATGGGTTTTTTTAATTTTTTTAAAAATTTTACTGTCACAGCTACAAATCGACCAGATCTGTCTGTTTTATCGAGGTAATACTCTTTAATCACTTCTACAATACCCACAATCTCCTTTCCAATATTAGAATGATAAAAAAAACATAGATCACCTTTTTTCATTGATTTTAAATTTTTAGCTGCTTGATAGTTTCTCACACCATCCCATGTAGCCCCTTTGCTGCCAGTTTTTTTTTGTTGCTCAATAGACCAAACATCCGGTTCTGATTTGAGTAACCAGTATTTCATAATTATTTGATCTACCTATTATAAGAATTATTAATCATCTGTTTTAGCAAAATGCTCAATTGTTTTAGTAGAGGTGCTATGACCGATTTGCGTAAACCAATTATAATCAGGAGGATAAAAAATATCTTTTATATCTTTTGGAATATCTTTGAATTTATCTTTATGTTTATTATGTACAAAAAAAGCATTAGTGCCAGTTATATTGCAGCAAACTAAATTGTAATCAAATTTATTGAAAAAATTTACATAAAACTGCAAGCTACATCCTTGTTCATCTCCACCTCGCCAAACATAATTTTCCTCATACGGCATATTATAAATGATTGGAGGTGGAAATTTCCCGTTATATTCGACAATAAAACAATCCGGTTTAAATCCTTCTTTTAAAATGGACTCAGTTATATAAAAATCATTTCCATCGATGTCTACTGAAACAACATTTATTTCAGATTTATTAATTTTTGAACTTTTGAGAGCATCATTAAAGGTTTTTACACAATTATCTTTATTAAGAAATTGTTTAAAAAAATTCAATTTACTCTCCTTTGGCAAATTAAGATCAATATTTACTCCATCAATCCAAATGCCATTCCATCCTAACATGAGTAAAATTATAGAGTTACATTCGGTCCCATTATTCTTGTGTCCCCCGCAAACACCAATTTCAAAAAAACTTCCTTTTTTGATATCAATTCTTCTTAAAATCTCCATTAAAATACCATCTTCATCATTTTGAGAATAAAATTTCATTCCACTTTTATTTAAGATATTTTTTGAAGATGAAATTTTTTTATCCCAATGCCTGAGAGTAAGCATATCCAGATGTCTTTTCATCAATGGAAAAAGATTTTTATATATAGTTAAAAATTCACTACCACTCATATCAATTGATGATATTTTATAATCAAAGTTAATGCAAAATTAAAATTTGATCCCTGTTAAGTTGGTTTTCGGATCAATATTTTTATTTTTTATCCAGATCCAATTATTAATAAATATTGGATTATTGAATATATTAGTCCTAGGTATGTAATATTTGATATTATCAATATTTAATTGCTCAGTAATATTTGCCATTACGCTATTTGTCATAAATAACATTTTCGCTTTTTCAATTATTTTTAACCAGTCAAGCACAAAACCATCATTACTAATTTCTATAACTTGAAAATCCTTGGGTATTAATGACAAGTCGAAAGTTGCAGTATGAATACTTGCTTTTAAATGTGTAACAACAAAATTTTCATTTTTCACAAATTTATTAAACATTGTGTCCTCTCTTTTTTTGTCTCTTTTAATACATTCGTTTAACTTCCATTTGTAGTAAAATGGTACGTTTGATTTAATATATTTATATTTATCAAAACTTACGTGAGGAAAATAAGGAGTATTAGATAATTCCACATTTGTTCCTAAAAAATTATATAAAGGTATTTTTTTCTCTACCCCTAACGAGTCAAGAATTTTTACTGGTTCATTATATGCATGTTCTTTATTTTCTTTAGATATTCCAATCCAATTTATCCAAGGCACATAGTGTTTCATTTGTTCGACCCAGTTATTAAAAATTGGCCAATATATTTCAAAATCTTTTTTGTGATAAAATAATGCTATAGGTAAAGCTATATGAATATCTCCTAGCCCACCTGTCTGTATTAATCCTAATTTTTTTTTCATATTTATAATTTTACTCCAGCGCCTTTCATAAAGAGAGCATTTTCATCAAGGGGCCATCTTGGTTTTGCAGGAAAATTTAACTTATTAAATTTATTAAGTTTAAATTTTTCCAAACCCACCATTGCGATCATAGCTGCATTATCACCACATAATTCTTTAGGTGGGAATATAGGATTAAAATTAACAGTTTTACAAAGATTAACCAACATTTCCCTTATTTTTTTATTCGCAGCAACTCCACCGGCTACTACAAAGTTATTTTTATTTGTTAAATTAGTTTTTTTGAACTCTTCTATTGCAATCAAAGTTTTTTTATAAAGAATTTCCTCTATAGTTTTTTGAAATGAAGCAGCAAGATCATATCTATCTTGATCTGATTTTATACTTTTTGAAATTTTAAGAATAGCCGTTTTTAAACCAGCAAATGATAAGTTGCATCCACCTTTGTGGAAAATTGGTTTTGGTAAATTAAATTTATTTGGATTACCTTTAAGAGCCAGTATTTCAATTTGGGGTCCACCTGGAAATTCTACCCCTAAAATTTTTGCAGTTTTATCAAAAGCTTCTCCTAATGCATCATCAATTGTTGTTCCAAGTCTTTTGTATTCCCCTAAATTTTCAACACTAAGGAATTGAGAATGCCCACCAGAAATTAACAATAAAAGATAAGGATAATCTAATTTTGAATTAAGTTTTGGACTTAACGCATGACCTTCTAGATGATTTACCGCTATAAAGGGTTTATTCAGGGATAGTGCTAAAGATTTTCCAAAACTGAGACCAACTGACAGACATACAACCAAACCTGGTCCAGCTGTAGATGCAATCGCATCTATATCACTTAATTTTCTTCCACTATCATTAATTGCTTTTTTAACAATCGAATCAATCTTTTCCATGTGTGATCGAGCGGCTAATTCAGGTACTACTCCGCCAAATTCTTTATGGATCTCAATCTGACTTGAGACAATATTTGATAAAATTTTAGGTTTATTGTACTCATCTTCAGTAATAATTGATGCTGCAGTTTCATCACAGCTTGTCTCTATACCAAGAATTAATGGTTTTTTGCTCATTCAAATAGTTTTTATTAATAGTACAATCTTTATACAAGAAAGAAAAAAAATTTGATGAAAAAAAAAATAACTATTGGTTCAAGAGGCAGTAAACTAGCTCTAATTTATGCAAAAAGGGTTAAAGAGGCGTTATTAAATTTTTCAGAAAATATTGTTGAACAAAATATTGAGATTAAATCAATTTCAACAAAAGGTGATACAATTTTGGATAAAAGATTATCAGATTTAGGTGGAAAAGGATTATTTTCAAAAAATATCGAGGAGGAATTATTAAATAAAAAAATTGATATCGCTGTTCATGCATTAAAAGATATGCCTGCAATTGAAACTCAGGGTTTAAGGACTGCATGCTTTTTAAAACGAAATGACCCCAGAGAAATTTTGATAAGTTTAAAAGATAAAAAATTAGATGAATTAAAAAAAAATTCAGTTGTTGGCACATCGTCATTTAGAAGAGAGTTTCAACTCAAAAGAATTAGAAATGATTTAAATTGTGAATTAATTCGAGGTAATGTTGATACAAGAATTAGTAAATTAAAAAAGGGAAAATATGATGCAATTATTTTATCGAGTGCAGGAATAAATTCTCTGGATTTAAATAATGAAATAACTCAATTCTTTACAACTTCAGAAATGATTCCTAGTGCAGGACAAGGAATTATAGCATTACAATGTAGAAAAGAGGATAATCAAATAATTGAATTGATAGAAAAAGTTAATCACAAGCCAACTTTTTATCGTGCTTTAGCAGAAAGAGGTGTTTTAAAAATTTTAGAGGGAGATTGTGAAACTGCTATAGGAGTGCATGCTGAAATTAAAGAGGATGAGATTGAATTGAATGCTGAGCTATTTTCGATTGATGGAACAGAAAGATTTCATGAAAAAATTTCAGGTAAGATTGAATTTGCTGAAAATCTCGGTGAAAAAGTTGGAAAAATTTTAAAAGAAAAATCAAATAATTCTTATAAAAAATAATATGCATATTTTATTAACAAGACCTTTGGAAGATTGTATAGAAATGATTTCTAAGTTTAAATCATTAGGTCATCAAATATCACATATACCACTTTTAAAAATTGAGCCAGTTGAATACAATCAAAGCGATTTTAATGATTTTAAAGCGATCATATTTACAAGTGCTAATGCAATAAAATTTTTAGATTTAAAAAATTTAGATAAAAATATTTTATGTTTTTGTGTAGGAAGTGCTACAGAAAAAAAAGCTAGGAGTGTTGGATTTCAAAAAGTAATAGCAGCAGATGGAAATGTTACAAATTTAAAAGAGTTAATTGTTCAAAATTTTAATTCATCTGATGGAAAAATACTTTATGTGAGTGGAGAAATTCTATCAAGTGATTTAGATCTTCAGTTAATTAAGATTGGTTATAATTTGAAAAGATTGGTTAATTATAAGACTCATCATAACGAAAAATTTGATGAAAAATTTGTAGAGCAGCTAAAATTAAATATGCCTGAATTAGTCTATGTTTATTCACAAAACAGTGCGATAAGTTTTTTGAATTTTATAAAAAATTATCAATCAGAAAGCTTATGGATGAATACAAATTTAATGTGTATTAGTGAAAAAACCTCATCTATATTGAATGAAATAAAATGGAAAAAAATATTCCTTTTTAATCCTGGAGAAGAAGAGTTTTTATTGTATAAAATTTAATTATGGAATTAATTAAAAATTTTTCAGAGATATTTTTGTCTGTTTGGAATAAAGGAATTTTAGGTGTAGATATTTTTCAGATATTAATTGGAATTGGAATTTTTTTAATTTTCCTTATCTTTAGAGGTTTAATAAGTAAACTCATAATTAAAAAATTAGAAATTATATCAAAAAGAACTACTAATAAATTAGATGATACATTTGTAAATGCATTAGTTGGACCAGCTAGATTTTTACCTATAGTTATAGGTTTTTTTATTGCAAGCTATTACATGACATTTTCAATTGAAGGACGAGAAGTCGTTGATACAATAAATAGAACATTAATCACGATTTTAATTTTTTGGATCATCCATCAGATTATTGAGCCAGTCTCATATATTTTAAGTGGTCTTGATAAACTTTTAACAAGAGAATTAATTGGATGGATAATTAAATCATTAAAGATACTTATTTTTATCTTAGGTTTAGCAGCAGTATTAGAATTATGGGGTATTAAAATTGGACCAATAATTGCTGGACTAGGGTTGTTTGGAGTAGCCGTGGCTCTTGGAGCTCAAGATTTATTTAAAAATTTGATATCAGGAATTTTAGTTCTTGTAGAGAAAAGATTTAAAATTGGTGATTGGATTTTAGTTGATGGAATTATTGAGGGTATAGTAGAAAAAATTGGTTTTAGATCCACCACGATTAGAAAATTTGATAAATCTTTGGCAATAATTCCAAATTTTCAATTTGCTGAAAATGCAGTAATTAATATTAGTGAAACTTCCAATTGGTTAATAAGCTGGATAATAACTCTTCAGTATGACACTACTGTAGATCAACTCAAAACCATTAGAAATCAAATTGAGGAACACATTAATAAGAGTGAAGATTTTAATACAAGTGTTGGGGTTGCAGTAAGAGTAGATAAATTTTCAGATAGTTCAATAGACATGTATGTTCGTTGTTTTACAAAAACAGATAGTTGGAACGATTGGTTATCAGTTAAAGAGCGTTTAGCTATCGCAATAAAACAAATAGTTGAAACAAATAAAGCATCTTTTGCATTTCCAAGTCAGTCTATTTATGTTGAAAAAAAATGATTGCTATTTTTTATTTAGTTTTACAATTATTAAAACTTTATTCTTATGTAGTTATTGCAAACGTTGTAATAAGCTGGTTAATTGCATTTAACATTCTCAATACTCAAAATAGATTTGTATATATTATATTAGATTTTACATACAGACTGACAGAGCCTTTTCTAAACAGAATAAGACGATTTCTTCCTAATTTAGGTGCTCTGGATATATCTCCAATAATCTTACTTCTATTGATTTGGTTCATAGAAATGTGTATGAAGCTTTACATCGCACCAATGATATTTTAAAAAAATTTATGATTTTAATTGATGGTAAAAAAGAAGCGGCACTCTTAAGAGAGGAGCTAAAAAAAGAAGTGTCGGAATTAAAAGCAAAATATAACAAAGTGCCTGGATTAACAGTAATACTAATAGGTGATTTAACTCCAAGTCAAATTTATGTAAGAAATAAAGAAAAATCAGCAAATGAAGTCGGTCTTAAATCTGATGTTATAAAATATCCAGACTCAGTAGAAGAAAAGGTAGTTTTAGAAAAAATAGAGGAACTAAATAAAGATGATACAGTATCTGGTATTTTGGTTCAATTACCTCTGCCTAAACATATAGATAAACAAAAAGTTATTGAGGCCATTAATCCTTCAAAAGATGTAGACGGCTTTCATCCAATGAATGTTGGAAATCTCTCATCTGGTTATGAGAGCTCAGTGCCATGTACGCCATTAGGTTGTTATTTATTAATTAAAAAGATAGAACCTAATTTAAGTGGAAAAAAGGCAGTTGTAGTTGGTAGATCAAACTTAAATGGTAAACCAATGACTCAACTTCTTTTAAAAGAAAATTGTACTGTAACAATAACGCATTCTAGAACAAAAGATTTAAAAGCAGAATGCCTTGAAGCAGATATTATTGTTGCAGCAGTTGGTATCCCAGAATTAGTAAAAGGTGATTGGGTTAAAAAAGATAGCATTGTAATTGATGTTGGTATTAACAAAACAGACAAAGGTATTGTTGGAGATGTGGCTTTTGATGAGGTTTCAAAAAATGCAAAAGCTTTAACACCTGTTCCAGGTGGTGTTGGACCAATGACTATTGCTTGTTTGCTTAAAAATACAATTGACTGTTTCAAAAGATCGCAAATTTAACATTTAAATCGATAAAAAATATTTGATAAGTTGGGTTATGAAAAAACCCAAATATCCATACAGAATAGCAATCATAATGGGTATATTAACTATTCCACCTATTGGTGCCACCCAACTGGGATGGTACCTTTATGATCAACAAACTGGATTTGATTATGGTATGATTGTAGGAACTTTTTCAGTAATATTTGCGGCATGGTTAATGTATGAAAAAAATTGGAGAGAGGAAGATGAAGATTAAGTAATGGAAAAGATTATTTTTTTTGGTTTAGTAATTCCAATTCTTGGATTTGTTTTATATTTAGGTGCCACGGCTATCATGAAAGGTTTTAGTGCTAAAAGTGCTAATAAAGCTAATGAGATTAGTGAAAATGAAAAAATTGATGATTTTTCAGATGATGGAAACAAACTTAGTGATGAAATTGAGAGATTAAATCAACTTTTAAATGATGGTATTTTGACTCAAGAGGAATTTGAAAAAGCGAAAAAGAAACTATTAGATAATTAATTATAATTAAGTAATTTCTTTAATGATCCAAACTCACCTATTTTATAAATAATAGCGTCCTCTTTTTTAAAGCCATATCTTTCTGCATTAGCCTTAAATCTTACTGGTGGCTCCATAATCGGCTCTAAAGATAAAACGAAAGTTCCCCAATGCATTCCGATTACTTTTTTACTTTTTAAATTTTGGGCAATTTCCAAAGCTTCTTCAGGATTAGTATGATAAACTGATTTATCTTTATATGGCATTATTGGATAAAAATTATAGGCACCAATATTTATAAAGGTTAGATCAATTGGGCCATATTTATTACCTATATCCTTATAAATATTTCCTACTCCAGTGTCACAACCAAATAATAACTTTCTATCTTTATATTCGATCAAAAAATTTCCCCATAAAGTTTTATTAGTATCTGTTAGACTTCTTTTTGACCAATGAACAGCAGGTAAAAAAGTAATTTTTAAATTTTTATTTATTACAATTTTATCATACCAGTCCATTTCGTTCACATCACTATAACCATTTCTGGTAAAATATTTACCAAGTTTTAATGGGAGTAAAACTTTAGAATTTTTAAAAGGAAATCTCCGGATCGTCATCATATCTTGGTGATCATAATGATTATGGGTGAGTAAAAAAATATCTGTTTTAGGAATTTCGTTTAATTTTAGTGCTGGTTCGGTAAATCTCTTGGGTCCAAAAATTAGTGGCCCAGCATTTTTTGAAAATACTGGATCTGTAATAATTGTTGTTTTACCAAGCTTAATTAAAAATGTTGCGTGGCCAATCCATACCACATAGTCATCTTCCTGAAATTTTTTTAAGTTTGTTAAAACTTTCTCTTTTTCAATAACATGTTCTTTGGGAACTTTCATATTAAGCTTTTTTTTCTCTCTATTAAAAATTTTGAAGGACCATTTAACATTAGGATCTGGTTCTGGTGAACCCTCAGGATTTCTAAAAGTACCGTCTGGTAAATGGTGATAAGGTTTTTTTTCCACTAAAACTAATTTTTTTTATTATTAATTTTTATAATTGTCTCTTCCAAAGTTCTACTTATTATTATAGTGCCCTTTTCATTTGGATGTATACCATCACTTAGATTAAATTCGGGCTTCATAGCAACTCCCTCAAGTAAAAAAGGAATAAGCTCTATTTTAAATTTTTCTGCTAAATCAGGAAAAATTTTGTCAAATTTTTTTTTATAAGAAAAACCATGCGAGGTTGGAGCAATCATCCCAGCTAGGATAATTTTAATATTTTTGTCTTGAGCAATTTTTATAATCTTTTCTAAATTACTTTTTGTTTCTTTTGGCTGGATGCCTCTTAACATGTCATTAGCCCCTAAGCATAAAATTATTAGATCTATATCTGGTTCACTAAAAGTCCAATCAGCTCTATTTAATCCCCCTGACGATGTACTACCAGAAACACTGCCATCAATAATCTCAATATTATATCCCTTTGCCTCTAAATTCTCTTCTAAAATGACTGGTAAACTATTGTCATCAGACAAACCATAACCAGCCATTAAACTATCACCAAATAATACAATCTTTTCGATTGCATATGCATTAATGGTAAGTAGACAGATAATAATTATTTTAATAATAAAACTTTTGCTCATGAGTAATCTTCTTAAATTAAAAAAGATAAATCTTAAATACCAAACTGGTAAAGATAATATCAGCGTTTTAAAAGATATAAATTTGACCACAAAAAAAAAGGAAACTATTTCAATAGTAGGTGAAAGTGGTTCAGGAAAAACAAGTTTAATCATGTTAATTGGCGGTTTAGAGCGTCCAACTTCAGGCAAGATATACTTTCAAGACCACGAAATTACAAAATTAAGTGAGGATGAAGTATCAAAAATTAGAAAAAAAAATATTGGTATAATTTTTCAGTCTTTTTATTTAATCCCAAATTATACAGCTCTAGAGAATGTAACCTTAATTCTTGAATTGAATAAATTTAAAAATCCTGAGAAAGAAGCAAAATCCCTTTTAGATAGATTCGGCCTAAAACATCGACTAAATAATTTACCTAGCCAGTTATCTGGAGGAGAACAACAACGTGTCGCTATCGCGAGAGCTATTGCTATGAAGCCAGAGCTAATTCTAGCTGATGAACCTACAGGAAATTTAGATACAGAAAATTCTGATATGATTTCTAAAATTTTATTTAGGTATGTTAAAGAAGAAGGTTCCTCATTAATTATGGTAACACATGACCCAAAACTTGCTAATCGTGCAAGTAGAAAAATTAAAATTAAAGATGGAAAAATTAAATAATTTTTATCAATACAAATTTATCTTAATATATGCTCTGAGAGATTTAAAAAGGAACTATAAAAAAATCTCAAGTATAATTATCACTCTGTTCATCAGTCTTTTTATTTTAAGTGCAATATTTACTATTGAGGATAGTTTAAAAAAAGAACTCAAAGAAAATGCTAAAGAGCTTTTAGGTGGAGACTTAGAAATTGATTATAATAGAAATCAAGGAGATATAGATTTATTAAATGAAGTTGAAAAGTTTACAACTATATCAGAGATGGTTGAATTCAGCACAATGCTTTCGACAACAAATCGAAAGAAAAATAAATCTTTATTCACTAGAATAAAAACAGTTGACCAAAAATATCCTTTATATGGTGAGGTAACTTATGAACCTGCTGATGCTTATGAAAGAATGCAAAGTGAACCTTATACAATTTTAATTAATGAGAGTTTATCAAAAACCTTAAATATCAAAACAAATGAAATTGTAAAAATTCAAGATCAAGAATTTCTTGTGATTGGAAAGGTAAGATCTGTTCCAGATGTAAGTGGGTTTGTGACTTTTGGAGATTGGGTTTTAACAGGTAAACAAACTTTGGAAATCTTAAAACTTAATGGAATAGGAAATTTTTTAAATTATGAATACAAAGTAAAATTTAATAACAATGATAACCCAGAAATAATCATAAAAAAAATCGAAAGTATTTTTAAAAATGATCAAAAGGTAAAAATTAGATATCCAGAAAATGCAGCAAGTGGATTAAAAAGAGTAATTGGTAACTTTTCACAATTTTTATCCCTTGTCTCAATAAGTGCAATGCTTATTGCTGGTATTGGTATTGCTAATACTCTTTTGTCTTTTATAAATCAAAATAATTTATCTATAGCAGTTAGAAAGGCCTTAGGTTTCTATTCCGGTAACATTAAAAAACTTTATTATTTACAATTAGTAATGTTATTATTTATAATTACTATTTCGGCGTATTTTAGTAGTTTACTAATTGTGCCATTACTAGACAAATATTTGTCAAGTAGCTTTGGACTTAAGATAAATTTATTTTTTTCTTTTTTTAATTTTTTAAAAATATTTTTAATAGGTTTATTAGTTTTGATAATTTTTTCGATTCCTACAATTAGTTCTATCGATCAAATCAAAGCTTCAAGTCTATTTAGAAATGTATTCCAAAACTTACAATTTTACTATTCAAAAAAATTAATTGGCATGAGTATTATTATGTTATCGATTTTAATTCTAATATTTACTTATAGGTCAGAAAATCTTGCTTATAGTCTTGGGTATTTTGGGGCATTTTTTATTTGTTTAATTATCTTTTTTCTACTTTCAAAGTTAATCATATTTTCTCTAAAAAAGTTAAAATTTAATTGGAGCACTCCTTTAAAAGTATCTATTAAAAATATTACACAATCAAAAAGTATTACCCCTATAACAATTATGTCTTTAGGCCTTGGTGTTACATTACTTTTGACCTTGGCATTAGTTGGAACTAATTTTAAAAGAGAAATAGCAAAATCAATACCTGACATCGCTCCAGATTATTTTTTTGTGGGTATTCAAAATGGAGAGCGTGAAAGGTTTGAACAAAAAATTTTATCAATGGATCCTGGTGCAAATATTGAAATTGTGCCAATGGTTTCTTCAGGAATAGTAAAGATTAATGGTATAAATCCAAATACATATATAACACCTGAAAATGATAGCTATTGGGTTATAGGCACTGAACGGAGATCATCTTGGACAAAAGAAGTTCCTGAGGATAATCTAATTATTGATGGTAAGTGGTGGGATTTGTCTAAACCAAACCAACTTCAGATATCATTAGACGCTAAGGTTGCAAAAGATTTTAATATTAAATTAGGGGATATATTTACTTTGAATATCTATGGTAGAGAAATTGATGGTGAAATAGTCAACTTTAGACAAGTTGATTATAGAGATCTTAATATAAATTTTGCAATGCTCTTTAATCCTGACTTTGCAAAAAATATTCCTCACGAATATTTAGCAACCACTAAGTTCTATAGTTTAAATAAATTTGATGAAACAAAAATGCTTGAAATTTTCCCTAGTTTATCAATGATTAAAATTGCTGATTATTTAAATAAGGTAACAAATGTTTTAAATAAAGTTTTCATAGCAGTTATTATAATTTCAACAGTCACTATCGTCATTGGTTTAATTGTAATATCAAGTGCAATAATGGTCCAAGGAAAAGTAAGAGAATACCAAAATTTGGTTTTTAAAATTTTAGGTTTTTCAAGAAAAGAGATTATTTTTTCTTCGCTGATTGAATTTATGATTATTTTTATATCTGTAATAATGATTGCAATTTTGTTTGCTGTAGTTGGTTCAAAATTTATTATTGAAAATATATTTGAGTTATTCTGGAAGTTTGATCTTAAAGTTTTGATTTATCTTGGCTTATCCATTGGTTTGGTAACGTTGGTGTTAATATTATTAACTAATATCAAATATTTAAATCCAAAGGTTTATCCTCTTATAAGAAATCAATAATCACTAAGATTTATTTAGCCTTCTCCATCAACCAAAGGTTATCACTTGCTAAAAAGTAAATTTTTCCATTTTTTGGATGAACTTGTATATCTCTTATTCTTCCAATTTTACCTTTAAAAATTATCTCTTCTTTTACATTTGACAAGTCATTGAATACTAATTTTCTTAGTGATTGATCCTTAAGAGAAGTAATTAAAGCATGTCCATTCCATTCATTAAATTCATTACCTTTATAAATAGTTATTGCACTAGTTGCTATTGATGGTACCCAATATTGTATTGCTTTTGTAAAACCTGGTTTCCATTTAGGGCCAATAGGAATTCCTGAATAATTCTTTCCACCCCATCCTAAAATTTTCCATCCATAGTTCTCTCCCTTTTTTGCCTCACCAAACCAATCACCCCCTTTAGCTCCATGATTACTCATATAAATTTTATTATCAAATGGAGATAAGGTTAACCCTTGAGGATTTCTAATTCCGATTTGATAAATTTCTGGTAGCCAATCAGATTTATCTATAAATTTAGGATTGTCTTTAGGAATACTGCCATCAGTATTAATTCTAATAATACTCCCAGGATGTTTTGTAGGATCTTGAGCAATCATACCTTGGCCTCTTTCTCCAGCTGATGCAAAAAGATAATTATCTTTTATCGCTAATCTTGATCCAAAATGGTAACCTGAGTCAATGGGCGGATTTGCTTGAAAAATATTTTCAAATACTAAATTCTTTTTATTATAATTAGCTTTAGCTATTGAAGTACTAGTTTTTTGATTTCCTCTGTTTTCAGTGTACGAAATATAAACAAAATTATCTTTAAATAGAATGTCCAATAAACCTCCTTGGCCATGTTCTCGGAATTTAAGATTATGATTAATCTCAGAGATTTTTTTAGAATTAAGATCAATTAATTTAATTTTTCCACTTTTTTCTGTAATCAATAAATTATTTTTATCAATAAAAGTAGACCCCCAAGGGTCATTTAAATCTACAATCTTTTCAAAATTAAGATTTTCTGCAAATGAGATATTTAAAGGAATTAAAAATAAGACTACTGAAATAAAAATTTTTCTCACTCTAAGAAAGTTTTGATCTACCACCATCAACAGCAATAATCTGACCTGTAACCCAAGAGCTGTCATCAGTAATGAGAAATTTTGCAAGAGAGGCGGAGTCTTTTCCCTCACCTAGTCTTTTTAGAGGATGAGCTTTTGCTATACCATCTGCTAATGCTTTATTTTTCAACATCGGTTCTGCAATTTTCGAATTAGTTAAACTTGGTGCAATGCAATTCACTCTGATATTTGGAGCAAATTCGGCAGCCAAAGAAACTGTTAATCCTTCGACAGCAGCTTTAGCAGAAGCAATTATTGTATGATTAGTAAATCCTCTTTGTGCTGCAACTGTAGAGAATAAAACTACCGAACCTTTATTTTTTTTTAAACTCTCTTGATAACTTTTGATAACCTCGACTGCAGAATAGAGATTTAACTTCATACATTTATTAAAATCATTTTCATTAACCATTCTCAAAGGTTTTAAATCTATTGAACCAACACAATAAGCAATACCTTTTATATCTGAAATGTCATTTTTAACTTTTTCTGCAAATCCATCTTCTAAAACATCTGCAATTGTAAAAGTACAACCAAGTTTTTCAGAAATACTTTTTGTTTCATTTTCATTTCTTCCAACTAAATGAACAGAATTTCCTGAATTTACTAATTGTTCAGCTAAGCTAGATCCGATTGAACCTGTCGCACCAAAAATAAGATATTTTTCTGACATAAAAAATTTTATTCGTTATATTTAACTATGAAGTTATTTTTTATACTGGGTAATCAATTATTTCCATCAAAATACTTGGACCGCTTCAAAAAAGACCACCTATTTTTTATGGCTGAAGATTACCAATTATGCACTTATGAAAAACACCATAAACAAAAAATACTTCTTTTCTTATCATCAATGCGCTCACATGCAGATAGTCTTAAAAGAGATAAATTTAAATTAGAGTACACTAAAATTGAGGATAAAGAATTTAAGGATGATTATTTAAAAAAATTAAAAAAAATAATTAGCTCAAAAAAAATAAAAGAGGTCTCAAGCTTTGAAGTTGAAGATAAATTTTTTGAAAAAAAAATAAATCAATTTCTGAAAAAAGAAAAAATAAAATGGAATGTTATACAAACTCCAATGTTTTTAAATTCTAGAGAAGAATTTAAACAATATCTTTCCAAATCAAAAAAACCTTTTATGGCAGTTTTTTATAAAGATGTCAGAAAAAAATCAGGAATACTTATGGGTTCGGATGGAAACCCAATTGGAGGTAAATGGAGTTTTGACGAAGATAATAGAAATAAATTACCAAAAAATATTTCAATCCCAAAATTTCCAAAAATAAATGAAACCAATCATACTAAAAAGTTAAAACCAATTATTGAAAAATTATTTAAAGATCATCCTGGTAAAACTGATAATTTTTGGTTTGCTACTGAATACAATGATGTTGTTAAGTTATTAAATTTTTTTATTAAAGAGAAATCAAATTTATTTGGAGATTATGAGGATGCAGTCGATCAAAAAGACAATATTTTATTCCATAGTGCACTAAGTCCTTATATTAACTTAGGCTTAATCACTCCAGAATTTATTATCAAAAAAGTTTTAGAGTTTCATAAAAATAAAAAAATAAGATTAAATTCATTAGAAGGCTACATACGTCAGGTAATTGGTTGGAGAGAATTCATGAGAGGAATTTATCAAAGTTATTCAAACGAAATGGAAAATGGAAATTTTTTCAAACAAAATAGAAAAATGAAAAAATCTTGGTATGAAGGTACAACTGGATTACCCCCATTGGATTATGCAATTAAAAATGCTTTAAACCATGGTTGGTCTCATCACATTGAAAGATTAATGATTTTATCTAATATTATGAACCTTTGTGAAATAAAGCCCACCATTGTCTACAAATGGTTCATGGAAATGTTTGTAGACTCTTCAGAT
Source organism: uncultured Pelagibacteraceae bacterium (assembly GCA_902573235.1). Taxonomy (GTDB): domain Bacteria; phylum Pseudomonadota; class Alphaproteobacteria; order Pelagibacterales; family Pelagibacteraceae; genus Pelagibacter. The sequence goes on along the minus strand of CACGIZ010000004.1, from coordinate 31,912 downwards.
TGGGTAATGGTGCCCAATGTTTATGGTATGGGATTGTTTAGTGATGGAGGAATTTTTGCAACCAAACCTTATATATGCGGATCAAGTTACTTTATGAAAATGATGAATTTTAAAAAAGGCGAGTGGTGTAACACAATGGATGGTCTTTATTGGAGATTTATTGATCGTAATAGAAAGTTTTTTTTGAAAAATCCAAGACTATCAATGATGGTTAGAATTTTTGATAAAATGAAAACTGAAAGAAAAAAAATGATTTTGTCAGCTGCAGATAAATTTATTAAACAAAATACAATCTAGTGAAAAAAGAAAATCTTCCTTCAAAAATTTGTTCTGTTTGTAAAAGATCTTTTATTTGGCGAAAAAAATGGAGATTAAACTGGGAAAAAGTTAAGTATTGTTCAAAAAAATGTTCATCAAAAAGATAAAAAATTTTTCTAAATATTTGATTTTATTTTTATTTATAATTCTTACAAATAATGCTCGCGCAGAATTTTTTGAGGATTTATCGAAAATTATTGAGAATAATGGGAAAAGGCTTAGCTACGGTATTTCCGTAACAGATTTTAATATGGATGGAAATTATGAGTTTTTAGTTACAGGTTTTGGCTTTCCTAATTTAGCTTTATCTTATCAGGATGGAAAACTAAAGGATTTAAACCAACAAAAAATTTTTTCAGATGCTTCAAAGAAAACTATAGGAGTTGCTGCATGTGATATTGACAAAGATGGCTTTGAAGAAATCTACTTTTTAAATACTGATACATATAGTGGAGCTAAAAAATATTCAGATAGATTATTGGATATAAAAGATAAAAAATATTTTGATTTATTTGAATTAGAAAAAAATAAAGCAAATCTAAATTTAACAGCAGGAAGATCTGTTGTTTGTGTAGATAGAAAGGGAGATGGGGAATATGGTATTTATGTTGCAAATTACGGAGGACCAACAAGGTTTTACGAGATTGAAAATGAACTTATCAAAGATAAAGCTAAGAATTTAAATCTTGATAATATTACTGGTGGAAGAGCAGTTGTGTCCGGACATATCTTGACAGAAAGAGCAGATATCTTTGCAGCTAATGAGAGAGGAGCAAATTTTCTTTTTAAAAATAATAATGGAAAGTTTGATGATGTTGCATTTGATTATAGATTAGATGATGCAATCCAAAATGGAAGGGGTACAGCTTTATCAGACATATATTACAGAGGTAGATTAGATATTTTAAGTGGTAATTGGCTCGGATATCACAGAGCTTGGGTTTTGAAAAATAATGAATTTAAAGACATTGGAAATAAAGATTTTGATGAACCGTCTAGAATAAGAACAATTATATCTGCAGATTTTGATAACGATGGTTTTGATGAAGTTTTCATGAACAATATAGCAGAACCAAATAAGTTATTTCGCATTAAAGATAATGGAAAATTTGAACAGATAAATTTAAAGGTAGGACTCGAACCTAATGGATATGGAACTGGGGCTGCAGTTGCAGACATAGATAATGATGGAGTTTTAGAATTATTAGTTTCTAGAGGTGAGAGCAAAGAACAAACATTAACTTTGTACAAGGCAATAGTCAAAAAAGAAAATAAATATTTAAGAATTAAACCACTTAACAAAAATGGTGCACCAGCAAGAGGAGCTACTGTAACGTTAATAACTGATCAGAGAAAACATTCAAAAACTATTGACGCAGGATCTGGTTACTTATGTCAAATGGAGCCTGTGGCACATTATGGAATTAGAAAAAATGAAAAAAATTTTAATGTAGAGGTCAGATGGACAGATGGAAGTAAAGAAATGATTGATATAAAGAAGCTAAATCAAACAATTACTGTAAAACAAAAATGAAAAAAATATTAAATATTTCTTTAATAATGTTTGTAATATTATTTCAACTTAAGTCGTTTGCTGAGGAAAAAAACTATCACAAGGAGTTGATTACCGATTGGTCAAGAATATTTCCAGATAAAAATAGAAATGCCGCAGGACCGAAATTTTTTAAATACATAATAGATAAAAAAATTACCTATAAAGACTTTATTGAATTTAATAAGTTATATTGTGCAGTTTCTGGATCTCTGATCGATCCAAACAGTGACTCAGAATTTTTATACATCAAAGAAAGTAAAACAAACAAAAAAATTTGTGGGAACTATTATAGGTGTTGTGTTCCATGTTCATGTGATTTAATGAAGTATTCTGAAGCTCAAAAAATGAAATATAAATTTGAAGATGGTTTTAAAGAATTTTATGTTTTAACAATAAAGAATCCTTGTGCTAAAAAAGATTTTCCCAATAGAGTAAACAAAGATTATTTTTGTGATGGTGAAAAAATAAATAAATCAGAAGTTTATAGTCTTAACGATCGTATTGTAATAGGTTTATTGCACAATGGAAAGAATTGTGAAAAAGATGAAATTGATTTCGTCAAAAGTCACCAAGTAACTGGTAGATATTGTGAACTTAGGAATAATACACCTTTAGAAAATTTAGATGTTGGTATGGGTGATATTTTTATAAAACTAGCAAGATAGATTTAAAAAAAATTTCAATTTTTAATTAGGCTAGTAAATAATTGTTTAAATAATTTATCTAAGCTAGAATAAAAAATATTGAACATAATTATTTTACAACACATAAAAATTGAAGATCCTGGTTACATAAAAGATCTAATGTTAGCTGATGGATTAAATCTCACTACAATTGAGTTAGATGAAGGTGAGAAAATTCCAAATGATTTAAGTAAATTTGATGGAATGTTTTGCATGGGTGGTCCAATGGATACTTATATGGAAAAAGAATATCCTTGGTTGATTGAAGAAAAAAAAAGAATAAAAGAATTTGTTGTTGATCTAAAAAAACCTTATTTAGGTTTTTGTCTAGGCTGTCAGTTATTAGGTGAGGTTGTTGGTGGTAAGGTTGTACAATCAAGTCCAGCTGAGATTGGCATGATGGATATCAATTTTACTAAAGCAAAAAATCAAGATAATTTATTTTCTAAATTTCCTGATAAAATCAAAAGTTTGCAATGGCATTCATATGAAGTTCAAGGAATAGAAAATAATAAAGATGTTACTTTGTTAGCTTCATCGCCAGTTACTAAAAATCAAATTTTTAAATATCAAAATCATGCCTACGGTATTCAATTTCATATTGAAATTAAAGACACAACAGTTAATGAGTGGGGATGTGTGCCAGAATATAAAAAAGCTTTAGAAAATCAATTAGGTGATGGAGCATTAAAAAAATTTGATCGATCTGCGAAAGAAAATATGACAGATATGAATAATTATTCTAAGACTCTTTATAATAACTTTAAAAAACTTTTATGAACAACAAAATATTTGAATGGGCAGGTGTTATCACTGCGATATTGTATTCTTTGTTTGTAGCAATGAATATTGGAGTTGAATTTTTTGGTTTTTGCTTATTACTTATTTCTGCAATCTTAATTGGAATTTGGGCTTATAGGGGTGGTCATAGAGGAATACTATTTTTACAATTCTTTTATGCAACAGCTGGCATTATTGGAATGTTTAGGTGGTTTTAATTAAAAGTTGAAATAATTTTAGGAATATAATTCTTAAAATTAAAAAAACCTTTATTACAATATTGCCAAGAATATTGATCAAGCTTTCTATATAAATAATCTATTTTCAAATTGTTTGAATTTAAATAATCTAAGTTTTCACCTACTGTTGGATATAAACCATAAAAATTTTCAATTTTTTTAATTTCACTTATATCTATGACTTCACAATCAATTGACTTTGCTTTCAATATTTGTTGTTGGTCTTCGATTAAAAGGGATTTAAATTTAATTACTTTTTCGCTTAGCTTGATAGATCTATTCTCATTTTTATTAGAAATTAAATAAATTTTTTTAAATTTATTGCTCTGAAAATCAGTGATTTCAAAAGAGAGATTATTCTCAAAAATTAATAGATTTTTATCTTCTATATTTTGTGGGTTGTTAAAATCTTGTTTAATAATTGAGTAAGTTTTCTCTGATATTATTGGAGGAGCATTTTCATTTAATTTAATATTATCAAATCTATTGTTAGTGAATTTTTTGATATTCCATTCACTTGCCAAATAATGTTTTCCTTGCGTTTGAACTCCCGCAACCCATCTCCAACCAAGAGTATTTGATGCAGCATCGCCATCGTAAAGATGTTGCATAAAAAATTCTGCACCTAATTGCCATGGTAGTTCTAAGGTAAAAATCCAAATACTGGCAAACCACATTCTTGTATGATTATGTAAATAGTTATTTTCCTTTAGTTCATTTATCCATGCATTAAAGCATTCAATATTAGTTTTACCTTTAAGTGCATCAAGATATTTCTGATTACCTTTGAATTCTTCTTTAATCTTATTTAATTCTATCAAATAGTCTGACCAAACATTCGGTCTTAATTCTAACCATCCCTTCCAGTAAGTACGCCATAAAACTTCCTGAATAAATTTTTCATTTTTTGAAAAGGAAAACTTACTGAGAGACTTTTCAATAACCTCTTTCTCGTTAATTATTCCATGTGTAATATATGGAGATAAACAGGAAACATTAGATCTTTTTTCTGGTCCAAAATCAAAATTTCTAAGCTTGGAATAATTGGAAAGATTGTTTTCAACAAAATTATTTAATTCGTTTAAGGCACTAGCCCTCGAAGCCTCGAAATCCATTTCAGATTATTTTGATTTTTTTTTCTTAAGACCTAACTTATCACTATGTCTTAATCTTAATATTACAATTGCACCTGCAATTAGAACTATAGCTATGGCTTCATAAACTAGAGCCGCAGGATCCATTTCTTTCCCTTGAAGAATAATAAACCGTGCTAATGCAGTAATCGCAATTAGTAGTGGTAATGTAATACTAATTGATTGCTGATTCCAAAAAACTCTTACCATTGCAAGCACTTCTAAATATAGAAACATTAATAAAAGATCGGCTAAAGTTACTGATCGATTTTGAAACATCTTATAAATTTCTATTCCAACAGCAATTACAGTACTTATCAATATTATAACCATTAAAATAAGTTGTAAATTTTTTGCTATTTTTTCCATTACTTATCTTTACTAAATGGTAGCCATTTTTCAAATACTGATTTTGAAGGACCATCATAAGGGATTGTGTATGAATTGGTATTTGTCAGAACTTCAATACCTTTTGAAAATACAAAGATAAAAACAATTACAAAAACTATGACCATAATTTTAAAAGGATCAAAATTTTTTGTTTGAAATACACTGCTTGATTTTTCCTCAGCTTTATGGAATTGCTTGAATGTCATATAAACCGCAAAAATTAATCCAATATGAGCTATATATGTGCCGGCCCAACCAAAAGCGAAAGTTGTGTAAGAAAAAACATATAAACTAAACACGGTTGTCCAAATAAAACTCAATACTAGTAAAATTTGTAGTCTTACAGCTTTTGGTAAGGATCTGAGGTCATTTTTACTATCATCAAATAGTATATTTGCAGAATCTTGCATCCATTTTTTTAAACCTTCCATATGAACTAAATTAAGTTTTTTTTGAGAATTAACAATGCCCAAATTGTCCGCAAATAATTGTTAGTTTCTTAACTTTTTTTTATGAAAATTTATAAATTTTTCAACATTTGTTTTATTGAATGACTTATTTTCTTCAAAAGAAACTCTTTTCATCGAATAGGCCTTACTATTAGTAATTCTTGATTCGATTGTGACATTTCCTTTGTAAAGTTTAAGTTTAACCGACCCGTTAACTTTATTTTTTTTAAGATCAACAATTTTTTGTAGTTTGAATCTTTCTTTAGAATACCAATATCCATTATAAATAAGTTCTGCGTATCTAGACATTATTTTATCTTTTTTATGCATAGTCTCTTTATCCAAAGTAACAGACTCTATAGCCCTATGAGCATGTATTAATAATGTTCCACCGGGAGTTTCATAAACACCTCTTGACTTAATTCCTAAAAATCTATTTTCAACAAGATCAACTCTTCCAATTCCATTTTTTCCAGCTAAAAGATTTAATTTTTCAAGTAATTTTGAAGGCTGTAATTTTTTTCCATTAATTCCAATCGGATCTCCATTTTCAAAATTTATTTTCACAAAAGTTGGTTTATTCGGAGCTTTTTCAGGTGAAGCCGTTCTTTGGAAAATAAATTCAGGTGCTGAATTCTCGGGATTTTCTAAAACCTTTCCTTCTGTTGAAGTATGAAATAAATTATCGTCTACAGAAAAAGGAGGTGCTCCTTTTTTATCTTTTGGAATAGGAATATTATGTTTCTTTGCATAGTTAATCAAATCAGTTCTAGATTTTAATTTCCATATTCTCCAAGGTGCAATTATTTTTATTTTTGGACCGAAATAATGATATCCTAGTTCAAATCTAACTTGATCATTTCCTTTACCAGTGGCTCCATGAGATACCGCATAGGCTTTATATTTTTTTGCAATTTTGATTTGATCTTTTGCAATCAAAGGTCTAGCGATTGAAGTTCCTAATAAATAAACACCTTCATAAATTGCATGACCACGTATCATTGGAAACACATATTCTTTTACAAAAATATTTTTTAAGTCGTTAATAATTATTTTATTAACTCCTAATTTTTTTGCATTGGAAATGATTTTTTTTTTGTTTATCTCTTGACCTATATCGGCAGTGTAACAAATAATTTCAGCATCATATTTTTCTTGCAACCAATTCAGTATTATTGATGTATCTAAACCACCTGAATAAGCTAAAACAATTCTTTTTTTTGATTTCATTAATTAGCTACAAGCTTTTTTTGCAGTGCTATAAGCTTTAGTAAAACCAAGTAATGAATAGTGATCTATAGTTTGTGAACCTTTTTCATTATAACCTGTTACCATAATTCTTGATCCTTTTTTCATGACCTTTACCATAATCTTCTCTTTTTTATTACTAGTCATCCACGCAAATCCTTGTTGTTTGATATCAAACTTAAATTTATTATTCCCAGAAGTGGCTAAAACAGAATTTTTTTTGTTAAATTCATAACCTGCTGTTGTACTAATTTCATTTGTAATTTTTTCTCCAGGTCTAAATGTTACAAACAATCTTGCTTCTCTCTTATTATTCTTAGGTGCTTGTAAAACAGGTATTGATTGTGCAAAACATACTTTTCCTGAAGTTTCTGACATTACCAACACCTCCCAATCTTTAAATTTTCCAACTTTTTTTAGATCTTCTGCAAAAGTGTTTGGTAATGAAATTACCAAAATAAAAGTTGATAAGAAAAATATTTTTTTAATTATGGACATGGATTTGGATAAATTTTTTGTATTTCATTAATTTCATCTAATACTTCACTTGTTAAATTCATATTTACACTTTCTATATCAGTTTTCAACTGATCCATTGTCGTTGCCCCAATTATTACACTTGTGATAAAAGGTTGAAGTTCACAAAATTTCAAACTCATTTGAGCAAAATTTAATTCATGTTTATTTGCTATTTCATGGTATTTCTCGATTGCTAATTGACCATTTTTTGTTTTGTATCTCAAAAACTGATCACCAAATAACTTCATTCTAGAATTTTTCGGTAATTCACCATTTCTATATTTTCCGGTTAAATATCCAAATGCCAGGGGAGAGTAAGCTAACAAACCACTTTCCTCTCTTATCGAGACTTCAGCAAGACCTATTTCATATGTTCTATTTAAAAGACTGTAAGGGTTTTGCACTGACATTATACGTGGGAGATTTTTTATTTTTGAAATCTCTAAAAATTTTGAAAGCCCCCATGCTGTTTCATTAGAAAGTCCGATATATCTTATTTTTCCACTTTTGATTAACTTATCTAGAGAATTAAGTATATCCTCAAATTTATTCCAATCATGTTCTTCTTTATGTTGGTATCCAAGTCTTCCAAAAAAGTTACTTTTTCTCTCAGGCCAATGAAGTTGATAAAGATCGATATAATCAGTTTTTAATCTCTTTAAACTTCCATTAACTGCTTCATTTAAATTTTTTTCGTCATACTGATTTCCACCACCTCTAATCCAATTAAGACCAGGTCCAGCAACTTTTGTAGCAAGAATTACTTCAGATCTTTTTTTTGTTTTTTCAAACCAATTTCCAATTACTTCCTCAGTTTTGCCGTAAGTGTTTTCTTTAGGGGGTATGGCATATAATTCTGCTGTATCCCAGAAATTTACACCTTGATCTAAAGCATAATCCATTTGTTCAAAACCTTCTGTTTGAGTATTCTGTTCACCCCAAGTCATTGTGCCGAGACAAATTGTACTCACATCAAGATCAGTATTACCTAATTTTTTGTAATTCATTTGGGTTTTTTGAGTTAATTTTTTTAATAATCTTTTAAGGCATCTTGAATAATTAGTAAAAGACTATATATCTTAGACAATATGGATCTAAATAAAAAAGGTATACTAGCTAGAGCTAAAGCAGCTGCTAAAGAGAATGTAGTTGTAGACGAAGGCTTAAGAGCCTACATGCTTAAAGTTTATAATTATATGGCAACAGGGATATTGTTGACAGGAATAGTTGCTCTAATTACTTTTAAAATGTCTGTAGTAACAAACGACTCCGGATCAATTGTTGGTTTAACACAAATAGGTAATGCTATTTACATGTCAGGACTAAAATGGATTGTAATGCTGGCGCCTCTAGGAATAGTTTTTTACATGAGCTTTGGAATAAATAAAATGAGTGCCTCAAAAGCTCAAACAACTTTTTGGGTATTTGCTGCTTTAATGGGATTATCATTATCATCAATATTGTTAGTTTACACTGGAATGAGTGTAACAAGAGTCTTCTTTATATGCTCAGCAACTTTTGGAGCAATGAGTATTTATGGTTACACAACAAAAAGAGATTTAACAAAATTTGGTTCATTTTTAATGATGGGATTAATAGGAATCATAATCGCCTCACTTGTTAATATTTTTATGAAATCTTCTATGATGTATTTTGTAATTTCAGTTTTAGGTGTTTTGATTTTTGTAGGACTAACCGCATATGATACTCAAAAAATTAAAAATATGTATGCCGCTAGTGATACTGGTGAATTAATGGGTAAAAAAGCTGTGATGGGCGCTTTAACTCTTTACTTAGATTTCATTAATTTATTTATCATGCTTTTAAGACTTTTTGGTCAAAGAAGATAAAATTATTTTTGAAGTTTTTTCCAATTAGTATTTTTTAATAACAAATCAAGATCATAAGAATTTTTTAAAATTTTACCATTAGTGTCAGTTATTAAGTATTTTAAATTTTTATTTTTAGGCTTAAAATTTTTACAAATTTTGTATAGTGCATTTTCAGCTGCATTTTTAAACACACTGAAACCAACTTGTTTACTAGAAATACTTAGTCCGTAATCTTTCCACGAACCTGCTGACACCATTTTAGCGTATAAATCTAAGATAATTTTTAATTCATCTTTTTCAAAAAAATGTTTATCTTCGAATTGTTTATCTTTGACATTGTTAATTACTAAACGTAAATTTTTATTCATTAGTCTTATATTTATTAATTAATCCAATTTGAAAAGCAGTAAAAATAAAGGTTATGGGTAATAAACCCCAAACTTTAAAATTTACCCAAAACTCTTCTGATTGTGTTCTCCACACTAATTCATTTAAGATTGCTAATGCAAAGAAAAAATATATCCACCTTTTGTTTAATATTTCCCAACCTTCATTAGTTAATGCAATCGATTTTCCCATAAGTTTTTTAAGCACTGGTTCATTTGTAAAATATCTTCCAAATATTAGAGCTAGACCAAATAAAATATTTATAATCGTAGGCTTAATATAAATGAATACTGGATTGTTAAAGTAAATTGTTAATCCTCCAAAAAAGGTAATAAGAACTCCACTTATCAATGGAACTTTTGGAATTTTTTTTTCTAAAAACCACATAATTCCTAATGCTATTATTGTCGCAATTATGAAAGGTGGAATGGCTATTTTTAAATCTTTTCCACTATCGTAGTAGTAGTAAAAAAAAACTATTAAGGGGCCAAAATCAGTTAGAAACTTTAAAAAAGATTTATTCACTTTAGACATATTAACACAAATAATATTTTTACTAAAATTATAAATTTTTCTTATTGATTTTTATTCTTAAATACCCATACTAAACATAATGGCTATTCAAAAAGCAAAATTTTCAATTGGGGACATTGTTAAACACAAACACTTTGAATTTAGAGGTGTCATTTATGATGTTGATTTTGAATTTAATAATTCTGAAGAGTGGTATCAATCGATCCCGAAAAATGTAAGACCAAGAAAAGATCAACCATTTTATCATTTACTTGCTGAAAATGACGAAATTACTTACGAGGCCTATGTTTCAGAACAAAACCTTTTAATGGATGACTCAGATGAACCAATTAAACATCCTTTAATTGAGGAGATTTTTTCAGGAAAAAAAGGATCTAGTTATTTTAAGCCTTCAAATTAGAAATATCACTTTTTTAACACAATTAGTTCAAATCTTTGACACAGCTATTTAATAATCTATACGAATTCTGGTCAAGGATGTTAAATATTTACCCTTCGTTATTATCTCCCTCTGACATTCTTGATCAGACAATTATTTCCTAAAAAAATCCTTAAATTTGATTAAAATAATCATTTAATATGTTTAAGTATTTCGAACCAAATAAAATTTTTTCAATTACATCCAAGGCACCTAAATATGTCTTATTTTTATTTGTGATAATTTTAACAGTTGGATTAATCGAGGCATTAGTATTATCACCTGAAGATTATAAACAGAGTCATTCAGTAAGAATTATGTATGTTCATGTACCAGCTGCTTGGATATGCCTTGGAATTTTTTCTATGATCACATTTTTGTCTGTGATTGGATATATTTTTAAAATAAGAAATTTTTTTTTGATTTCTAAGAGCCTAGCTCCTTCAGGTTTTGTATTTAGCGTGATTGCTCTTGTAACAGGATCAATCTGGGGGAAACCAACATGGGGTACTTGGTGGGCTTGGGATGCAAGAATTACATCTATGCTAATTCTATCTTTGTTTTATGTTATATATCTCATTGCGTGGAGAATTTATGATAATGATGATAAAGCATTTAAGATTACATCAATAATTACCGTAGCAGGAATAATTAATGTTCCAATTATAAAATATTCTGTCGATTGGTGGAACACGTTACATCAGCCAGCTTCAATTAATATCTTATCAGAATCATCAATTCATGTTTCAATGTTATATCCATTATTAATAATGACTGCGGCATTTACCCTATTTTCTCTGCTAATTTTTTTAATGAAATATAATACAGAACTGATAAAAATTAAAAATAAAGGTTTAGATAGATTATGATAAGCGAAATTTTAACAATGAATGGATATGGATTATACGTTTGGTCTGCTTTCGCATTCACTTTATTAAATTTTACTTTACTATATGTAGTTATCAAAATTCAATACATTAAAGAAAAGAAAAAATTTATTGCTAAATTTGGAGCTTTAAATTCTGAAAGAGCAAAAGTTGCAAAATCTCAAAGTATCAATAAAGAGATATTATCTAATACTTCAACTATCTAACTTTCTTTTAAACCATGTACGGTCGTAAAGTTAAATTAAGATTTTTTTTTGTATTTTTAATTTTAACAATCTTATCACTATCAATTTTTCTAATTCTTAAATCACTTGAAGAAAATGTTGTATATTTTAAATCTCCGACTGAAATAAAAATTTTATCGGAAATTAATAATAATAAAATAAGAATTGGTGGGATGGTGAAAGAAAATTCAATTTTGATAGAAGAAAAAAAATTAAAATTTGTTGTTACTGATTTTAAAAACGAAATTAACGTAGTTTATTCTGGTGTAATCCCTAACCTATTTGCTGAAGGTAAAGGAGTAGTTGCAGAAGGTTTTCTAAAAGATAGAAGTTTTTTTTCAGCAACTAAAATTTTAGCAAAACATGATGAAAATTATATGCCCCCTGAGGTAAAGAAAGCATTAGAGGAGAAATAGATTTTGGCAAGTTTAGTAGGTTATTATTCCTTACTCTCTGGTTTTTTTTGTTCTTTTTTAATAATTTATTTTTCAATAATAAATTTTAACGATACAAAAATTTTAGATAAAAGAATTTTATCATTTACCTTTTTTCAATTTTTTTTTGTAGTTATAAGCTTTTTTGGATTAATTATTTCTTTTGTTGTCTCTGACTTCAGTAATGAAACTGTTTTTAATCATTCCCATACAACAAAACCACTATTTTATAAAATTTCAGGTACATGGGGAAACCATGAGGGAAGTTTATTACTTTGGTTGCTTGTATTGACCTTATTTATTTACTTATTTTTATTAAAATCTGTAGAACAAAAAAAGAGTTATAGAATTTTGACATTATTGTTCCAGGAAATAATTATAATTGGTTTTTTTGTTTTTTTAATAAAAACGTCTAATCCATTTAACTATATTACACCAATTCCAAAAGAAGGATTGGGCTTAAATCCAATTCTACAAGATCCCGCCTTAGCTATTCATCCGCCAGTTTTATATTTAGGTTATGTTGGATCATCAATTATTTTTTCCTCTGCACTTGCCGGAGTTACATTAAATTATATTTCGAAAGACTGGGCAAAACATATTAAGAACTGGGTATTTATTTCTTGGATTTTTTTAACACTAGGAATTTTATTAGGTTCTATTTGGGCTTATTACGAGTTAGGCTGGGGTGGTTTTTGGTTTTGGGATCCAGTTGAAAATGTTTCATTGATGCCATGGTTAAGTTTGACAACATTATTACATTGCATTTTAGTTTTAGAAAAAAGAAATATTCTAAATTCTTGGGCTATTATTTTATCAATAACAACTTTTGCACTAAGTATGTGTGGTACTTTTCTGGTAAGATCAGGAATTTTGAATTCAGTTCATACATTCGCAAATGATCCTGAAAGAGGGTTGTTTATCTTAATCTTTTTATTTATTTTAATATTTTTATCATTTTTTGTTTTTTTCTTTTTCCATAAAAATGAAAACAAAACTCTAATTAATTTAAATTGGGTAAGTAAAGAAACTGCAATTTTAATAAATAATTGGTTTATGATGTATTTTCTAATAGTTGTTTTAATTGGTACTGTTTATCCAATTTTTTTAGAGGTTATAACTTCAGAAAAAATATCTGTTGGTCCACCTTTTTTTCATAAACTAATTATACCTTTTTTAATTCCATTTTTAATATTTATGGCGATAGGTCCACAATTAAAATGGATTAAGTCAAATTTAAAAAATAAATTATATTTGATTTTGTTCTTGATAATTTCTTTTATATTAACAGTGTTAATTGTAAAAAATTTAAGTATTAATTTTTTTACAAATACAATCTTATTAACTGCTGCATTTTTCTTATTTTTTATAACAATAAGAGACTTTTTCAAAAAAAAATTTAACAATTTATCTCAAAATATTGCTCATTTTGGATTTAGTTTATTAATATTAAGCATTCTATTTAATAACATTTTTTCCAATGAAATAATTACCAACTTAAAAATTGGTGAAACATTTGTTTCTGATAAATTTAAAATTAGCTTTAAAGATATAAATCAAAAAGATGAACAAAATTACAAAGCAATTATTGGAAAATTTGAAGTTATTGACTCAAAAGGTAGTAACTTAATTATGAGCCCTGAATTAAGAATTTACAATCAGCCAAATATTGTTACTAGCGAAGCTGATATAAAAACAAATTTATTAACCGACAAATTTATGACTATGAATTTTGTTCAAAACCAAGAATATTTTAATATTAGATATCAAATTAAACCTTTTATGGTTTGGATTTGGATTTCAGTAATATTAATTTGTTTTGGAGGTTTAATTAGTTTATTCAAAAAAAAATATGAAAACTAAGATTTATCCAATTTTTTTGATATTTGTTTTTTCAATAATTTTTTTTGTTTTTTATAAAGGTTTAAAAAATTCAAATATTTATACTCCTGATGTTAAATCTCAAATAAATATACCAAAATTTCAAGCAAAAGATTTTGAAAATAATAAAACTATAAATTCTAAAGATATTTTTTTAAATGATAAATTCTATTTATTAAATATATGGGCTTCTTGGTGTATTCCATGCAGAGAAGAACATAAGTTTTTAATGAATTTACATAAAGAAAAATTAATCGATATAATAGGACTGAATTATAAAGATAATCATCTGAAGGCAAAAAAATTTTTAGATGATTTAAAAAGTCCATATAAAATTATTCTAAAAGATTTAGATGGTACTATAGCTATTGAATGGGGTGCATATGGTGTTCCAGAAACTTTTTTAATCCATAATAAAAAAATTGTAAAAAAAATAATTGGCCCACTAAACGAAAATTCTATTTTAGAAATTAAAGAAATTATAAAATGAAACTTTTTAAATACTTATTAATCACATTCTTTGTAATAAATTACAATTCGCTTAATGCTCAAGATGTAAATTTGGAAAATAAAATTACAAAAAATCTTCGTTGTTTAATTTGTCAAGGACAATCAATTTATGACTCAGACTCCGAATTTGCCAATAGTTTAAAGTTAGTAGTAAAAAAGAAATTAGAAAGTGGTAATAGCGAGGAACAAATTTATGATTTTCTACAAGAAAAATACGGTGAATGGATATTGTATGATCCAAAATTTAATAAAAACACCTATTTTCTTTGGTTATTACCAATTTTGATGTTTATTATTGGGGGTGCAATAATTTTTAAATTATTTATTATAAAAAAAAATTAAATTATTTTGCTAATGAATTTAAAAAAATTACTAATTATTATTTTGTTTTCTTTGTTCTCTTTTTCATTACAAGCAGAGGAGACTAAAAAAGTAAATAATAATAATACAGAATTTAACGTCTATACTGGAATGTTTGATTTTAGTGATGATGGAAAAAGATCTACTTTGATTGGTTTTCAACATCAAAATGAAGACTTTAATAGAGATACTTTTTTAGGAAATTTATCTCCTATAACTGGAGCGATGATAACAGCTGATAATGCATCATATTTTTACACTGGAGTTCAAGCTCATTACAAACTTGGTGGTTTGAATTTAACTCCAAGTTTTGCACCAGGATATTATAACCAGGGAGATGGAAAAGATTTGGGACATGCTTTAGAATTTAAGAGTGAGGTTCAACTATCGTTAGAATTACCAAAAGAAAGCCAGTTTGGTTTTTCATATAATCATCTGTCCAATGCTAGTTTAGGAAGTAAAAATCCTGGGGCAAATAGTTATATGTTTAATTTCCTTAAAAAGTTTTAATCATTATCGATGAGCTTAAAAGATTGTCACAATTTTAGTGATTTTAGAAAATTGGCAAAAAGGAAATTGCCTTCTCCAATATTTCACTACATAGATGGTGCAGCAGATGATGAAATTACTTATGCTAGAAATACTAGCGCATTTGATGATGTAGATTTAGTACCAAATGTTTTAAGAGGTGTTGAGAATGTTGATTTATCAACAACCATATTTGGTAAAAAAATAGATTTACCTTTTTATTTATCTCCTACTGCACTTCAAAGACTTTTTCATTACGATGGTGAAAGAGCTGTAGGGAAAGCGGCTAAAAAATTTAATACAATGTTTGGTGTTTCAGCGCTAGCGACTGTTAGTGTTGAGGAAATTTCTTCTATGATTGATACACCAAAAATGTTTCAGTTTTACTTTCATAAAGATAGAGGACTTAACGACTCATGCC
Source organism: uncultured Pelagibacteraceae bacterium (assembly GCA_902573235.1). Classification (GTDB taxonomy): domain Bacteria; phylum Pseudomonadota; class Alphaproteobacteria; order Pelagibacterales; family Pelagibacteraceae; genus Pelagibacter. Next base: position 16,182 of record CACGIZ010000004.1, on the reverse strand, counting down.
TAGAGCGAGCTAAAGCAGCAAAATTTGATGTGATGGCATTAACAGTTGATACGATTACAGGAGGAAATCGTGAAAGAGATTTAAGGACTGGTTTTACATCGCCACCTAGACTGACACTGTCTAGTTTATTTAGTTTTGCTGTAAAACCGATGTGGGGAATAAATTACTTAACAAAAGGAAAGTTTGAACTTCCTCACCTTCAAGATTTTGTAAAAGAGGGTACAAGCACAAACTCTTCCATAGGAAATTATTTTTCAACAATGCTAGATCAATCTATGAATTGGAAAGATGCTGAAAAACTTTGTTCTCAATGGGGAGGTCATTTTGCACTTAAAGGAATAATGAGTGTAGAAGATGCAAAAAAAGCAGTTGATATTGGATGTACTGGTATAATGGTTTCAAATCATGGTGGTAGACAATTAGATGGATCAAGATCACCATTCGATCAACTCGCAGAAATTGTTGATGCGGTTGGAGATAAACTTGATGTTATATGTGAAGGAGGAATTCATAGAGGAACACATATGCTTAAAGCATTATCTCTTGGTGCAAAAGCATGTTCTGGTGGCAGACTTTATCTTTATGCACTTGCAGCAGCAGGCCAACCAGGTGTTGAAAGAGCTTTAGAATTATATAAGTCTGAATTAGTACGAGATATGAAATTGATGGGTTGTACAAAAATATCAGATTTAAATAGAAGTAATTTAAGATTTAGAAGGTAGTGAGTTTACAAAATTGTTATAATTTTGAAGACTTTAGAAAACTAGCGAAAAAAAAATTACCATCACCAATATTTCATTATATTGATGGTGGTGCAGATGATGAGATAACTCTTAAAAGAAATACAAAATCTTTTGATGATTGTGATTTAGTTCCTAATATTCTAGCTAGTGTTGGAAAGCCTGACTTATCAACAACTATTTTTGGTAAAAAAATTGATATGCCAATTTTTTTATCACCGTGCGCGATGCAAAGACTTTATCATCATGATGGAGATAAAGCATCAGCTAAGGCAGCAGACAAATTTGGAACTTTTTATAGCATGTCAACAATGGCTAATAACACTATAGAAGAGATTTCAAATATTTCCGGTGGTCCAAAATTATTTCAGCTTTATGTTCACAAAGATCAATCAATAACTGATGATTTGATTGATCGTTGTAGAAGATCTGGTTTTGATGGGATGTGTTTAACAGTCGATACATTGGTTGCTGGTAATAGAGAAAGAGATCATAGAACGGGCTTTACAACTCCTCCAAAGTTAACTTTACAAAGTTTGATGAGTTTTGCTTTGCATCCAAGTTGGGTATTTAATTATTTGACTCATGGTAAATTTAAATTAGCTAATGTAGCTTCAAAAACTGATAAGGGCACTAATATTGCAAAATCAGTAATTGATTATATTAATGAACAATATGATCCTGCAATGAATTGGAAAGATGCAGAGTATTGTGTAAAGAAATGGAATGGACCTTTTGCGCTTAAAGGAGTAATGTCTGTAGATGATGCAAAAAGAGCTATAGATATAGGTTGCACTGCAATAATGATTTCAAACCATGGCGGAAGACAATTAGATGGATCTAGGTCACCATTTGATCAAGTAAAAGCAATTTCTGATGCTGTAGGAGATAAATTAGAAATTATTTTAGATGGAGGTGTAAGAAGGGGAACTCATGTCTTAAAAGCTATCGCAGCTGGTGCAAAAGCCTGTAGTTTCGGCAAAATGTTTTTGTTCTCTTTAGCCGCAGGGGGGCAACAAGGTGTTGAGCATTTACTTAAAAATATGCACGATGAAATTAATAGAAACATGGTTTTAATGGGATGTAAGAACTTAAAAGAGTTGAATAGTTCAAAATTAATTTATAGAATTTCTAAATAAAATATAACTTATGGAATTAGCAAAAAGTTTAAATAGATTAGGAACGGAGTCTGCATTTTCGGTATTAGCTGAAGCTAAAAAGTTAGAGGCTCAAGGAAAACCAATGATCCATTTAGGATTAGGTCAGCCAGACTTTAAAACTCCAAAACATGTTGTTGAGGCTGCCAAAAAAGCTTTAGATGATGGTCACCACGGGTATGTCATGTCAAACGGTATCCCTGAATGTAGACAAGCTGTAACAAGATGGATTAAAAAACGTTATAGTACTGAAATTGATCCTGAAAGAATTTTGATAATGCCAGGTGGTAAGCCAACCATGAGTTATGCCATACAGTGCTATGGTGAGCCTGGAGTAGAAATTATTCATCCTACACCTGCATTTCCAATATATGAGTCGATGATAAACTATACAGGATCAACACCTGTACCTTATGATTTGACTGAAGACAAAGATCTTAAATTTGATCCGGACAAAATTTTATCTCTTATAACTGACAAAACAAGATTGCTTATCTTAATTAATCCGAATAATCCAACAGGTAGCTTTGTTGAAAAACCAGTTATAGATTATTTTGCAAAGGAGTTAGAAAAACATCCGCATGTTACTATTTTAAGTGATGAAATTTATAGTAGACAAATTTTTGATTATAAAGAAATGCCTTCTTTTTTTCATTATCCAAATTTAAGGGAGAGGTTAATTGTGTTAGAAGGCTGGAGTAAAGCTTATTCGATGACAGGTTGGAGATTAGGATGGAGTTTTTGGCCCAAAGAACTTATTGAGCATGTAAACAAATTATTGATAAACAGTGTATCATGTGTGAATGCAGCAGCACAGTATGCTGGAATAGCTGCACTAGATGGCCCAGATGACTCAATCAAAGATATGCTGGATAAATTTACTTTAAGAAGAAATTTAATTCATCAAGGTTTGAATGAATTACCTGGTGTAGAATGTAGTTTGCCTGGAGGCGCTTTTTACGCTTTTCCAAAAGTAATAGGTACAGGAATGAATGGATCTGAATTTTGTAAAAAAGCGATGCATGAGGCTGGAGTAGCAATAGTCCCTGGAACTGCTTTTGGTAAAACTTGTAATGATTACGTTAGATTTAGTTTTGCAGCATCAAGAGATAACATTACTCAAGCATTAGAAAATATAAAGAAAATGCTAACTAAATAGGCTGTATTTTTTTAGAATTTTTATTAGTATTGTTTTATGAACCAACAAGTTGAAGCAGAATTAAAAAATCTTTTAAATAGTAGGTATTCGACTTCAGTTTCTACCCGTGGAAATTACGCTAGAGGAGAAGATACTTATGATCCAATTTTATCGAAAGCAGTAGTTTTTCCAGAGACCAACGAGGAAGTTTCAAAAATACTTAAATTATGTAATGAGCACAAAATTCCAGTTGTGCCGTTTGGAACTGGCACCTCTTTAGAGGGGAATGTATTAGGGAATGATAATGGCATAACTATTTGTCTTGAAAAAATGAACAAAATTTTAAGTGTTAACGTTGAAGATTTTGATTGCAGAGTTCAAGCTTGTGTAACAAAAGAACAATTAAACGAGTATTTAAGGGAGGATGGAGTTTTTTTTCCGATCGATCCAGGAGCTAACGCTGCATTAGGTGGGATGGCTTCAACCTCAGCCTCAGGAACAATGGCAGTAAAATATGGGACCATGAAAACAGTTATTTCAGGTCTTACAGTAGTCTTGCCTAATGGCGATATCATTAAAACAGGCGGTAGAACAAAGAAAACATCTGCGGGTTATAATTTAACTAATTTATTTATTGGAGCAGAGGGGACTTTGGGTATTATCACTGAAGTACATTTAAGATTATCTCCGATACCTGAAAGCATAATGAGTGCTGTTTGTCATTTTCCTTCTCTAGAGGATGCAGTCATGACAGCTCAACAAGTTATTCAATATGGTGTCCCAATAGCAAGAATTGAAATGCTCAATGCTGATCAAATGGGTATAAGTATAAATTACTCAAAATTAAAAGACATTGAAGCTGTACCAACTTTGTTTTTTGAATTTCACGGATCAGAGATATCAAACAAAGAGAATATTAAAATTGTAGAGGAAATATCAAAAGATAACAAAGGGAGCTCTTTTAAATGGGCCAAAGATTTAGAAGAAAGAAACAAAATATGGAAAGCGAGATGGGATGTTTATTATTCTGTTAAAGCTTTACATAATAATGGAAGGGTTTACTCAACTGATGTATGTGTTCCGATTTCGAAAATTACAGAGTGTGTAAAATTTGCAGAAGAACAAGCAAAAAAGTTTGGAGTTAGAGCTCCAATGGTTGGTCACATGGGTGATGGGAATTTTCATGTCGTTTTACCATATGATCCTGCAAAAAAAGAAATGTATAAACAAATCAGAGCTTTTAACGATACATTAATCAAGAAAGCACTAGAACTAAATGGAACTATAACAGGTGAGCATGGAGTAGGGCTTCATAAAAAAGAATATTTGCTCGAACAACATCCAGATAATATTCCAGTAATGAAATCAATCAAAAGAACTTTGGATCCAAATAATATAATGAATCCTGGTAAAATATTTGATCTTAATTAATTAAATTAAAACTATCTCATGAAAAAAATATTGATTACAAGAAAGTTGATTAAAGAAAGTGAAGATAAAGCTACAAAAACTTTTGATCCTATTTTTAATTCAAATGATGAGTTATATTCTCAGTCAAAAGTAATTGAAATGTCTAAAGGTTGTGATGGAATTTTATCATCACTTACAGATAAATTAGATCAAGAAACTATCAATAAACTTCCAGATACTGTCAAAATAATTTCTAACTTTGCAGTAGGTTTTGGAAACATTAATTTAGAAGCTGCAAAAAAAAGAGGCATAACTGTTACTAACACCCCGGAGGTATTGTCTGACGCAACTGCTGAGATAGGGGTTCTTTTAATTTTAGGTGCGTGTAGAAGAGCAGCTGAAGGAATTGAGTCAGCAAGAGAGGGTGGCTGGAAATGGTCAGCAGATTATTTAATTGGAAAACAATTAACTGGAACAAGACTAGGAATTTTAGGGATGGGAAGAATAGGCCAAAAAATTGCAAAAATAGCACGTTCGCTTGGAATGATCATTCATTATCATAATCGATCAAAACTGAGTGAAGAAAAAGAACTTGGAGCAGTTTACCATAAAGATATAAAAAGTCTTTTTTCAGTTTCTGATGTTTTATCTATTTGTTGTCCAGCAACAAAAGAAACAGAAAATATGATTAATAAAGAAACGGTCGAATTTTTTCCTAAGGGAGCAATTATAACCAATGTTGCTAGAGGAGATATTGTTGATGACGAAGCCCTAATAGATGCATTGAATAGAAGAAAGATATATGCAGTTGGTTTGGATGTTTATAAAAATGAACCAAATTTAAATCCTGGATATCTTAAAATTAAATCTGCTTTTATTTTACCTCATCTAGGGAGTGCAACTAAAGATACCAGAATAGCGATGGCTAACTTAGCAATAGATAATATTGATGAGTTTTTTAAAACTGGAAATTGTAAAAATAAAGTAAATTAATTCTACTACAGATTGTAAAAATCATATTTCTGCGACATCTGAGTTTCTTTTTACAAAGACTCTAAAGTGAATCTATGCTTTAATTATTTGAGTTAATTAACTTTAATAGGAGTAATAATGACTAAAGAAAATAAATCATTGAAGGTGAAAACATCTTCAAGACGTAAGTTCTTTAAGACTGCTGCTAAGACTGGTGCTATAGCTGCAGCCGCTGTTGCAATGCCATATGTTAAGGCAAATGCTGCAACAACTTTAAAGATGCAAGCTGCATGGCCAAGTGGAGCAAACATCTTTTTTGAAATGGCTGGAGACTATTGCAACATGGTTAAAGAAATGTCTGGGGGTTCTCTTCAGATTGATCTTCAACCGGTTGGAGCAGTTGTAAAGACTTCAGAAATCGGACAAGCAGTAAGTTCTGGTGTAGTAGATATGGGTCACTGGGTGACAGCATATTGGTATGGTAAAAATCCTGCTGCATCATTATTTGGAACTGGTCCTTCATACGGTATGTCATCTCAAGAAGTTATGGGATGGATGGAGTATGGTGGAGGAAGAAAATTATATGACGAGACTCTTGCAAAAGTAGGTTTTGATTATGTAGGATTTTTCCATATGCCTATGCCAGCTCAGCCTTTTGGTTGGTTCAAAAAGAACGTAACTAAAGTATCTGACGTAAAAGGTATGAAGTACAGAACAGTTGGTCTTGCGACTAACGTTTTAACTGCAATGGGAATGGTAGTTAGACAATTACCAGGTGGTGAAATTCAGCCAGCTATGAAAACTGGTTTGATTGAAGCTGCTGAGTTTAACAACCCAACTTCAGACTCTCAATTTGGTATGCAAGACGTTTCTAAGCATTATCACTTAGGAAGTTTCCACCAATCTCAAGAGATGTTTGAAATACCAGTTAACAAAAAAACATTTAATAGTTTATCACCAGCGCACCAAGCAATACTTAAAAATGCTGCTTATGCTGCTAACAGTGATAACTACTTTAAAGCTTTAGTAAGATACTCAGCTGACTTAGCTAAGTTGATGAATGAGCATAAAGTAAATGTGTATCAAACTTCTGATGAAATTTTAGCTCAACAATTAAAAGGTTGGGATAAAGTGATCGGTGATTTTAATAAGAAAGATCCTTTCTTTAAGAAAATCGTTGATTCTCAGAAAGCATATGCGAAGAGAGTAATGAAATACTTGCTGATGAATCAGCCAAATTACAAACTTGCATATGAAAATGAGTTTGGTCCAATTGCAAAAGTTAAGTTATAATTAACTTTTGATAAATTTTTTTAAAGGGGGCCTCGGCCCCCTTTTTATTTGATTATTTAAGAACAATTCAATACAAGTTTAACCTATGATGAGATCTTACATAAAATTTGCTGATCGTCTAAGTGTCTCGATGGGAAAAGCTTTCTCTTGGTGCATAGTAATTTTAATGGGCGGAACATGTTATGAAGTTTTTATGGCATATGCTCTAAATGCACCAACTTTATGGAATTTTGATTTTAGTCTTCAGATGTACGGAGCTATCTTTATGATGGCAGGTGCTTATACTTTATGTACAGAAGCTCATGTAAGAGGTGATGTAATTTACAGATTATTTTCTCAAAGAACACAAGCATGGATAGATATAGTTTTATATTTTATTTTCTTTTTTCCTGGTGTTCTAGCATTAGCCTTTTATGGTTATGAATATGCGGCACTTGCTTGGAAAATAAAAGAAACAAGTTGGAATAGTCCTGCACAAATTCAAATATACATGGCAAAATCGTTAATACCTTTATCAGGCAGTCTTTTAACCTTACAAGGTATCAGTGAGGTTTTTAGATGTATTATTTGTATTCAAACTGGAAGTTGGCCAGAAAGAGGAACTGAGCGTGATGCTGAAGAAACTGAAAAAGTATTAATGAGAACTTCACAACAAGGAAATAAAGAAGATGTTATTTAGTCTAACAAACCCTGAAGTAGCAATTATGATGATGGGAATATTTTTATTCGCAGTGTTATTAGGTTTTCCAATTGCTTTTACTTTAATGGCTATGGGTTTGGGCTTTGGTTATTATGCTTATTTTGATCCAACTAAGATGGAACATCTTTTTGATAATAGAATATTCCAACTCTTTGTTCAGAATACTTATACCGTCATGGATAACAATGTATTGACCGCGGTCCCACTCTTTTTGTTTATGGGGTACCTGGTTGAAAGAGCTGGTATTGTAGCAAAACTATTTTTTGCGATTAGACTAGCTTCCCATAGACTACCAGCTTCAATGGCAGTAGCTGCATTAATTACATGTGCATTATTTTCTACCGCCACTGGTATTATTGGTGCAGTAGTGACTTTAATGGGTCTTCTTGCATGGCCAGCGATGATTAAAGCAGGTTATGACAAAAAATTTGCATCTGGAATAATTTGTTCAGGTGGATGTTTAGGAATTTTAATTCCTCCAAGCATTATGTTAATTGTATATTCAGTAATTGCTCAATTATCTCCTTTGAGATTATTTGCTGCTGCAATTTTTCCAGGATTAATGTTAGCGGGACTTTATATAGCTTATGCTGTGTTTAGAGCTTGGTTAAATCCTTCGATTGCTCCAAAACCTGCTGCAGAAGAAATTCCTCCTACAGCAGTTATTTTGAAAGAAGTTCTTGTATCTTTCTTACCTTTATTTTCTTTAATAATATTAGTTTTAGGTACTATTCTTGCCGGAATTGCTACACCAGCTGAGGCAGCTGCTGTAGGCGCTTTTGGATCATTAGTGCTTTCCTATTTTTACAAAACTCTTAAGTGGAAGAATTTTAAAGAGTCAGTGTTTCTTACAGCAAAAACAACTGCAATGATAATGTGGTTATTTATAGGTTCTTGGACTTTTGCATCTGTTTTTTCTTATCTTGGGGGCCATGAGGTCTTTGAACATTTCTTTAAATCTTTGAATTTACAACCATGGCAATTCTTAGTGATAACTCAATTGATTATCTTTTTATTAGGTTGGCCTTTAGAATGGACGGAAATTTTAATTATTTTTGTTCCAATCTTTTTGCCACTTGTTGAGTTTTTTGGAGTAAATCCATATTTTTTTGCTATGTTAATTGCTCTTAATTTACAAACATCATTTTTGACACCACCGATGGCGATGTCAGCTTATTATTTAAAAGGAGTTCAATCAAAGAATGTTGAGCTAATGCAGATCTTTAGTGGAATAATGCCTTTTTTAGCTATTGTAATTTTAGCTATGGTTTTAATGTATTTATTTCCAGGAATAGCACTTTGGTTACCAGAGACATTATTTGCAAATTAATTTTAAATGACAGATATATTTTCTTTAAGTCTTGAAGAACTTGCGTCAAAAATAAAAGATGCCCAATTTTCTTCAGTTGAGGTTTGTGAAAAGTATATAGAAAGAATAAATAAATTTGAAAAAGATGTTAAAGCTTGGGCACATTTTGATAAAAAAGTTTTACTAGAAAAAGCAGCTGAGGCGGACGAATACAGAAAATCAGGAAAACCAGTGGGACCTCTTCATGGAGTTCCTATAGCTGTAAAAGATATAATAGGGACTGTTGACATGCCAACAGAGTGTGGAACGGTTATAAGAAAAGGAAAATCATATTCACAAAATGCAGAAATAATAGATTTACTTCATTCATCCGGAGCGATTGTTATGGGTAAAACGGCTACTTCAGAGCTTGCTTATTTAGGACCCCCTTCTACTACCAACCCTCATGATAAAACCAGAACACCAGGTGGATCCTCAAGTGGGTCTGCAGCATCGGTTGCCTCTTTCATGGCACCTGCATCAATCGGTTCTCAAACCGGAGGTTCAATTATTAGACCAGCATCTTATTGTGGTGTTGTCGGATACAAACCTTCTTATGGACTAATCTCGAGAAATGGTGTTTTGAGAACTTCATATAGCCTAGATCACATAGGTATGTTTGGTAGAAAAGTAGAAGATGTAGCAATGTTAGCAAAAGTATTAGTTAAAAAAGATAAATTTGATCCTGCTACAATTCATTATTCAACTGAAAATATCCTAACAGAAACAAAAAAAGGACCTCTATTTGAACCGAAATTTATTTTTTATAAAACTGATCATTGGAAAATTATTGATAAAAAATCAAGAGAGTCATTTGAATATTTTATCAATTCATTTAAAAAAAATATTGAGATTTTTGATACACCCTCATATTTTAAAGATATACATAAATATCATCAAATAATTCATGAAACAGATTTAGCAAATAATTTCTCTGTATATTTTAAAAAATTTAGAAAAAAACTTTCTAAATATATGCAAGATGCAATTGTAAAAGGAAATAAATATTCAGGAAAAGAATATGCTGAAGCAATAGACTTTATGAAAAGAAGTTATGAGTCTTATCAGGAAGTATTTGAGGATTATCATGGAGTATTATCTCCTTCTAGTCCAGGTGTAGCCCCAAAAGGTTTAAAAAGTACTGGCTCAGCCGAGTTTAACAAAGTTTGGTCTTATCTTGGAACACCATGCATTTCGCTCCCTTTACTTGAGGGTGAAAATAATTTACCATTGGGTATTCAACTAATTGGTGACAAATATGATGACCACAGATTTTTAGGTATTGCCAGATGGTTGGAAAAAGAGTGTGAGGAATAAATAAAGATGAATAAAATTACTACTATTATTGGACTATCATTTGCGATATTTTTTTTAATTGGATTGGCAACTACTTTAACAAGATCAATGATGATTGGTTTTTTGGATGTCATTCCAGTTTACTTTTTAATGGCTGCAGCTATCATAATGATGATTTATGAAGCCTTCTTTGATAAAAGTTAGTTCAAATTAAATTGAAAAATTTCAAAGTTAATATCTTTCCATTATCATTATTGTTTATTCAGCCAATTTTTATGGCTAGTAATTTAGTAGTAGCGAGAGGTGGTGTAGAATTTGTTCCCCCCATATCACTTGCTTTTTGGAGATGGACTGTTGTTTTTTTAATATTATTACCTTTTACATATGTGGCCTTAAAAAAAAAATTTCATGTCATTAAAAAAGAATATAAAAAATTACTTTTTTTAGGCTCAATGGGATGCGGAGTGTGTGGAGCTTTTCCATTTTTAGCAGGCGAAACTACAACAGTTACAAATATGGGAATTATTTATACATCATCTCCAGTATTTATAATTTTAATTTCATATTTTTTTTTTAAAGAGAAAATTAATTTAACCAAAATAATTGGATTAATTTCGTGTTTAATAGGAGTTTTTATAATCATTATAAAAGGAGATATTAATTTATTAATTAACTTACAATTCACAATCGGAGATTTATGGATGTTGGCTGCTGCCATTGGTTGGGCTTTATATTCTATTTATTTATTTTATTGGAATTCCAAATTAAAAATTTTTGAGAGATTTACTTTAATCTCTTTTTTTGGTGCATTAAGTTTACTTCCCTTTTATATTGGTGAAGAAATTTTTTATAAGCAAACAGTTTTTATCCCTGAATTTTATTTTTGGGTTTTTTTCGCAGCCGTTTCACCAGGAATAATTGCATTTACGCTTTATACTATAACTCAAAAAAAATTAGGTGCATCTTTAACAGGATTTACACTTTATATTTTTACAGTATATGGTGCAATTTACGGATACATTTTGTTTGATGAAAAGTTTGAATATTATCATTTCTTAGGAACAATTTTAGTATTTTTTGGCGTATACTTAGCAAAGAAAAATAATGTTAAAAAGGTTTAGGAATAATTTGTTATTATTTTTTCAATTAATTATATTAATTTATTTTGTATTATTAATTTTTCTTTATTTTTATCAAAGAAATTTGATGTACCACCCTAGTGAGAATAATTACTTTGATGATAAGTTATCTGTTCAAATTCAAAAGGTAAATATCAAAACTGAAGATAACATTGAATTGCTAGGCTGGTATCATGAAAAAAATTTAGAAAGATATAAGACATTAGTTTTTTTTCATGGGAATGCGGGATCTTTAGAAAATAGAATTCATAAAATAAATCATTTTGAAAAAATGAATATTAATTTTTTGATAATTGCATGGAGAGGATTTAGTGGGAATAAAGGCAAACCTACTGAGAAAGGACTTTACGAAGATGGCAGGAGTGCAATTAATTGGTTGTATAATAAGGGTGTTAAAGAGGAAAATATTATTGTATATGGAGAGTCTTTAGGGACTGGGGTCGCAACACACTTGTCGCAAAATAAAAATTTTGCTGGAATAATATTGGAAACTCCTTTTACATCAATGATTGATGCAGCAAAAAAATTTTATCCATATATACCTGTTGGTTTATTATTGAAAGATAAGTTTGATAATAAATCTAAAATTAAAAACATTGGCGTTCCTCTTCTAATTATGCATGGAGAGGCTGATCAAATAGTACCTTTTGAGATGGGTAAAGAAATGTATAAAATTGCCAATGAACCAAAATTTTCTTATTTTACAAAACATGACAATCATATGATGGAATTTGATGAAAATCTTATTAAAGCTCTCAATTCTTTTTTAAAAGGTTTAAATTAAGCCATAATCTCAACAAATATATTTCAAAATTTTTTTATAACCTTAATTATGAAAAAATTTTTATCAGTACTTGTATCTTGCTTATTTTTTATCAATATTGCTTATTCACAAGATAAATTTTTCCAACCAGATGATTTATTTCACATAGATAATATGGACTCTCATAACAAAGAATTTAGCTTATATTTTAAAGGTAGAGACAAATCTATTTTAGCAAGAGGTGAAGAAAGTAATTATATAAATGATTATCCAAAAGACCTTTATATTTATAATTATTCAACCAAGTCATCATCTCCTTTAATCTCTTATGATTGGTTTCCATCTCAAGCAAAATATTTTTTACAGGAATACGATTTCCCAGTATTCCCAGATGATTTTGCATATTATTTACTAAAAGATGACAAAACATTAGTGATGATTAGTGCAGTAAAAAGCTTAAATGCAAATTTTAAATATGATATAAGTAAAAAAAAATTGGAACTTTACCCTACTACAGGAAAATTTGATTTCATAATTTCCTCATTTTCTAAAGATTGTGGTCATTATAAATTTAAAGACAACTATAAATGTAATATCTACAAACCTTTAATTTCTAGTAATTTGATTAATTAATTTGAGTAAATGCTTCAGCAAATTGTTTTGCATCAAATAATTGAAGGTCATCTTCTTTTTCACCTAAGCCTAGTGCTAAAATAGGAAGCTTATATTTCTTCGCTAAAGCTAAAAGTATGCCACCTTTCGCTGTTCCATCTAATTTAGTCATAACAATACCTGTTATAGGAATTATTTTATTAAATTCTTCAACTTGATTTATTACATTTTGTCCTGATGTAGCATCTAAAACTAATATAACGTTATGTGGAGCATCTGGATCAATCTTTTTTGTAACATTAGCAATCTTTTTATATTCCTCCATTAAATTTTTCTTATTTTGAAGTCTTCCAGCCGTATCAATTAATACTTGTTGAAAATTATTGTTTATTGCCTCCTCAACAGCTTTATACGCAACTGAAGCAGGATCAGAACCTTGAGAAGATTTGGTAATTTGAACATTAATTTTATTTGCCCAATTTTCTAACTGTTCAATTGCTGCAGCTCGAAAAGTATCCGAGGCTGCAAACATAACTTTATTTCCATTAGTTTTTAAAATTTTACCAATTTTACCAATAGTTGTAGTTTTTCCAACTCCATTTACTCCTGAAACTAAAGTTGCATTAAGTTTTTCTTTTTTTTCAAAAAAAGAATTATTTTCCAAAGGTTTCATTAAAGAAATGATATATTCCTTTAAGATATGGTTTATTTCACTAGTAAGATCTTTGTTTGGGTCGATCTTTTGATTTGAAATGATTTCTTTTATTTCAGATGCAGCTTCTACACCTACATCTGATTGAATTAAAAACTCCTCAATTTTATTTAAATTTTCATCATCTATTTCCTTTTTAATTATTATTTCTTTTAGACCAGACGTAAGTGCAGAGGCACTTTTTTGAAAACCTTTCTTAAATTTGTCAAAAATTCCCATTACAGTTTAATCTCGATTTCATCTATATCTGATACAGGACCTTTCATGTGTATTGAATTTTTTTCATCAATCAAAATAGATAGTTTGCCTGTTGTAAATTCTATATCTGTCTTATTTTCTGTTAAATTGTTTAATTTACCAGCAAATGCTGTTGCACAAGCAGCTGTACCACATGCTTTAGTTAGTCCAGCGCCTCTTTCCCAAACTTTAACCCTAATCAAATCTTTATCTATTACTTGAGCAATTGTGACATTACATTTTTCTGGAAAAAACTTATGATTTTCAATTCCTGGACCAATGTTTTTTATATCAAAATTTTCGAGTTCATTAACAAAAAAAATGATATGTGGGTTTCCAACATTAATTGCAGTGCCACCAAGATGTTCTTTATTGTTTTTGTCGAGTATTTTAATATTTAAATTTTTTGTATTTAATTTTTCTGATAAAGGTATTTCATTCCAATCTGTTTTAGCTATACCAATTTCTGTTGTAACAATATTATTTCCTAAAATTTCAGACTTTAAATTTCCAGAAAATGTATTCAAAATTATAGTTTTATTATTAGTTTCTTTTGAAATGAAATCCGCAACACATCTTGTTCCATTACCACATGCTCCTGACTCCCCACCATCAGAATTAAAGAATTTTAAGTTTGCATCAGCTGACTTGTCATTTTCTATTACGATCAACTGATCACAGCCAATAAAATTTCTATCACAAATTTTGATTATTTGATCCTTTGTTAAATTGGTAATTTTTTGTCTATTATCTATGATTACAAAGTCATTACCTAATCCGTTCATTTTAAATGCTTTAATGTCCATATATAGTTATTTAACTTATTTATTGACTTTTTGAACCTCTATTATAGTTTGAGGCAGTTTCCGCAAAAACGTTAAATTTGCGGTGTCTTTGGAAACAAAGAGATCGACACTAGTCAGCGAGGGTTCGCCCACTAGTGCGATTACTAATGCGTGTAATAAATATGTTTGAAAATTTAACAAATAAATTCGAGGAAGTTTTTTCCTCTTTAAAAAAAGCACCATCACTTGATGAAAATCAAGTTGATGAAGGATTAAGAGGTATAAGACAAGCTTTATTAGAAGCAGACGTATCGCTTGATGTTGCTAAAGATTTTATTGAGAAAGTTAAACCAAAAGCTTTAGGTCAAGAAATAATAAGATCAACATCTCCGGGAGATATGGTTGTAAAGATTGTCTATGATGAATTGGTTAACTTGCTAGGTGAAAAAAATAATGATGTAAATCTCAATGCTGTACCGCCAGTGCCAATGATGCTAGTTGGACTTCAGGGTTCTGGTAAGACCACTACAACAGCTAAACTTGCAAGATATTTGGAAAATACAAAAAAAAAGAAAGTAATGATGGTTAGTTTAGATATTTATAGGCCAGCTGCCCAAGAACAATTAAGATCTTTAGGTGAGCAAAACAACATCTTAACGCTACCAATAATTGAGGGTCAACAACCTGCTGACATTTGTCAAAGAGCTATTAGTGCTGCTAATCTTAATGGTGCTGACATCATTTTATTTGATACTGCTGGTAGAACACAAATAGATTTACAAATGATGAGTGAGATTAAACAAATTGAAAATACAATTAAACCAGCAGAAACTTTTTTAGTTGCTGACTCACTAACAGGTCAAGTTGCGGCATCTGTAGCAAAAGAATTTAAAAATACTGTTGATGTCTCTGGGATAATTCTAACTAGAGCAGATGGTGATGCTAGAGGAGGAGCTGCTGTGAGTATGAAATTTGTTTCACAGGTTCCAATAAAATTTTTAGGTATAGGAGAAAAAATCGAAAATCTTGAAGTATTCCATCCAGATAGAATTGCAAATAGAATTCTTGGTATGGGAGATATTGTATCTCTTGTTGAAAAAGCAGCTCAAGATTTAGGTGAAGAAAATATTAAAAAAACTGAGGAAAATTTAAAAAAAGGACAATTCTCAATGCAAGATTACTTAACTCAATTAAGACAAATGAAAAAGATGGGTGGAATCGAGGGAATAATGTCTTTTATGCCAGGTGTTTCAAAAGTTAAATCACAAATGGATGCAGCTGGAATTGATGAAAGTGTTATCACAAAGAATGAGGCTATAATTTTATCAATGACCAAAAAAGAACGAGAGAACCCAAAAATTATTGACGGTTCAAGAAAAAAAAGAATTGCTAATGGCTCTGGAACTAATCCAGCCACTATCAATAAATTGTTAAAACAATTTAAAATGATGTCTGAAATGATGAAAAAGATGTCAAAGGGAAATCTGAAAGGTATGTCTGATAAAGGAATACCTGCAGAATTATTTAATCAACTAAAATAAAATAAGGAGAGTAAATGTTAAAACTAAGATTATCACGAGGTGGCACTAAGAAGAGACCTGTTTATAAAGTTGTAGTAGCTGACAGTCGTTTTGCGAGGGATGGAAGATTTATAGAGAAAGTAGGTTTTTTTAATCCATTATTACCAAAAGAAAAAAAAGAAAGAATAGGACTAGAAGCTGAAAGAATCAAATACTGGTTGGGTCAAGGCGCACAACCAACAACAAGAGTAGCTAGAATTTTAGGTGAAAATGAATTAATGCCTATGCCTGCTAACGGTAATAACCCTCAAAAGGCAATTCCAAAAAAAGATAGAAAAAAAGAAGGTTCTGAAGAGTCTA
>CACGIZ010000003.1 GCA_902573235.1 uncultured Pelagibacteraceae bacterium | reverse complement strand
GTTTGTAATAAGTTTTTATCTATTTTTGGCCAGTGTAAATCTTTTAATGGGTTTTCAGAAAGTTCATCTAGACACTCGCTGGTAAAATGAGGTGTGAAGGGCATCATAGTTTTTAAAATTTTGATATAATTTTCTTTGAGTGAAGAAATATTAAGAGGTTTATTAATTTCTTTAGACAAGAAATTGTACATTTCATAAAAATTAGCAATAATAACATTATATCTAAACTTTTCTAAATTTGTTGTTACTTTTTCAACAAACTGATTTGTAAAAGTTTCAAGAGCTTTATTATTAGATACATCGCTATCTTTGGAATTTATTTTGTTAATTATATTTTTATGCATCGTCCATAATTTTTGTACAAATTTATAACAACCGTTAATGCCCTCTTCTGACCATTGTATATCTTTTTCAGGTGGACTGTCAGAAACAATAAATAATCTAACTGAGTCAGATCCGTAATTATTTATAATTTCCTCTGGATCGATAGTATTTTTTTTTGATTTTGACATAGACTCAGATGGACCAACTATTACTTTTTCATTTGGATTATTTTTTTTAAAATAATTAATTCTATCTTCTGTTGTAATTTCATCTGGACTTAACCAATTATTTTCAGAATCCTTGTAAGTTTCATGACACACCATTCCTTGAGTAAATAATCCTTTAAATGGCTCAGTTAAATTGAGTCCATTATTGTTGTAGCTGATTGCTTGCATAAAGAATCTAGAATATAAAAGGTGAAGTATTGCATGTTCTACGCCACCTATATACTGATCTACAGGCATCCAATATTTAACTTTTTCAAGATCAAATGGCTCATTAAAATTTTTTGGAGAACAAAATCTCAAAAAATACCATGAGGAGTCGACAAAAGTATCCAATGTATCGGTTTCAAGAGTACAAAGATTATTATTAATTTCAATTTTTTTCCATTCATTTTGGTGATCTAATGGATTTCCTTTTGTATTTAATTTAATATTCTCAGGAAGTTTTATAGGCAACTTATCTTCTGGGACTTTGACAATCTCATTTTTTTCATTGTAAGCAATTGGAATTGGACAGCCCCAATATCTTTGCCTAGAAATACCCCAATCTTTAAGTCTAAAATTTATTTTTTTTTTCCCTAGTTTTCTTTCTTCTAAAATTTCAATAGCTTTTAAAACTGATTTATCAGGTGCTTCTAAGCCATTTAAAAAATTTGAGTTAAAGATTGTGCCTGGTCCAGTATAAGCCTCATCTTTGATGGTAAATTCACCCTCATGATTTAAAGGCTTTACAACAGGCAAAACGTCTAAACTATATTTTTTTGCAAAGTCTAAATCTCTTTGGTCGTGACCGGCACTCCCAAATATTGCTCCAGATCCATAATCCATCAAGACAAAGTTTGCAAAAAAAACAGGGACTTTCCTTTTTTCATCAAATGGATTTAAAGCCATTAGATTTGTTTTAAAACCAAGTTTATCAGCTTGTGCTATTGCCTCTTCCGTAGTGCCGGTTTTAGAACATTCCTCTTTGAATTTTTGAAAACTTTTGTTTTTTTCATAAAATTTTGAAATAGGATGATCAACTGATAAAGCTAGAAAAGAGCAGCCAAATAAAGTATCAGGCCTTGTAGTAAACACTTTTACTGTGTCTATATCTTCGTTGCCTGTTATTTTAAAATTTATCTCACAACCATAGGATTTTCCAATCCAATTTTTTTGCATAGTTTTGACCTTTGTAGGCCACTCATCTAAACTATCCAAACCTTTTAATAATTCTTCAGAAAAGTGAGAAATTTTAAAGAACCATTGGCTTAATTTTTTTCTTTCAACGGTTGCACCTGATCTCCATCCTTTTCCATCTATAACTTGTTCATTTGCAAGAACTGTTTCATCAACTGGATCCCAATTAACATAATTTTCTTTTTTATAGACTAGGCCTTTATCAAACAAATCTAAGAATAATTTTTGTTGATGTTTATAATAATCATCAGAACAAGTTGAGATTTCATAATCCCAATCAATAGAAAGACCAAGTTTTTTTAGCTGTGTTTTCATTGTACTAATATTTTCTTCAGTCCAATCTTTAGGGTCTAGATTATTCTGTTTTGCTGCATTTTCTGCTGGCATACCAAAGGAATCCCAACCCATAGGATGCAAAACGTTAAACCCCGCCATCTTTTTATATCGAGCGAGAATATCTCCAATAGTATAATTTCGAACATGACCCATATGAATTTTTCCAGAAGGATATGGAAACATTTCTAAGCAGTAAAATTTCTTTTTGGAATTATTTATTTCAGACTTATATATATTTTTTTTATCCCAAGTTTTTTGCCATTTAGAATCAATTTCTTTAAAGTTGTATCTTTCCATAAAAAAGATTATTTAGAAAAATTATTTTTTAATCTTGACCGTCTCGATCTCTATTGATCGGTTTTCTATTTTTCATGAATTCTTCTTTGTCTTTCTTTTGTGTTTCAGATTTATATATTGCAGCTTTTTTTAGGATTGCTAATTTCAATTCTTGTCCTATCTCACTTTTATCTACTTGAGTTGAACAATTTTGAACCCCTGAGTTTAACTTGCAATTTTTTTTATAAACTGTGATTTTTAATCCATCAGCTCTGACTTCATTTGATAAAAATCTAATCATTATCTTTAAAGAATCAGTATCATCACTTCCTTCGCTATACCAATCAGTTATAATAATTCCACCACCGTAATCCGCGTTATTAAGAGGTATAAAATCTAAAATTTCAATCGCAGCCCTCCACATTTCATTTGACGATGCAAATTCAAATGATCCACCTCCTCTACTTCCTTTACCAAATTTAATTCTTCTACCTTCCTCTAAATTTTTTTGCACTCTATCATTTACGTTGTAAGGAACTTTCCTAGAGTCGGTTTTTCTGTAAATGCCACATTCAGACAAAAGAGTTAGAATTAGGAATGAAAACAGTAATTTTTTGAGTACAAAAGTTTTTTTCATAAATAATGATTAAGAAAACAATTAGTCGAAAAATGGAATATTTAAACAAATAAAACGTGATATTTATGCAACACTTTGATAAAAAAACACCTAAAAACAATAAAAATAGACCTATTTAGACCTCTAATTGGTAGAAAACTCGCATCATAATTAATTAATTAATTAATAAGGAGTAATTATTATGAATAACTTAAAGAAAATAGGTGTATCAGCTTTAGCTGGTTCACTAGTAGCGGTTGCTGCTAATGCAGGTGAATTATCTGTATCAGGTTCAGCAAACCTTACTTATACAAATGAGGACTTGTCTAACTCGGCTTCAACTCCAAGTAACTCGACAGGTAACCCATTTGGTTCAGCATCAGATGTATCATTTAGTGGATCTGGTGATGTAAACGGAATGACTGTATCATTCTTTGCAGCTATTGATGCTGGTGGTGGAGCTTATGCTTCAAACAGCTTCACAGTTGACATGGCTGATATGGGTAAAATCAGATTTGACCAAGGTGTTGGTGGAAATGGTGCAGCTGCCATTGACGATAAGTCTCCAACTGCTTGGGAAGAATCTTGGGATGGTATCGCTGCAGGCGTTGGCTTAACAATGACAGGATCACAAAACGTATTTGAATATGAAAATACAATTGGTGGTTTTGGAGTAGCTTTAGCTTGGGATACTGAAATCGATGATTCAAGAACTGCTGACGGTGCTACAGGTGCTGCTGGTACTTCTATCGACGGTTCAAACACTTCATTCGCGATTACTAATGCATCTTTAGTTGATGGTTTAGACTTTGGTGTTGGTATGAGTGAAACTGACGTAAAAGATGGTACAACTACTTCTACAGATATCGAAACTGTAGTAGGTTATGCTAACTATACTGTTGGTCCAGTAACTTTTGGTTACACACAAGGTGAAACAAGTGGTGGTGCTGCTGGTCACGATATGCACCAAATGGAAGCATACGGTATTGTATTTGCAGTAAATGAAAATTTATCTGTTTCTTACAACAACCATGAAGTAACATACGCGAAAACATCTGGTAACGTTGACCAGTCATCTGATAAAGATGGTATCGCGATTGCATACTCTATGGGTGGTGCTTCTGTTAAGATCCAAAACAATACTACTGATGGATCTTCTACAGCTAACACATACCAAGAAGACAGAACAGAAGTTAATTTATCTTTAGCATTCTAATTTAGATAAATTTCTTATTTATAAAACGGCCCTTTTATAAAGGGCCGTTTTTTTTTATATCAATTAAAATTGGAGAATATTTTTTTTAAATAAGGTTCAAAATTTTTTGATGAATTAACTGAAGTTTTATAAATAGGTTTATTTGCTTGATTTAGACTTAAAGTTTTAATTGGCATATTATTTTTATGATGATTTAAACAATTTTCATCCCAATCTAAATCACAAAAATTTATTAGCTTTTTAATATTTTCAACACTATCTTCAACAAGGTTTTCATACTGAATATTGCAAATTTTTTGATCTAATTTTTCATTCCAGAAGTTCATGATTTCCTCGTACAATTTGTAATATTCAATTAATTCTGCTTCATCATATTTCCAGCCCTGTCCATCTTCAAATAAGTTTTTAAATATGGATAAACAGTTGTCCTTTGGGTTTCTTTGACAATGCACAAATTTTGCATTTGGAAAAAAAATATTAATAAAACCTAAGTACCAGTATATATTTAAGCTTTTATCAGTGATAAATTCCGTCTTATCATTAAAAATTTTTACAAAATCAAAGTAATATTTCTGTAAATCGTGCACTAAAAAATTATTAATAAAATCAACATTTAATTGGTCATTTTTTATGAAATTAAGGTTAAAAAATTTGTTAAGGTAATTAATTTCACCTAAACCTGATACCTTATTGTGACTAGAAATTATATTTTCAACTAAAGTAGTCCCAGATCTCGGTAAACCAAAGATAAAAATAACATTCCTTTTGTTTTGAGAAATATTTTTTCCTTTCAGATCATTATTTTCAAAAAATGTTTTTAATTCATTAAAAAGTTTTATTTTTTCTTTAATATCAAATTTAAGTTTTTTTCTCTTTAATTCATTTCCTCTTAAGTAATATTTATATGAATTTGAATAATCTTTTTTATCCTCAAAAGCTTTTCCTATTGCAAAAAACAGATTTATTTTTTGATCATTATTTAAATTATTATCAATCTTACTCAACATGTCTTTCAAATGAGTCTCATCTTTAAGATAATTTGTTTGTATACTTAATAGTTTATCTAATTTTGTCTGATTTGGATATTTCTTGATCCCTTCTTGAATAATCTTTAAAGAATTTTTAAAATCCTTTGTACTTTGATATGATTGAGCTAAATTAATATATACTGACTCAATATTTTCATTACTTTTTAGTACCTCATTATAAAGTTTTATAGCATCTTCATAATTGTTAATGATTACTTTTAAATTAGCTAAATTTACAATTGCAGCTGTGTAATTTGGATCTTTCTTAATACATTCTTCAAAACATTCTAATGCGAGAGTATATTGATTAGCATACTTATATGAATTCCCTAGATTATTTTTGGCAGCAATATTTTTCGGATTTATATTTAAAGATTTTATGAAACATTGAATAGACTCTTTGATATTTCCAATTGTCTGTAGACTTAATCCTTTAAGGTTCCACAACATATCATTATTAGGAAATTTTTTAAGTAAAACTGATACTTTATTTATCGTAAATTCGTAATCACCACTTTTGAATCTATTTATGACTATTTCGATTTCCTTGTTAGCATCTATATTCATTAACTTAATTTACTATTTTTTTTATATGACTTATACCTGAAAATCCAAAAGCGTTCGTCATCTTTAATTTTTTCACATTTATTGTATTTATACCACCTAAAGCAACAATTGGTTTTTTTGTAATTTGTGAAAGATTATTAAATCTCATTATACCTAGAAAATTCTTATTTTTTTTAGTTTTGAAAATAGGTGATAAAAAGATTAATTTTACATTTTGTTTTTCTTTAATTTTTATTTCTTTAATATTATGAGCTGAGCCAATAATTAAAAACTTTTTTTTATGGTAATTTTTTTGTAAATATAACCTAGTATTAAATGATGGAATGTAGAACCCATCAAGGTTTAACTTAACAGCAATATCAAAATAATTAGAAATTAAAAATTTGATTTGTTTTTTTTTACAAAAACTATAAAATTTTTTTATTTCATTAATAGTTGGTTTATTTGAGTAATTTCGATAAATAATTGCAATTTTATTGTTTATATTTTTTATTTCTTCGATATCTAATTTATCAATAAAATAATAATATCTTGGAATTAGCTTATGCATAAAACAATTAAAAATCTCGAGGATATAAATAGAGAATTAAAGTCAGAAATTAAAGAAAATTCTTTGCCAATTATAATAGCTGTTAGCAAAACATTCCCTGAGTCAGAAATTGTTCCATTGATCGAATATGGTCATAGTCATTTCGGAGAAAATAAAGTTCAAGAGGCATTAAATAAATGGACAAATTTAAAGGTGAAATATCCAGATGTGAAATTACATCTAATTGGGAAACTCCAAACAAATAAAGTGAAATTTGCTGTAAATCTCTTTGATTTTATTCATTCAGTGGATAATGAAAAACTTGCAAAAAAAATATCAGAAGAACAAAAAAAACAAAATAAAAAAGTAAAATTATTTATTCAAGTCAATATTGGGGATGAAGATCAAAAATCTGGTGTTTCCAAAAAAGATTTAAAAAATCTATACAATTTTTGTAAAAATTTAGAATTAGAAGTTTTGGGTTTGATGTGTATTCCACCATTGGGAAAAGATTCAAATTTATATTTTAAAGAAATGAAAACAATAAATGATGAATTAAAGTTAAAGGATTTAAGTATGGGCATGACATCAGACTATATAGACGCTGCAAAAAATTCTGCTACTTATTTGAGAATTGGTTCAAAAATTTTTGGATTGAGAAATTAGATAATTTTGATCTTTGTTTTTTTATTTATTAATTTTAATAAAATTAAAAAATCATTTTTTTTTAGGCCTATGCAACCTTCTGTCTTTTTATAATTATTTGTTAAATGAATAAAAATTGCACTTCCTTTTCCGATAATTCTTTTTTTTCTGTTGTAAGAAATTGGGATTAAAAAATCATATATATTATCTTTTCTGAAAAGTTTTTCGTGTCTAACGTTTTTTTTTATATTTATTAATTTGTTATATTTATTTTTATTTTTTACATCATCACACCATCCCATCTTTTTATGAATTGGTATACATTTTAATAAAGTTGTTGGTTTTTCAACCCTATCATCTCTAAAATAAAGATTTTCCAAATTGTATAAGCCTACTGGAGTTTTTTTGTCACCTTCTTTCTTATTTTTGGTAATTCCATTTTTTCCAACACAGCATTTAAATATAAAATCATCATATATAAGTGTTTCTTTATTTTTGATAATAATTGTCATAATTTAATTATATATGAATTTAAAAAAAATAATTGTTTTTGATTTCAAAGTTATGTTCGATATTTTAAATGAAATCAAAGAATATTTAAATTTTCAATTAGATTATGCGGATAAAACTAATCTAGATTTTAAGTTAAAGAATTCTGATACAAACTTATTAGTTCTTTCAAATAAAAAAATTTCAAATTTAAAAAATGATATTAATATAGTGATAGAAAAAACCCCAATAGCAATCAGTAAAGTTATTCAAACAATTAATTTACATTTTTTAAAGAATAATTTTGCTAAACAATCGGAACATAAAATTGGAGTTTATAAATTGAATCTTAATTCAAGAGAAATCGCAAAAGATCAACTAAAATTAAATCTGACTGAGAGAGAAACTAACATGATATTATTTTTGAATAATTCAAAATCTCCTGTAAATGTCGATCAATTAGAAAAAGAAGTTTGGAATTATGAATCTGAGTTAGATACTCATACTGTAGAAACTCATATATATAGATTAAGAAAAAAAATTAAAGATATCTTCAATGATGATAATTTTATAGTAAGTTCTAAAGATGGATATAATATAAATTGAAAAAAAAAAATTTTATTGCAAAAAATTTATTTACAAAAAAATTTAAACCTCGTGTTATCAAGCCTAAAAAAGGTAAAGGAAGTTTTAAAAGGCAATCAAAAAAAATTAAAATCTAGCACCAATTTGTTGAATTATTCTTGACGAAAGTTCAGTTCCTTTTTCCAAGCATTTTTTTGGTGATGAGTTTTTTATTAACTCGTGAAGGTATCCTGCAGCAAATAAATCTCCGGCTCCAGTTAAATCTACAATTTTTAAATTATTTTTTACTCCTATTTCTGAAATTTTATTATGTAAAACTGAAATAGCTCCTTTTTCTCCACGAGTAATTATTAAGTGTTTATTAATTTCTTTTGCAAAATTTATTACCTCATCAAAATTATTAGTATCAATTAAAGACATAATCTCCTCTTCATTTGCAAATATGATATCTAATTTATTTTTAACGAGATTTAAAAAATGCGGTTTGTGTCTCTCTACACAAAATTTATCAGAGAGTGACATTGCAACTTTTTTTGAATTTTTGATAGCCTTTTCAAATGCTCTTTTAGGGTTTCCTTCATCCCATAGATAACCCTCTAAAAAAATTAATTCACTTTTATTTAATGCGTCTAAATTAATATCATCCTCATTAATTTGACCGGCTGTACCTAGAAAGGTACACATCGTTCGTTCTGAATCAGGTGTGACCAATATTAAGCATGTTCCAGTTGGAAGTTTTTCTTTTTTTTTAGAGTAAAAATATTTAACATTTTCATTTTTTAAGCCTACCTCATATTTATCACCTAAATCATCATCTGAAATTTTTCCTATAAATCCCACTTCATCACCAAGTTGAGATAAACCTACAATCGAGTTTGCAACCGAACCACCTGAAATTGTTCTCTCAATTTTTAAATCAGAAAGTAAATTTTGAAACTCATTTTCCTCAAAAATTAACTTCATTGTACCTTTAGTTAAGTTATTTTTCGAAATGAAATTTTCATTTACCTTACAAATTACATCAACGATTGCATTTCCAATACCGAGAATTTTCATTTTATGCTTTTTTTGTAATTAGAGGTTTTTTTCTTTTAGGATAACAAGTGGTACAGATTTTACAAGTTAATCCATAACAATCTCGAGCTTTACAATATTCTCTTCCATAATAGATTATTTGTAAATGAAGTTTGTTCCAATCTTTCTTGGGAAACAGTCTCTTTAAATCCTTTTCGGTCTGTGTAACGTTCTTTCCATTTGTTAAACCCCATCTTTGAGCTAACCTATGAATATGCGTATCAATAGCAAATGCAGGATGTCCAAATCCTTGAGACATTACTACACTCGCTGTTTTATGACCAACACCAGGAAGTTTTTCTAATTCTTCAAAAGTTTTTGGAACTTTACCCCTATGTTTCTCAATCAATAATTTTGAGAGATTATAAATACTTTTCGCTTTAATTCTAAAAATACCAATCTTTTTAATTAATTTTTCAATTTTTTTTCTTCCTAATTTTTTAAAATGATGTGGTTTATAATATTTTGGATAAATATTTTTTGTTACATTATTTACATTTACATCGGTGCACTGAGCAGAAAGTAAAACAGAAATTAATAATGTAAAAACGTTTCTACTTTTCAGAGGAACTTTAATATTTGGATAAATCTTATTTAAAATTCTATGAATTATTTTGGCTTTTTGAACTTCATTCATTATTTGAAATTCATAAGGTCTCTCATAGAGTATAGGCCTGGTTTTTTACTCATCAGCCATTTCGCGGCTGATAAGGCGCCTTCTGAATATAAAGCTCTATCAAAAGCTTCATGGTTTAAAGTTATTATTTCCTTTCCACTTGAGAATTTTACTTCATGTTCTCCAATAATTTCACCTTTTCTTACAGAGTTGAAATTAATTTTACTTCCATAAGGAAAACTTTTTTTATTTAAATATTTTTTTCCAATAAGGCTATAAAAGTTCCTTTTTTTTCCGACAGCTATTCCTTTCCCCAACATTAATGCAGTACCAGAAGGGTAGTCTTTTTTATGTTTATGATGAATTTCATATATTTTACTTAAGAAATTTTTTCCAAGGGAACTAGAAGTAATTTCTGTTAGATACATTAAAAGGTTAATACCTAAACTCATATTTCCTGCTTTTAAAATTGGGATTTTTTTTGAAAATTCTTTTATCAAATTTTCTTCTTTTTTGGTAAATCCAGTAGTTCCAATTACTACTCTTTTTTTTAATTTTGTTGCTATTCTTAAAATCTGAAAAGTGCATTTCGGCACTGTAAAATCAATTATTAGATTTGCTTTTTTAAATGTTTGTTCGGTGTTTATATCTATTTTGACCCCATTAATTTTTTTATTTATTCTTTTACCTTCAGTAATTGCTACCAATTTAAAGTTTTTATCATTTTTTACTGATTTAATTATCTGTTGACCCATCCGCCCTAAACATCCAGTGATAGCTAAATTTATTTTTTTCATTAAAAGATAAGATATGTAATTATCACAATAGAGACAACAATTATAGACCAAATAAATAAGTTTTTAATAAATTGTTTTGGTTTTGAATTAGAACTTAAGAAACCTGGAAGAACTAAAATTAAAACTGCTATTAAGAAAATAGCGGGCATTATCTGTTCTAAATTCATTTGTTAACTATTCCAAAAACTTTTAGCTTTTTGAAAAAATTTTTTTATGCTTGGATTTGATTTTTCATTTTCTATTTTTCTAAATCTTTCTAATAATTCTTTTTGTTCTTTATTAAGAAAAACTGGAACTTCTGTTTTAACTTGCACATATAGATCTCCATAATCGCCTCGTCTCATAAAAGGCATCCCTTTACCTTTTAATCTAAATTGTTTACCATCTTGAGTGCCATCTGGTATCTTGATTTTTGCTTTTTTACCATCAATTGTTGGAATTTCTATAGTAGTTCCAAGTGCAGCATCAGCTATAGAAATTGGAAATTCAAAAAATAAATTAACATCAGACCTTTTAAACAATTCATGAGATTTTACATTTATAAATAAGTATAAGTCTCCACTTGCTCCACCTCTACTTCCAGCCTCACCTTTTCCAGCGAGTCTAATTCTTGTACCGTCATCTACGCCTTTTGGTATAGTTACTGATATTTTTTTAGAAGCTTGTTTATTTCCTTGACCATTACAATCCGTGCAAGGATTTGTAATTTCCTCTCCACTTCCAGCGCATTGAGGACATGTTTGTTGAACTGTAAAAAAACCTTGATTAGATCTTACCCTTCCATTTCCTCCACAATAAGTACATCTGTCAGGACTAGTACCGGGTTTTGATCCATTTCCTTTACAAGTATTACATTTTTCTGATGTTGAGAATTGTATGTTTTGTTTTTTTCCTAAATACGCTTCCTCTAGCGTGATTGATAAATCATATCTTAAATCAGAACCTCTGTTATTTGAACTTCGACCTCTTGAACCTCTTCTACCCCCTCCACCAAAATCACCAAAAAAATCTTCAAAAATATCTGAAAAATCTGCACCACTAAATCCTCCAAATCCTCCAAACCCACCTTGGCCTCCACCACCATTCTCAAAAGCAGCATGTCCGAAATTATCGTAGTTTTCTTTTTTAGATTTATCGGATAATACTCCGTATGCTTCACTGGCTTCTTTAAATTTATCTTCAGCTGATTTATCTCCAGGATTTTTATCTGGATGGTATTTTACAGCAAGTTTTCGATAAGCAGATTTTAGTTCTTCGGGACTTGCACTTTTGTTAACACCTAGGACATCATAATAGTCTCTTTTAGCCATTTAAATAACCTGGACAAATAGATGTCAGTTAAGCGCTTTTTTCTTTATTTTCGTCTTTTACTTCCTCAAAATCCGCATCAACAACATTATCGTCTTTTTTTCCCTTTTCATCTTTACCATCATCTTTATTAGACTCTGGTTTCGTGTTTTGTTGTGATTTATAAATTGCCTCACCAAGTTTCATTGAAGCTTGGACAAGTGTTTCTGTTTTCTTTTTTATATCTTCTATATCTTCACCTTTTAGAGATTCTTTTAATGCAGCTGAGCCATCTTCAATGGCTTTTTTCTCAGCATCAGAAATTTTAGAACCGTGTTCTTTTAGATTTTTTTCTGTTGAATGAATTAAAGTATCAGCTTGATTTCTAACATCAACTGACTCTCTTTTCTTTTTATCTGCTTCTTTGTTTGCTTCTGCATCTTTAACCATTTTTTCAATTTCTTCATCACTTAATCCACCAGATGCTTGAATTTGAATTTTTTGTTCTTTTCCAGTGCCTTTATCTTTAGCTGAAACATTAACTATTCCATTAGCATCGATGTCAAAAGTCACTTCAATTTGTGGAACTCCTCTAGGAGCTGGAGCGATACCAACTAGCTCAAAATTTCCTAATAATTTATTGTCTGTGGCCATTTCTCTTTCTCCCTGAAGAACTCTAATTGAAACTGCAGGTTGGTTATCTTCAGCAGTAGAAAAAACCTGACTTTTTTTGGTTGGAATAGTAGTATTTTTTTCAATTAATTTTGTAGATACACCTCCAAGTGTCTCAATTCCAAGTGACAAAGGTGTTACATCCAACAATAGAACATCCTTAACATCTCCTTGTAGCACACCTGCTTGTATTGCTGCGCCCATTGCAACAACTTCATCAGGATTAACACTTTTATTTGGTTCTTTACCAAAGAAATTTTTAACTTCATTTATTACTTTCGGCATTCTAGTCATACCACCAACCATAACTACCTCATCAACATCACTTGCTGAAATACCAGCATCTTTTAAAGCTGTTTTGCAGGGTGGGATTGTTCTAGCAATTAAGTCTTCCACTAAAGCTTCAAGTTTAGCTCTAGTCATTTTTAAATTGATATGTTTAGGACCAGTCTTATCAGCTGTTATAAATGGAAGATTGATGTCAGTTTGCTCAGCAGCAGATAATTCTATTTTAGCTTTTTCTGCAGCTTCTTTTAATCTTTGTAAAGCAAGTTTATCTGATTTTAAATCAATACCACTATCTTTTTTGAATTCACCAATTAAGTACTCTACAATTGCATTGTCAAAATCCTCTCCACCTAAAAAAGTATCGCCATTTGTAGATTTAACTTCAAAAACACCATCACCTAATTCAAGAATTGAAACATCGAATGTCCCTCCTCCTAAGTCATACACTGCTATTTTTTTGTTTTGTTTTTTATCTAAACCATATGCAAGAGATGCAGCAGTAGGTTCATTAATAATTCTTAACACTTCAAGACCAGCAATTTTACCTGCATCCTTAGTTGCTTGTCTTTGCGCATCATTAAAGTATGCTGGAACAGTTATCACTGCTTTTGATACTGGTTGTCCTAAATATTTTTCTGCTGTTTCTTTCATTTTTTGTAAAATGAAAGCAGAGATTTGTGATGGTGAATATTTCTCCCCTTTAGCCTCAATCCATGCATCTCCTTTTTCAGAATTTACAATTTTAAATGGTGCAGCCTCAATATCTTTTTTTACCGTGGGGTCTTCAAAGTTTCTTCCAATTAATCTTTTGACAGCGAAAATTGTATTTTCAGGATTTGTAACTGCTTGTCTTTTTGCAGGTTGACCAATTAATTTTTCATTATCTTCAGTGAAAGCTACTACTGATGGTGTAGTTCTTGCACCTTCAGCGTTTTCCAATACTTTTGCCTGACTACCTTCCATAATAGCCACACAAGAGTTAGTTGTTCCTAAATCTATTCCAATTATTTTGCTCATTTTTTTTATTTCTCATCCTTCATATAGGGGTTAAATTTAATTCTACAAGTTGGTGTTTTCATTATTTATTTTCAAAATTTTCTTTATTTTCCTCAGTATTTGGGTCTTTTTTTTCTGTTTTCTTTGATACCCCAACTAAGGAAGGTCGCAACAACCTATCCTTTATAGTAAAGCCTTTTTGTATTTCTTGGATAATAGTCCCGGGCTCTTTTTGATCATCATCAATTTCCATCATTGCTTGATGAAAATTTGGGTCTAACTTTTTATTTAAACAATCTATAGGTTTAATATTATTTTTGGAAAATACTGAAAGTATATCTTTGTAAATTATATCAAAGTGTTCAAGTATTTTTTTTAATGCATCGGAGTTTTTTAGAGTTTCGTCATTTTGTAAAATTTGTTTTGATCTTTCTAGATTATCAATTAGATTTAAAGCTTCTTTCGCAAAATTAAAACCACCATATTCATAGGCTTCTTCTCGCTCTTTTTCAAATCTTCGTCTTTGATTTTCCATTTCAGCAAAAGTTCTTGCTAATTTATCTTCTAATTCTCTAATTTTATCTTCAGGTTTTATTTCTGTTTCTTCTTGTTTAGTATCTAAGTTGTTATCAGGTTTGTTATTAGATGTTTCATTGATGACTTCGTCATCTTTATTTTCAATTTGGGTATTATCTTCTGTTTTTTGGTTTTGTTCTTTTTCCATTACAAAATATATGGTAAGAAAATTTAAAATTTCTAGATGCAAAATAAAAAAATTAAAAAATTACTTATAGGCACAAATAACAAAGGAAAATTGAGAGAAATAAGGGATTTATTACCTAAATATATCAAAACATATTCCACTGCTAGGTTTAAACTTAAAAGTCCCAAGGAAAATGGTAAAACTTTTCAGCAAAATTCATTAATTAAATCAAATTATTTTTCAAGTAAAACCAATCTTATCTGTTTAGCAGATGATTCAGGATTAGAAATTGATCTGTTAAATAAAAAACCCGGAATTTTTTCTGCTAGATGGGGTGGTGCTAATTCAGATTTTAACAAAGCAATTAAAAGAGTTTATAGAGAATTAAATAAAAAAGACAAAAAATGGAAGAATAAAAAAATTAAAGCTCGTTTTGTTTGT
The DNA here is from genome assembly GCA_902573235.1 of uncultured Pelagibacteraceae bacterium. Lineage (GTDB taxonomy): Bacteria > Pseudomonadota > Alphaproteobacteria > Pelagibacterales > Pelagibacteraceae > Pelagibacter. The sequence goes on along the minus strand of CACGIZ010000003.1, from coordinate 67,435 downwards.
GCTTTATCCTTAAGTTTTTTGAAAAAAAAAATTGCATGTGTATTAGGAATTGTTGAGGGTAAAATTTCAAACACTCCTAAGGGTAAAAACGGTTTTGGCTATGATCCAATTTTTATTCCCAATAAAAGCAAAAAAACATTTGCTGAAATGAAACCATTGCAAAAATGCAGATTAGATCATAGATATAAAGCTTTTAAAAAAATTAAAAAATTTCTTTAAGTTCTCCATCTGAAATTTGATAGAAATTTAGTCTGTGATTAATTTTATTATTTTCTATATCAAAAATTCCAATTTTGCCTTTAAAAGAATTTTCTTCTTTAAAAATTTTCTCTTTATTTATTAAATCATTTTTTAAAGATAGATAATAAACTAATCCAATTAAATCATAACTTAACAATGATAAATGATTAGGAATTTCTTTAAATTCTTTATTAAATTTATTTTCAAAGTCCTGTAGGTTTTTTTTATTAACAGAAGGGTAATATATTGGCTGAAGGTTTTTTTCATTAATTATACTTTCATCAAACCATTGATTAAAAACGATAAAATATTTATTTTTCGGTGAAACATCAGTGTATAAAAGAGAAGTGATTACACTTTTAAGATTTTGATCGAAATCAGAAATAATCACAGAGTCAAAATTTACATTTCCAATCGTATATCTTTTGTTTAATTTTTCTAATTGTTTTTCTTTATCGATGAGATTTGAATTTTCAACTCTTCTAATTTCATCATCTAAATTTTGTTTCCTAATCTTATAATTAGTAATTTTTTCAATTTGAGCTGTTAGTTTTGTAGGCTCAATATCATATATATAATGTTTGTTAACTTTTAATTTAGATTGTTTGATTGCTTTTTTTATTTCAATTTCATAATCCAGTTTAGGTGTCAAAAAAATTGTCTTTTTAATTTCATTATTTTCAATAAATTTTTTAATTGTATTTAATTGGGAGGTCGCATTTATACCTGCGCTAATAACGTTACTAGGCAAATTAACTGTTTTATTAGTTAGAGACAAAAAGGTAACTTCCGGAACTTCTTCAAGATAAATCAAACTTTCGTAAAAAATTGGACCTATAACAACTTTTATACCCATATCTTTTAACTCGGTTGCAGATTTCAAAGCTTTATTAGGATCTGAGTTCGTATCTTTTAGATAAATTTCTATTTTTTCACTTCCAATTTCTTTTAATGCAATTCTAGCAGATTTAATTATTTGTTGTCCTAAATTCTTATTGTCTCCTGTTGTAGGCACTAATAGACCAATCTTTATTTTTTCTTCAGCTAAAACTGGTAAGAAATAAAAATTGAACAGACTTAAAAAAAATAACAAAAGAATTTTAAAAAATTTACTCATTTTAATGATATTATAATATTTAATTTGTAATTATGGTCAGAAATTCTCAATCTAACAACAAAGAAATTAAAAAAGGGCTTTATTTAATCTCCACTCCAATAGGAAATTTAAGTGATATTACTTTTAGAGCTATAGATATATTAAGAAAATCTGACTATATATTATGTGAAGATACTAGAGTTTCAAAGAATTTATTAAATAAATATGAAATTGAAACAAAACTTATTTCAAATCATAAGTTTAATGAAAAAAAAAATATTAATAAAATTTTGGGTCTCTTAAAAGATGGATTTGTAATATCTTTAATATCAGACGCAGGAACTCCTGCTATTTCAGATCCTGGCTCAATTTTAGTAAATGAGTGTATTAAAAATGATATAGATGTATTACCTATTCCTGGACCTTCATCAGTTACAGCAGCAATGTCAATTTCTGGTTTCTCTGAAAAGTTCTTTTTTTACGGTTTTTTTCCTGAAAAAAAAAAGATTTTAGAAGAAGATTTGAAAAATTTATCAGGTCTAGATGCATGTTTAGTTTTTTTTATTTCTTCAAAAAAAATTAATAGAATTATTCCTTTTTTAAAAAAGAATTTCTTAGGAAGAAAAATTCTTATTTGTAGAGAAATGACTAAATATTATGAAGAATTTATAAGATCAGAAATAGATAAAATTGAGTCTTTAAATTTGAATTTAAAAGGAGAATTGACTTTAATAGTTTCAGAAATAAAAAAGAATAAAAAAACTTCACAAACCTTAGGTGAATCAGATAAAAAGATAATTAACAAAATGATAAATAAATTTACAATAAAAGAAATTGTCAAACTAATAAATAAAGACAAAAAAATATCAAATAAAGATATTTACAATTATTGCTTAAAACTTAAAAATGAAAAATAAAATTTTTATTATATTATCAATATTAGTTTTATTATCTGGTTGTGTTGGTGTCTCATCAAAAGGACTTTTTGGAACTGGAGTAAGTGTGGCTTTTGATCCAAGATCAGTAGGTACTCAAATCGATGACTCAATAATGCAAAAAAACTTATCTGCTAGAATATTATTGTTAGATAAAAAATACTTATTTTCCATAAATTCAAAAGTTTTAGATGGAAGGATTTTTCTGACCGGAAAAGTTGAAGATCCAGAGGAAAAACTGAAATTAACTAAAATGGCTTGGGAAACAGATGGAGTAAGATCAGTTAGAAACGATATTAAAGTTAAAGAAGAGTTTAATTTTAAACAATCTGCCAAAGATATCTTGATAACATCACAATTAAGAACTGCTCTGATAATGAATAAGAATATTAAAGCAACTAACTATCAAATAGATACTTATAAAAAGAAAATTTATCTTTATGGGATTGCGGTTACATCTAATGAAAAAGAAGATGTATTAGATGAAGCAAAAAAAATTAAAGATGTTCAAGACGTTATAGCAAGTATTCTTCTTGTGGATGATTTAAGAATTCAGAAAAATTAATTTATTTTTTATACTCAATTACATCCGCAGAATAAGCTGCAATCGAAGCTAAATTTATTATTTCTGATGTTGAGGTTCTGAGTGGTGCGATTTCAATTGGTAGCCCTAAACCAATTAGTAATGGTCCAATAACCTTTGCTCTACTCATCGATTTTATCATCTTATATGAAATTGCAGCACTATGCTGGCTTGGCATAATTAAAATATTTGAATTCCCAACGATTTCAGAAAATGGATAAAGTTCTTTATAAATCTCTTCCAAAGCAACGTCTGGCTGCATTTCACCATCAAATTTAAAGTTTACTTTTTCTTTTTTCAGTATTTCAACTGCATCGCTTAATCTTTTAGTTCTATCTGTAGCTGGTTGACCGAAAGTTGAATGAGACAAAAAAGCAATTTTAGGATCAAAACCAAAAAGTCTTACTACTCTAGCTGCCGATTTTGCCATTTCTGCGAGTTGTCTGGCATCAGGGTATTCAATTACTGAGGTATCACATAAAAAAATTGTTTTACCTCTATTAACAATTAAATTTAAACCAAACATAATTTCCCCATCTCTCGGTTCTACTACTTGAGTTATTTTTTCTAAAGAGGCAGAATATCTTCTAGTATTACCAGTCACCATTGCATCCGCATCACCGCAAGCAACCATACAAGAAGACCAAATCACCCTATCATTTCTTATGAGTCTATCACAATCCCATTCCAGCATTCCTTTTTGTCTTTGAAGTTTTTTAAATAAGTGTTTTACATATTTTTCTCTCTTCTCTTTATCTTTTGAATTAACAATCTCAATGTCGAAATTTTCATTATAGCCAATTTTTTTTATTTGATTTTTGATCAATTCTTCTTTTCCAACTAAAATAGGTATTCCAAGTTTTGAATTTTTGAATGCTATGGCTGCTTTAAGCGTATTTTCATCTTCACCATCAGCAAAAACAACTTTTTTTTGTTTTTTCTTAATATAACTATGTACACCTTGCATAATTGTTACTGTGGGGTCTAGTCTTTGTTTTAGTTGATCTTTATATAAGTCAAAATTTTCAATTTTTTTTCTTGCTACACCGGTATCAATTGCAGCTTTAGCAACAGCCAAAGGTATTACACTTATTAATCTTGGATCAAATGTTGATGGAATTATATAATCTTTACCATAGTGGGGTCTTTCACCTCCCATTGCAGCAACAACTTCATCTGGCACATCCTCTTTTGCTAAATTAGCTATTGCATTTGCAGCTGCAACTTTCATTTCTTCATTTATAGTTTTTGATCTAACATCTAAAGCACCTCTAAAAATATATGGAAATCCAATTAGATTATTTACTTGATTAGGGTAATCTGACCTTCCTGTTGCAATAATTGCATCATCTCTGACCTCCTCAATTTCCTCTGGTGTAATTTCAGGATCTGGGTTAGCACATGCAAATATTATTGGTTTCTTGGCCATTTTTTTAACCATATCTTTTGTTAAAGCTCCTTTCGCTGACAAACCTAAAAATACATCAGCATTTTTAATAGCATCATCTAATGTTCGATCCTTAGTATCTATCGCATGATCAGATTTCCATTGATTTAAATTTTCTCTTCCTTTGAAGATCACACCTGTCCTATCAACCATTGTAATATTTTTTTGAGGCACACCACTTTTTTTAAACAAATTGGTACATGCCATCGCTGAGGCTCCAGCACCATTAACAACTACTTTTATTTTATCAATCTTTTTTTTGCTGATATCCAGTGCATTAATTAATGCAGCAGTAGTAATAATTGCTGTTCCATGTTGATCATCATGAAATACGGGTATATCTAATATTTCTTGAAGTTTTTCCTCAATAACAAAACAATCTGGGGCAGCTATATCCTCAAGATTTATACCACCAAAACTTGGTGCAAAATTTTTTATACTATTAATAATTTCATTAGGGTCTGATGAGTCTATTTCAAGATCAATGGAGTCAATATCTGCAAATCTTTTAAACAAAACTGCTTTACCTTCCATAACTGGTTTGGAGGCTAAAGCACCTAAATTTCCCATACCTAAAATCGCTGACCCGTTGCTTATGACAGCAACAAGATTTCCTTTACTAGTATAATCAAACACTGCATCGGGATTATCACTGATTGCTCTTACAGGAGCTGCAACTCCTGGAGAATATGCTAATGCAAGATCTCTTTTTGAAGTCATATTTTTTGAGGAAGATATTTCAATCTTTCCTGGCTTCTTATGACTATGAAAATCTAAAGCTTCCTTATCAGTGTAATGATCAATTTTTGTTTTTTTCATTTACGTTAATTAGGTGTACAAATGGGGTAAAATTAAGACTAATATGATTTATGAATTTAGTTAAGTCAACAGGCACTTTTGGATTTTATACTATAATCAGCAGATTACTTGGTTATTTAAGAGATATCTTAATTGCAATTTTTTTAGGTACAAGTTTTTTAGCTGATGCTTTTTTTGTGGCCTTCAGGATTCCTAACACTTTTAGAAGACTGTTTGCTGAAGGCACATTTAATGCTGCATTTGTACCAAGCTATACTTCAGAATTAGCTCAAGGAAAAAAAAAATCAAATATTTTTGCAAATGAAATTTTTAATTTATTATTTTTAGCTTTACTTTTTTTAGTTTTAGTTGCAGAAATTTTTATGCCTATAGTGGTTAGTTTAATCGCTCCAGGATTTGTTGAAGATAGTGAAAAGATTAAAGTTGCAACGGATTTAACAAGAATTACCTTTCCTTTTTTAATGTTTGTAAGCCTGTCCTCTTTTTTTGCTGGTATACTTAATTCTCATAATAAGTTTGCAGCTGCATCAGCTGCACCAATTATTTTGAATATTGTAATGATTGGAATTCTTTTTTGTGGAAATTATTTTGGCGATGAATTAGTTTTTTATCTATCATTTGGAGTTTCTATAGCAGGTTTAATACAGCTATTTTTTTTATATAAATTTGTAAAAAAATTTTTTTCAATAAAAATAAATTTTAAAATTACCATTAATAACAAAGTAAAAAATTTTTTTAAAAAATTACTACCAAGTATTTTTTCATCAGGAGTTACACAAATAAATATATTAATCGGAACAATTATTGCTTCATTTCAAACAAGTGCAGTTTCATATCTTTATTATGCTGATAGGATTTATCAAATAAACTTAGCAATAGCTGGAATTGCAATCGGTGTAGTTGTTCTTCCTCAACTCTCAAAACATGTTTACCTTAAAAAAAAGATTAAAGTTCTACTTATTCAAAATAAAGCACTAGAATTAAGTATGTTTTTAAGTTTACCTGCTTCTGTTGCATTATTTATAGGTTCCGAAGAAATAGTTTCAGCTTTATTTGGTTATGGCTCATTTACCAATGATGCAGTTTTAAACTCAGCAAAAGCACTTTTTTATTTTGGTTTAGGTTTACCAGCCTTTGCTTTCATAAAAGTTTTTTCCACTTTTTTCTTTGCTAATAATGACACCAAAACTCCGTTTTATATCTCTCTAATTTCCGTATTTATAAATATTTTTATAAGTCTATACTATTTTAAAAGTATTGGATTTATAATTATTCCAATAGCTACTACGATTTCATCTTGGTTTAATTCTATAATTTTGTTTATTTATCTAAGAAATAAAGATTTGTTTGAGTTTAATGCCTCGTTTTTAGTAAGCTTTTTTAAAATAGTTTTAGCATCAATCATTATGGGAATATTTTTTAATTATCTAATTTTTATATTTAAAAATCAGTTAATTTATGATTCTCATTTCAAATCGTTTTATTTAATTCTTTCGGTTTTATTGACCTTAAGTTTCTATTTACTACTATCATTTTTTATCAAAGCTTTTAATTATAAAGATCTTCAATTAAGGTATTAACTTATGGGAAAAAAAATTTTTTCAGGTGTTCAACCCACTGGGAATCTTCATTTGGGCAATTATTTAGGTGCCATCAAGAATTTTGTAGATTTAAGCAACGAAAATGACAATGAGTGTATTTTTTGTGTAGTAGATCTCCATGCTATTACTGTAAATCAAGATCCTAAGGAATTTAGAAATAATATTCGCGAAACTGTTGCAACTTTCATTGCCAGTGGAATAGATCCAAAAAAAAATATTATCTTTAATCAGTCTCAAGTTAGCGCACATTCAGAAGCCGCATGGATTTTAGGCTGTATTGCCAGAATGGGATGGTTAAATAGAATGACACAATTTAAAGAAAAAGCAGGAAAGGATAAAGAAAAGGCTAGTGTAGGCCTCTATTCTTATCCAGTTCTAATGGCGGCGGATATTTTATTGTATGACGCAACTCATGTTCCAGTAGGAGATGATCAAAAACAACATTTAGAACTTTGTAGAGATATAGCACAAAAATTTAACAATGATTTTAAAGTAGAAAATTTTTTTATAGCACCAGAGCCTTTAATTCAAAAAGAGTTTTCAAGAATAATGAGTCTTAAAGATGGTTTAAAAAAAATGAGTAAATCAGAGATATCTGATTTGAGTCGAATAAATTTAAGCGATACGCAAGATCAAATCATAAATAAGATTAAAAAAGCTAAAACTGATCCTTTACCTATGCCGGTAAATATAAAAGATTTAGATAAAAGACCTGAAGCCAGAAATTTATTAGGCATTTATTCAATTTTAAAAAAGATAGACTTAGAAAAATCTGTAAAAGAATTTTCTGGAAAAAATTTTTCTGAATTTAAAGAAAATTTAACTCAAGTTCTAGTTGATAAAATATTTCCACTTTCACTTGAAATTAAAAAGTTATTAAATGACAAAGGTCATCTTGATGAAATCTTAGTCGAAGGTGCTCAAAAAGCAAATGATATAGCATCAAAGAAGATTAAAGAAATTCATAAAATAATGGGTTTTTAAATTTTTTTTATTAACAAGTTTAAATTTTGAAATTTTAGATTATATATAAGTTATGTTTGTTCAAACTGAAACTACACCAAATCCAAATTCATTAAAATTTTTACCTGGTAAACTTGTTTCAAACAATGGCTCATATGAAATAACAAATAAAGATGATACCAAAAATAATTTAATTAGAAATTTATTATCAATTAATGGTGTTGAGGGAATTTTTTTAGGAAAAGATTTTATATCTATTAACAAAACTGAGCATATTTCATGGGATGAAATTAAGCATATTGCAATCTCATTGATAAATGATTTTTATAATGAAGGTAAAGAATGTGTTATTGAAAAAAGTTTAGATGAGGATAAAGAAAATTTAGAAGAAATTGAAAAAAAAATTGTAAAAGTGTTGGACCAAAAAATTAGACCAGCTGTAGCTAAAGATGGTGGTGATATTAAGTTTAAAGAGTTTAAAAATGGCATAGTTAAAGTTCAACTTCAAGGAAGTTGTTCAGGATGCCCAAGTTCGACTATGACACTTAAACAAGGAGTTCAAAATCTTTTGTGCCATTATATACCAGAGGTAAAAGAGGTTATTGCAGTATAAATTTATGATTAGAAATAATAAATCAAAAATAAAAGTACTTAAATTTTTTGATAAAAAGAATATAGGTTCATTGCCACGTATCTTTATAAGCTCAATTCTAGTAGTTTTCTTTTTTTATTCTGCTCCATTAATAATTAATTTTGCAAACAAAGATCTGAATTCAGTTCAAAATAATTCAAAAGCTGTATTGGCCTATACATTAAATAAAAAAAAAAATGGTATTGAAGATAACAATGAAATTTTGAATGAAAGTGATTTATTGAGAGATATATTCACTCTAAATGATTTAGAAGTTGATACAGTAAGATTAAATGCCTCAACCATTAAACAGTTATTCGAAGATACAAATTATTCACTGAACGATGTAAGAGAAAAAAAACTGGTTAAACCTGTAGCTTTAACACTTCTTCCTCAAGAAATTAAAATGATTGAAAGTACAAAAAAAAGAAAAGAATTCTTTATACAAATAGTTTTGCCCTTAATTTTAAAAGAAAATAATAACATTCGAATAGATAGGAAAAGACTATTTACAATCATAAACAAAAGCAACAACACGAAATTAGAAATTAAATGGCTAGATAAAAAATTCAAACAGTATGGAATTAATTCAAGAGATTTATCAATTTTAAAAATAAGAATGGATGAAGTGCCTGTTTCCCTTGCTCTTGCACAAGCTGCAAAAGAAACAGGATGGGGTACTTCTAGATTTGCACAGGAGGGAAATGCCTTATTTGGTCAGTGGACTTGGTCTGGCGAAGGACTCAAACCTAAAGATTCAGATAAAAATGAAGGTCATAAAGTAATGAAGTTTAATGTTTTACAAGCTTCTGTCAGAGCTTATCAAAGAAATTTGAATACGCATTCATCATATAAAGATTTTAGAAAAGCCAGAGCTGAATTAAGAGATCAAGGTAAAGAACTTGATAGTTTGATTCTAGCAGAATATTTGAAAAATTATGCTGAAACAGGTGAAAAATATGTTGAAGTTTTACAAAAGATTATAGAGCAAAATAACTTAAAAGATTTTGATGATGCAAAATTGCTTCCTTCTAGTATTGAATTGGAAAGCTTAATTTAATCTTTCTTTACTGTGAACTGAGTTCCAAACCATCTCCATTTTCCATTTTCATTCAAAGAGCAATTCACTCTACCTCTTCTTGGAATAAATGGTTTTTCAAAATCAATTATTAAAATATTATTATCATATTTGAGTTTTGGCTTTTTCCATTTACCACCATCATTAGAGTAACAATTTATATTTTTTATATTTTTTTGTTCATCAAAAAATTCAACAATTAATTTTGGTGGGTTGTTAGATTTATCCAATTTTTTTTCTTCTGGTTTGAGGCTTTTATATTCTAAAGGACCATAATTAATTATTGATTTAAATCTCTCAATTTCACCATATTTTTCATTTATAGGAAATCTAGGTAATTCAAATTTATCTTTATTTCTATCAATTATCCCTGAGTGCTGACCAAATGCTATCTTAAAATTTCTTTTTATGTATTTTTTCATAAAAAGAGAATATTCACCAAATGGATATGAAAAAATTTTTGGAACATACCCTAACTTTTTTTTGAATATTTTTGTAGCTGTTTCTATATCATTAATAAACTCCGAACTTTTCATATCGATTAAGTATTCATGAGTATGCGAATGATGTCCAATATATCCAATTTCTGAATTATCTATTTCTTTTATTTCTTCCCAACTCATATAACCTTTTTTACCTACAGGCTCTGTAGAAACAAATAAGATAAATGGAATTTTGTTTTTCTTAAGATAAGGCCAGGCTTCATTATAAAAAGATTTAAATCCATCATCAATAGTAATTAAAATTTTTTTTTTATTTTTTGGTTCATTGATTTCATCTAAAAAATTTTTTGGGTCATAAAAATCATATCCCTGATTTTTGATAATATTCATTTGTTCATTGAATATATCCATTTTAATATTTGTAGATGGATATTTGTTTTCATTAAAACGATGATACATTAATGATAGTATACCTTCATCATCAGAAAAGTATTTGCTATTATAATCTTCTGAATTAGAATTACCTACATACAAGAGTTGAAAAATGAATAAACTTATAATTGACGCTACTAAAAATGAAATTTTTTTAATGATCATGAATAAGGATAATAATTATAGTATTACTTATGAAAATACCAAAACTAATTATGAAAAATTAATACTACTTATTAAGGAATTTTTTGATAAAAAAAAATTGGACTTAAAAAATATATCTCAAATTTACGTAAATAGAGGGCCTGGTAGTTTTGCTGGAATAAGAAATTCTTTTTCAATTGTCAAAGCAATGCATTTGGCATATAAAGTAGACTATTATTCCTTCAGTTTTGATGATTTTAATGAAAAGAATGAAGTTAAATATGAAAATATACCTAAACTTTGTGAGAAATTTAATGTTGAAAAAAATTTGATTAATCCTATTTATTCGAGTTAAAATCACTTATGTCAGAAACTATTGAAGAAAAATGTTTATCCAAAGGAGTTAAACTAACAGATCAAAGACGAATAATTGCAAAAGTGATGTCTGAGTCTTCAGATCATCCAGATGTAGATGAACTTTATAGCAGGGTTTCTAAAATTGATTCTAAAATTAGCATTGCTACAGTATATAGAACTGTAAAATTATTTGAAGAATCTGGCATACTTACAAAACACGAGTTTAAAGGTGGTAAAGCACGATATGAAGAATTAAATGAAGGTCACCACGATCATCTTATTGATGTTAAAACTGGTGAAATAATAGAATTTGTAGACGAAGAAATTGAAAAATTACAAAAAAAGGTTGCAGAAAAGTATGGCTATAAACTAGTTGATCATAAGCTTGAGCTGTACGGAGTTAAAGTAAACTCAAAAGATGAGTAAAAAAATTTTTATCAAAACCTTTGGATGTCAAATGAATGAATACGACTCCAATCGTATATTCGATACTGTCAAAAAAATAGGTTTTTACAAAACTGAAAAATTAGAAGAGACAAACATTTATTTGTTAAACACTTGTCATATAAGAGATAAAGCAAAAGAGAAAGTCTATCATGAAATAGGAAGGGTTAAAAAAAATTTTAGATCAAAAAAAAAACCTATTGTAATAGTAGCTGGTTGTGTAGCTCAAGCAGAAAATGAAGAGATGTTAAAAAGAGAGCCTTACATTGACATAGTAATTGGACCACAATCATATCATAAGTTAAACAGCAAAATTGAAGAATATTTGAATAAGCAAAAAAAATTAGATGAAACAAATTTTGATGCTATATCAAAATTTAATTATTTAGACGAAATAAAGAATTCAACCAAAAAAATATCTTCATTTTTAACTATACAGGAAGGCTGTGATAAATTTTGTAATTTTTGTGTAGTCCCATTCACAAGAGGTCCTGAATATTCTCGCTCTTTTGATAAAATTGTTGATGAGGCAAAATTTTTATCCGATAATGGTGTTTGTGAAATTACTCTATTAGGTCAAAATGTTAATGCCTACAAAGATAATAATTATAGGTTATCAGATTTGATTCTTGAAATAGATAAATTGCCAGAAATAAAAAGAATAAGATACACAACATCCCACCCTAGAGATATGTCAGGTGATCTTATAAACGTTTATACTATCTCAAAAAAACTAATGCCATTAGTACACTTACCTATTCAAAGTGGATCTGACAAAGTTCTTAGGTTAATGAATAGAAAACACTTAATAAGTGATTATATGAAAATATATGAAAAACTAAGATCCATTAATTCAAAAATTGAATTTTCAAGTGATTTTATAATTGGTTATCCAGGAGAAAATGAGGAAGATTTTGAAGCAACATGTGATTTAATTAGAAGCATTAAATTCATAAATTCTTTTTCTTTCATATTTAGTCCAAGACCAGGCACAGCTGCTTCAACTTTAAAACCTATTGATAGAAAAATATCACTCAAAAGATTGGAAAAAGTTCAAAATCTATTATTTGAAAATCAAATTAAAATGAATAAATCGCTTGAGGAAAAAGAAATAGATGTTTTAGTAGAAAATAAAATAAATGAAAGTACAAAATTTTTTGGTCGATCTGAGTACATGACTTCAGTCATATTTGATGGTAATGATCAAGATGTGGGAAATATAATTAAAGTTAAAATTAATAAAAGTAACCAAAATACTTTATTTGGTGAAAGTTTAAAAGATTTAGAAAGAAGAGTAGCGTAGATTTGAGTAATTCAATAAAAAAAGATATTCAATCTTCACTAAAATTTGTTTATTCCGAGAACAATTCTATTAGTGTCATTTTTAATGAAAATGATCTATTAATGGGTGTTGTTGGAGAATTTAACAAAAATTTAAAAGAATTAGAAAAGTTAATTGGTGCGAATATTTATTCTAGAGGAAATTCAATTCTTATAAAATCCACTTCTGAAAAAAATGAGATTGTAAAAAACGCAATTCAATTTTTATCTAATCAATTCATTAATAACGGAACTATTGAACAAAAAGATATCTTATCTTCTGTTGACCAATTCATGATAAATGAAAAGGTAAAAAATACCAATGTAACAGATATTATCAAAACTCCAAAAAAATCAATTATTCCAAGATCGGAAAAACAAAAGGAATATGTTAGAGCATTAAGACAAAATGAAATAATAATTTCAGCTGGACCTGCGGGGACTGGAAAAACTTTCTTGGCTGTTGCTGTTGGTTTAACAATGTTATTAGAAAAAAAAATAGAGAGAATAATTTTATCTAGGCCAGCTGTAGAAGCGGGTGAGAGGTTGGGATTTTTACCTGGAGATATGAAAGAGAAAGTTGATCCTTATCTAAGACCTTTATATGACTCATTATATGACTTATTTCATTTTGAAAAGATTCAAAGAATGATAGAAATTGGAGATATTGAAATTGCACCCCTAGCTTTTATGAGAGGGAGAACTTTGAAAAACTCTTTTGCAATTTTAGATGAAGCACAAAATGCTACAGATACACAAATAAAAATGTTTCTTACTAGAATAGGTGAAAATTCTAAAATTGTTGTTAATGGTGATCCAAGTCAAATAGATTTACCAAATAAAAATTCATCAGGTCTGGAGAGATCAAAAAAAATACTATCTCACATAAATGAAATTTCTACAGTAAGTTTTGACCATTCAGATGTTGTAAGACACCCACTAGTGTCAAAAATTGTTAAGGCATACAACAATAATGATCAGAATTAATGTAATTTCTGAGGAAAAATCTTGGTCAAAAAAATTAAAAAAAAAAGAGGACTTATTCAATAATATTTGTAAACATTTTCCAAAAAAATTTAGATTTCTTAAAAAGAAAGTTTATTTAACTATATTACTTTCGAATAATAAAAATATTAAAATTTTGAATAAAAAATTCAGAAAAAAAAACAAACATACCGATATACTTTCTTTTCCATCTGGGCAGAAAACAAAAAATTTAAAAAAAATTTATTTAGGTGACATCATAATCAGTTATAATTATATGAATAAACCTAGAGAATTAACTAATTTTGAATTTAAAAAAAAAACTATTAAGATTTTTATACACGGATATTTGCATTTATTAGGATATGATCATATTAATCTTAAAGATTATCAAATAATGTATAGAGAAGAAAAAAAGATTTTTAAATCTATTGAAAAATTATTGAATTAAATTGAAAAAAAATTTTATACTTGAGACAACTCTTTTAGTCGTTTTAGGAACTTTAACATCTCTAAGTCATCCTCCATTTAATTATTACTTAATAAACTTTTTTACATTTAGTATTTTGTTCATATTTTTATATAAAAAAATTAATCAAAAAATATCAAAAAAAGCCTCTTTTTATTTTGGTTGGGTTTTTGGTTACAGTTATTTTTTAACAAATTTATATTGGATAACTATTTCTCTAACTTTTGATAAAAATTTAAGTTTTTTAATACCAATTGCTATGATTATAATTCCAGCCTTTTTAGGATTGTTTTACGCATTTGTTACATTTTTTTTTTTCTTATTTAAGCAAAAAAGGATTTTAAGTGCTTTCTTTTTATTTTCACTTTTGTTTGGGATAATAGAGTTTGTCAGAGGATTTATTCTAACTGGATTTCCGTGGAATTTGATAGTTTATAGTTTTTCTAAAAATTTAACTTTTATAAACATTGTATCTGTAATTGGTACTTACTCACTAAATTTAATTGTAATTAGTTTTTTTATAGCACCAGCACTTTTTATTTTAAAGAAATCAAAAAAAGAATTAGGTGTTTCTATATTTTTTCTACTTCTGCCAATTTTATTTTTTACTTTTGGTGCTTTTCAAAAAAATAAATACTTAAGCACAGAATTTAAAGAAAATCCTTACACTATAAGAGTAATCGGCTCAAATATTAGTCTCGATAGATTTTATCAAAACATTCAGACAGAAGTTGTAATCAAAGAACTAATTTCAATTAGTTCACCAGAAAAGGGAAGAAAAATTTTTTTTGTGTGGCCAGAGGGAATAATTCCCAATACGTATCAGGATCAATTAGGTTTATATAGTGATATTATTTCTAAATATTTTGACAAAGATCACGTAATTGGTTTAGGAATTACTAAAAGAGAGGCTGAGGACGATAACTATAAATATTTTAATTCATTTTCCGTATTTGATCATAAATTAAATTTGATTGATAATTACGATAAAATTAAACTTGTACCATTTGGAGAAATTCTACCTTTTGAAAGTATTATGAACAAAGTTGGTTTAAAAACAATTACAAATAATATCGAGTCATTTAGTAAAGGAAATAAAAGAGATTTTTTTGAAATAAACATTAATAATGAAAAATTAAAATTTTTACCGCTAATTTGTTATGAAATTATTTATACTGGAAATTTAACTAAAAATTTCAATTTTGATTTTATTTTAAATATTTCAGAAGACGGTTGGTTTGGAAAATCGATAGGACCTAAGCAACATTTTTCACATAGTATATTTAGAGCAATAGAAAATGGAAAATATGTATTAAGATCATCTAATAATGGTATGGCAGCAATTATAAATCCTCTAGGACAAATTGAGAAAAAGATAAATTATGGAGAGTCTGGCTATGTTGACTTTCAAAAAAGAAGAGATTTAGATAAAACAATCTTTTCAACATTTGGCAATAAAATTTTTATACTATTAATTTTATTGTATATTTTTTTAATAATTTCATTTAATAGGTTCAGAAATGAGTAATTTAAAAAATTTTCTTTTTACAAGCGAGTCAGTATCTGAGGGACACCCTGATAAGGTGTCTGATAGAATTTCTGATATGGTTGTTGATACGTATCTTTCGGGTGATCCGTATTCGAGAGTAGCATGCGAAACACTTACAACAACGAATAAAGTTGTTCTTGCAGGTGAAGTTCGAGGTCCAGAAATTAGTAAAGATGAAATTATTTCAAAAGTAAGAAACTGTATTAAAGATATTGGTTATGATCAAGAAGGATTTACTTGGAAAGAGGCAACTAAAATAGAAAGTCATTTACATTCCCAATCAGCAGATATAGCTATGGGAGTAGACTCATCTGGAAATAAAGATGAAGGGGCTGGTGATCAAGGTATTATGTTTGGTTACGCTTGTAATGAAACTGATGTTTTAATGCCAGCACCAATTCATTATTCACATAAAATTTTAAAATTAATGGCAGAAGATAGAAAATCTGGAAAACTTAAAAATATAGAGCCGGATTCAAAAAGCCAGGTTACTTTTGAATATATTAATGGAAAGCCATTAAAAGTAAAATCTGTAGTAATTTCTTCACAGCATTCACCAAATTTAAATCAAAATGAAGTTAAAGAATTGTTAAGACCATATATGCTAAACTCAATACCAAAAGAATTTTTGAGAGAATTCAATGAAAATGAATTTTACGTAAATCCAACTGGAAACTTTGTAATTGGGGGCCCTCATGGTGATTGTGGACTTACAGGAAGGAAAATCATCGTTGATACTTATGGAGGAGCAGCACCTCATGGAGGTGGGGCTTTTTCTGGAAAAGATCCGACAAAAGTAGACAGATCAGCCGCATATGCTGCAAGATACATAGCAAAAAATGTTGTAGCTTCAAAAATTTCAGAGAAATGTTTAATTCAATTAGCTTATGCTATTGGAGTATCAAAACCATTATCAATTTATGTTGATCTTTTTGATAATGATTCAGATAAGAATAAATTTGTAGTGGATAAGATTATGGAAAATTTTGATTTAAGCCCTAGAGGTATAAGAGAGATGCTTGGACTAAATAAACCTATATATGAAAAAACAGCTGCATATGGTCATTTTGGTAGAGTTCCTGAAAAAGATGGAGCTTTTTCATGGGAAAATACCAATAAAACAGATATTTTTTTAAAATAGTTTATGTTGAATAATTAAAAAACTTTAATATATTCCAATTACATTGTTGAATTATCAAAAATGGGCTCTGGCCCATTTTTTTTTGGAGCAAACAAAAAAATGTTGAATAGAAGAGCAGATAAATTAGAATTACTTAGGATAGCTGAAGCTGTAGCATTAGAAAAATCTATTGATAAAGAATTAATAATTAGTTCAATGGAAACAGGCATCGCAAAAGCTGCTAAATCAAAATTTGGTCAAGATAATGAAATAAAAGTTTTAATTAATAGAGATAGTGGTGATATCGAAATTTTTAGAAAATTAATTGTTACAGAAAATCCAGAAAATATAAATGTAGAAATTAAATTAGAGGATGCGATTAAATTAAATGAGATTAATAAAAATAAAAAAGTAGGTGATGAAGTTTTACAACCTTTGCCTTCATTTGATTTTGGAAGAATAGCAGCTCAAACTGCAAAACAGGTTATTAATTCTAATGTTAGAGAAGCTGAGAGAGAAAGACAGTTTAATGATTTCATTGATAAAAAAGATACAATTTTAAGCGGAATAGTTAAAAGATTAGAATTTGGTAATATAATTGTGGATCTAGGTAGAACAGAAGCAATTATTCAAAAAAATGAGTTAATTCCTAGAGAAAATATAAAAGCTGGAGATAGAGTTAAAGCATATTGTAGTGATGTAAGAAGAGAGCAAAGGGGACAACAAATTTTTTTATCAAGGGCTCATCCTAAGTTTATGGAAAAACTTTTTGTTCAGGAAGTGCCAGAAATTTATGATGGACTAATTGAAATAAAATCTTCCTCAAGAGATCCTGGGAGTAGAGCAAAAATTTGTGTTAAGGCTGTAGATACTTCTCTTGATCCAGTTGGAGCCTGTGTGGGTATGAGAGGCTCAAGGGTACAAGCAGTAGTAAACGAGTTGCAAGGAGAAAAAATTGATATAGTAAATTGGTCTGAAGATCCAGCAATTTTAGTTTCTAATGCGCTTTCACCAGCTGAAGTTCAAAGAGTGAATGTTGATTTAGAAAGAAAAAAGTTAGATGTGATTTTAACAGAGGAAAATTTAAGCAAGGCTATAGGTCGTAGAGGACAAAATGTTAGACTAGCAACTAAACTTTTAAATTATGAAATTAATATTATGACAGATCAGGAGGATTCTGAAAGAAGACAATTGGAGTTTAAGGAAAAAACTGATAACTTTGTAAAGAATTTAGAATTAGATGAAACTTTAGGACAGTTACTTGTTGCCGAGGGATTTTCAACTATTGATGATATAAAAGATAGTTCATTGGAGAATTTGGTCAAAATAGAGGGTATTGAGGAAGAAACCGCTAAGGCTTTAATTGAAAGAGCTAATGAATTTTATCAAAAAGATCAGGAAGATATCTCTCAGAGAATTAAAGAACTAGGTTTAGAGGATTCGTTAATTGAACTGAAAGGTTTGACACCTGGAATGCTTGTTACTTTAGGTGAAAAAAAAATATTGAATTTACAAGATTTTGCAGATTTAGCTTCAGATGAGTTAACAGGTGGATTTGATGTCATAAAAGGTGAGAGAGTTAAGATTCAAGGTTATCTTGAGGACTTTGCTTTGTCAAAAGAGGAAGCTGATAACTTAATTATGACAGCAAGAAATATAGTTTACAAAGATTGAGGTATGAGAAATGGAAAACAAAAAAACAAAACTTACTATTTCTGGAAATCCAAAAAAAACCTTAAGAAATTTTGATACAACTAAACCCCAAGTTAAAAAGACAATTAAAATTAATAATCAAATTAACAAACCAGTAAGCAAAAGTAATTTTAATAAAGCCTCTGGTTTTAAAGCGCAACCTTTCAATAATAAAAAAAGTATCCAATATAAAGGTAATTTCTCTAAGGCATCATTATTAACAAGCGATTTTGAAAAACGAAAACTCGCTGAGCAAAGAGCAACTAAGAGATTAAAGGGTGAGACAGATACTAAAGAGAAAAAGACAAAATTGAGTAACAAAAAAAGGGAGGTCAAACTTACGGTTTCAAGAGCTTTAAGTGATGAAATAGAAACACGAGAAAGAAGTCTAGCATCAGTTAAAAGAGCAAGGCAAAAAGAATTAAAGAATGCTAATAAAGATGAAAACAAAGAAAATTTAAAACAAATTAAAAGAGACATAAATATCCCTGAAGCTATAACTGTAAGAGAATTAGCAAATAGAATGGCTGAACAATCTAGTAATGTGATTAAATATCTTTTTGGTATGGGAGTAACAGTAACTATTAACCAAACCTTAGCAGCAGATACTGCTGAATTTTTAGTTAAAGAGTTTGGTCATAATCCAATTAGAGAGGAAAAAGCTGAGGAAATAATTAAAAAAATTAAAGAGTCTCGATCTGAAAATTTAAAAAACAGACCTCCTATAATAACTGTTATGGGACATGTAGATCATGGAAAAACTTCACTCTTAGATGTTTTGAGAAGTGCTAATGTAGTTTCAGAAGAATTTGGTGGCATAACACAACATATTGGTGCTTATCAAATTGAAAATAAATCGAGTAAATTAACATTTATTGATACTCCGGGTCATGCAGCTTTTACTGAAATGAGAGCTAGAGGATCTAAACTCACAGATGTTGTAGTATTAGTAGTTGCTGCTGACGATGGCGTAAAACCACAAACAATAGAGTCAATCAAACATGCAAAAGCAGCAAATGTTCCTATTGTTGTTGCTATTAATAAGTGTGATCTTCCTGATGCGGATCCTCAAAAGGTGAAGAATCAACTATTAGAATATGAGTTGATTGCCGAAGATTTGTCTGGTGATACTTTGATGGTTGAAATATCTTCTAAAACGAAACTTAATTTAGATAAATTATTAGAGGCAATATCATTACAAGCTGAGATATTGGATTTAAAAACAGACTTTGAATCTGAAGCTACAGGAATTGTTTTAGAGTCCAAAATAGATATTGGAAGAGGTCCAGTAGCAACAGTTATCATTACTTCTGGAACACTTAAAAAAGGTGATTTTTTTGTAAGTGGATTGAGATGGGGTAAAATAAGAGCAATTATAAACGACAAAGGAAAAAATATAAATGAGGCTTTACCATCAACACCAGTAGAAATTTTAGGAATAAATGGGGCAGCTAAAGCGGGAGATGATTTCATTGTACTTGATAGTGAGAAAGAAGCAAAATCTTTAAGTGAAAACAGAGCTGAGGAGAGCAAAGGTGGAAAAAATCCTCTGTCATTTGCTACTCAAGAATCAGCTTTTAAAGATAATTCATCAGAAGAATTAAATTTGATAATTAAATCTGATGTTCATGGATCATCCGAGGCAATAAAAAATGCAATTAGCCAAATTAAACATGAAGAAGTGAAACCAAAAATTATTTTAGCTGATATTGGAATGGTAACAGAAACCGATGTTACTTTGGCAAAAGCTTCTAATGCAGTTTTAATAGCATTTAATGTTAAACCAAGTAAGGAGGCAAAAAAACTTGCAGAAAATGAAAAAATTACAATTTCATCTTACAATATAATTTATGAGGTATTAGACTATATTAAAAAAAGAATGTCAGGATTATTAGCACCTGATATTAAAGAAGCGATTACAGGCACAGCTCAAATCTTGGAAATATTTAAGGTTTCTGGCGCTGGAAAAGTGGCAGGTTCAAAAGTGACAGAAGGTGAAATTACCAGTAATTCAGAGGTTAGAATAATCCGTGATGGTTCAATAATTTATACAGGAAAAGTAGGCACCTTGTTTAGAGAAAAAGATCAGGTAAAACAGGTAAGTACTGGACAAGAATGTGGAATTACAGTTAAAGATTACATGGATTTTCAAAAAAATGACACTATAGAAGCATTTAGTGTTACATCTACCGAAAGGTCAATTTAATGACAGATAGAATTGGAAAACCGTTATCACAAAGACAATTAAGAGTTGGAGAAATGATCAAGCAATCTTTAAGCATGATTTTTATTAGAAATGAGGCTAAGGTGCCGAATTTAGAAACAAATACAATAACAGTCACTGAGGTGAGAATGAGTCCAGATTTAAAAATAGCAAAAGCTTATGTCCTCCCTTTAGGAGGAAAAAATGCTGAAGAAAAAATTATGCTCCTAAAAGAATATTCATTTTTAATTAGAAAAATTTTATCACAAAAAGTAGTAATGAAATTTTTACCAAAATTACTTTTTAGAAAAGATGAATCTTTTGAGTATGCGGAAAAAATAGAAAACTTGATTAAACAATCAAATAAATAGGAAAAAGATATGAACAAAAAAGTACAAGAGTTAGCAATGCATGATAAAGACACAGGTTCTTCAGAAATACAGATTGCTTTATTAACTGAAAAAATTGAAACTCTCTCTAGACATATCAAGCAGTTCAAGAAAGACAAACATTCATCAGTTGGATTGTTGAGAGCAGTAAATCGAAGAAAAAAATTGTTAGACTATCTTAAAAAAAATAAGATGGACTCTTACAAAAATGTACTGTCGAAATTGAATTTAAGAAAGTAAAACTCAAGGAAGATAGAACGAGATGGAACGAAACGAACGAAACGAAATGGAAATGAAATGTTTAAAATATATAAGAAGGAAATTGAATTAGCAGGAAAAAAAATAAGCTTAGAAACAGGTAAAATAGCAAGACAGGCAGATGGTGCAATAATAGCAACATGTGGAGAGACAGTCGTTTTAGCAACAGTGGTGGGAGCAAAAAAAGTAAATCCTGATGTGGATTACTTTCCATTATCTGTAAATTACCAGGAAAAATATTACGCAGCAGGAAAAATTCCAGGTGGATACTTTAAGAGAGAAGCAAGACCAACTGAAAGTGAAACATTAATTTCCAGGCTAATTGACAGACCAATCAGACCACTATTTCCTGATGAATTTAAAAATGAGGTTCAGCTATTACCAACTGTTATTTCTTATGATAAAGAAAATGAAGCAGATATTTTATCGATTATAGCTTCTTCAGCTGCACTAGCTATATCAGGAATGCCATTTATGGGTCCAGTTGGAGCTTCTAGAGTTGGATTCATCGATGGAAAATATGTTTTAAATCCTTCAAAAGTTCAACTGGAAAAATCAAAATTAGATTTAGTTGTAGCAGGTACAAAAGATGCTGTTCTTATGGTTGAGTCTGAAGCAAGTGGATTAACAGAGGAAGAAATGTTAAATGCAGTAAAATTTGGTCACGAAGGTTTTGTTCCAGTAATTAAAATGATAGAGGAACTTGCAAATGAATGTAGAAAACAGGAATGGACTGTTGAAAAGAAAGATCTTTCTGAAGTAAAGAAAAAACTTGAAGAAACTTTCACAGAAGATCTTAAAATAGCTTTTGCGACAAGAGATAAGCAAGATAGATCAAATCAAATTTCAGAAATTACAGATAAGGCTAAAAAGCTTTATGAAGAAAATGAAAATTATACTGATCTTGATGTGAATTCTGAACTAAAAAATTTAGAAAAAACTATAGTAAGAACAGATATTCTAAAAAATAAAAATAGAATTGATGGCAGAGGTTTATCTGATGTTAGGCCAATTTCGTGTGAGGTTGGTATTTTGCCAAGAACACATGGCTCTGCTTTGTTTACTAGAGGAGAAACGCAAGCAATTGTAACAGCTACTTTAGGTACATCTGATGATGAACAGAGAATTGAAAGCCTAGACGGATTACAAAGAGAAAGATTTATGCTTCATTATAACTTTCCACCTTTTTCTGTGGGTGAAACAGGAAGAATAGGAACTGGAAGAAGAGAAATAGGACATGGTAAATTAGCATGGAGAGCTATTCATTCTTCATTACCATCAAAAGAGGCGTTTCCTTATACTTTTAGAGTAGTTTCTGAAATTACTGAATCTAACGGCTCGTCCTCAATGGCAACTGTTTGTGGAACTTCACTTGCTTTAATGGATGCTGGAGTACCAATAAAAGAACCTGTTGCAGGTATAGCAATGGGATTAATCAAGGAAGGTGATGATTTTAGTGTTTTGTCAGACATTCTAGGTGATGAGGATCATTTAGGTGATATGGATTTTAAAGTTGCTGGAACTAAGGAGGGAATTACCTCTCTTCAAATGGATATAAAAATTACAGGTATTACATTTGAGATTATGGAACAAGCACTTAGCCAAGCTAAAGATGGAAGAATTCATATTTTAGGAGAGATGAATAAAGCTTTATCAGCTTCAAGGTCTGATGTTGGAAAACATACTCCAAAAATGGAAAAGATTAATGTCGACAAAAAAGATATTGCTGCTGTAATTGGAAAAGGTGGTGCAACGATACGAGAGATAGTTGAAAAATCAGGTGCAAAAGTAGATGTAAATGATGAGGGCGTAGTAACAGTTGCTGCTCCGGATGAGGAGTCTAGAAACACTGCTATGCAAATGATTAAAGATATCACAGCAAAAGCTGAATTAAATAAAATCTATTCAGGAAAAGTTATGAAGATTATGGAGTTTGGTGCATTTGTTAATTTCTTAGGTAAACAAGATGGACTTGTCCACATTTCAGAACTTGCAGATAAAAGGGTTGCTAAAGTTACTGATGTTGTAAAAGAAGGTGACGAAGTGAAAGTTAAAGTAATCGGATTTGATAGAGGAAAAGTAAAATTATCTATTAAACAAGCTTTAGTTTAATATGTAAAAATCAAGAAATAAGTAGAATAATTAAATTATTTTATGAGAGTTACTGTTTTAAGTTTAATAATTCTTATCTTTCTCTTTAACAGTAATAAAGCTTATTCAGGCACAGTTACAATGCCATCAACTTTAACAACTGATACAACTGATTTCGTTTTATTATCAAGTTCAGGAACAACACCTAGTATAAGTGGTTACACAGGAACTCTTCTCGTTTCAGCAGTCGCATCTGATGGAAATATAAAAGTAACGTCTGTTACTAACCTTATGCAGGCAGCGGGCTATTGTGGTTATTCAAGTGACAATTCAAGTGTACCTTCTTCTTGTACAGGTAATTCTCTCACAGAAATTGGTTTTAGAGGAACACAAGATGATATAAATAATGCTCTTGCAACATTATCATTTAAAGGTGATGGTGCTGCTGGATCCCCCACTATTACTGTTGCTGTAACTCCAGCTGGTACAAATTATTTTTCAGGAAATGGTCATTATTATCAACTTGTAACTGGAAATATTAATTGGACTGATGCAAAAACAGCAGCAGAAGCCTCAACTTATGAAGGTTTAACAGGTTATCTTGTAACAATTACAAGCGCAGCTGAAAATAATTTTATTAAAAATAAACTTGCTACCAACACTTGGATTGGTGGGTCTGATAATTCAACATATACATCTAATACACACGCTCAGACGGAAGGAACCTGGGAATGGGTTTCAGGACCTGATAATGGATACACTTTTTTTTGTCAGGTTGAAATTGGTATAAAAGCAGAGGCAGCTGATGAAGATTGTGAAGTAGCATCAGGATATGAATTTGAAAATTGGAAAGATTTAGAACCAAATGATCATAATAGTGAAGACATTGGAGAAGAAGACTGTGCACATATGTACGGTTCTGGTGATAATAAAGGCCAATGGAATGACTTACCGTGTACTCACATAGTTGGTGCGTATGTAATAGAATATGGTGGAACAGCTGGCGAAAGTGCAACAGTAAGTGGTCAAACAACGTTAACAATTAATTCAACAGAAGCTAGTGGCAGTACTTACAATGCGTTCGATGATAAGCAAGTAAGTGGAATGGCAAACGCACAAACAGAACATGCTAAAAGATTTATGTTTAATACTACCAATCAAGTCATGCGTAGAATGGAGCAGTTTAGAAGGGTTGGTATTAATAAATCGACTCAAATTAAAGATATGAGATTAACTCTAGCTAATCAAAATAATTATAATGAACAAATAACAACAGAATTATTTGATCATTATATTGATAAATATAAAAATTCATCTTCAGAAAATATTAATGATCTAATTAGTGAACTTCCATTAACAAAATATTTAAAAGAAAATTATGGAATGACGCCAAATAATTGGGCATTTTGGTCAGCTGGCTCAATTCAAAAAGGTAGACTTAATATGAGTTCAGACGGCAATTTAGGAATAATAAACAGAACTGAGAGTTTTACAGTAGGTGCAGATGTTAATTATGATAAAGGCTCTTTATTTGGACTTGCTTTACGGCATGAAGATGATCAATCTAATGTAGGTATTAAGGATAGTACCAGATCTTTAGCAAGATCTGATAATTTATCTTTATATAATACTTGGCAAGGATCAGAAAAAAATTATATCGATTCTTTTTTAGGATTTGGAAAAACTACTTACGCAACGACACGTATTGTTGATACTTCAAACCCTTCTAATGTTGTAAAAGGTAAATTTAAAGCAAACCAAGTTTTTGGTTCGATTAAATATAATTTTAAAAATATCCATAAAAGTTATAAATTACACAATTATTCCAAATTTAATTTTGGTTTTGTAAAATTTGATGGATATTCTGAGACGGGTAGCAGTAGCTCAAAATTAAAATTTGATAAAAGAGAACTTGAAACATCATCAATTTCTTTAGGATCTGCGATTGAGAAAGAAATATATCTTAACGATTCATTATTTATTCCTTATTTTAAGATAGATTTTGATAAAGATCTTACAGATGGATCAGATGTAAAAGCTAACTTCGTTGGAGAAACAACCAAATATAGTACTACTATTGATAAAAACTATAGCTCAATGGTTATTTTGGAATCTGGATTTGATTGGTTTTTAGATAATGGGTGGAATATTAAATCTGTAATTAGTAGAATTGATAAAGATGGCGTAGGTCACGAACACTTATTAGAGCTAAGAGTTGTTAAATCAAAACAAAACTTATATTAAAATTATGTTATATTTTTTGGATCAGGCATTCCCATTTTATTGTAACCAGCATCTACGTAGTGAATTTCGCCTGTTACACCATTCGCAAGGTCGCTTAATAGATAGAGAGCTGAATTTCCAACATCATAAATATCAACATTTCTCTTAAGAAAAGAATGATCTTCATTCCATTTATATAAGAATTTAGCATCCCCAATAGCAGAGGCCGCTAATGTTTTAATGGGTCCTGCACTTATTGCATTTACTCTCATGCTTTTCGCACCCAAATCTCTAGCCAAGTATTTGACGCTAGCTTCTAAAGCTGATTTACAAACGCCCATTACATTATAATTTGGAATAGCTTTGGTAGACTCGTAAGTTAATGTAA
This sequence comes from uncultured Pelagibacteraceae bacterium, assembly GCA_902573235.1. Lineage (GTDB taxonomy): Bacteria > Pseudomonadota > Alphaproteobacteria > Pelagibacterales > Pelagibacteraceae > Pelagibacter. Next base: position 41,536 of record CACGIZ010000003.1, on the reverse strand, counting down.
GAAGACTTCCACCTTGTTTCATTATTTTTGATGCTTCTTTTGCAACTTCTGTAAATGAAAAACAGGAGATTAACATACTCCTTAAAAAGTTTTCCCTTGTTGTATTTAAATATTCACCTGATAATTCTGACTTATCTGAAAAAGCAACTGCATGTACTACAAAATCGATTTCCCCCCATTTGGACTTGATATCCTCAAATAATTTAACAACTTCTTCTTTTTTCTCGACATCGCAACTAAATGTTACCTTTGAATTCAATTTTTCAGCTAAAGGAACAACTCTTTTTTTAAGAGCGTCACCTAAATATGTGAATGCTAATTCAGCTCCTGCCTCAGCTAATTTTTGTGAAATACCCCAAGCAATAGATCGTTCATTAGCAACTCCCATAATCAATCCTTTTTTACCCTTCATTAAACTCATAATTAAACCTTTTCAAAAATCAAAGCCGCATTGGTTCCACCAAAACCAAAACTATTAGACATAACTGCATTTAAAGTTGCCTCAGTTTCTGTTTTGGCTACTATAGGGAATTTCTTAGCTTCTTCATCTATTTCAGAAATATTAGCTGATCCAGCAATGAAATTATTCTTCATCATAATTAAGCAATAGATAGCCTCATGGACAGATGCTGCACCCAATGGATGTCCAGATAAAGATTTTGTTGAACTAATTTTTGGGATATTATTTCCAAAAGTGTCTTTGACAGCGTTTAATTCTGTAATATCTCCAACTGGTGTAGATGTTCCGTGCGTATTAATATAATCAATTTTATTTTTAGATGTTGTCATAGCCATTTTCATACATCTAACTGCACCTTCACCTGAAGGTGCTACCATATCATATCCATCTGATGTAGCCCCATAACCAGTTAATTCTGCATAAATTTTTGCACCTCTAGCTTTAGCATGTTCATATTCTTCAAGCACTAACACTCCACCACCACCTGCTATTACAAAACCATCTCTTGTTTTGTCATATGCTCTTGAAGCAGTTTCTGGAGTATCATTATATTTTGATGATAAAGCAGTCATGGCATCAAACATTGCGGTCATGGCCCAGTGGATTTCCTCACTTCCTCCTGCAAAAACAATATCTTGTTTCCCCATTTGTATTAATTCCATTGAATTACCAATACAGTGGCCACTTGTAGCACATGCTGAACTCATCGTATAATTTATACCTTTAATTTTAAATGGAACAGCTAAAGTCGCTGATGCCGTACTTGCCATAGTTCTTGGAACCACAAATGGACCCATTAACTTCGGAGTTTTGGCTCTAGTTTTGTCAGCTGCAAGAATTACATTTTCAATTGAAGGTCCACCCGAACCCATGACTATTCCAGTTTTAAAATTACTTACTTCTTTTTCTTCAAGTCCGGAGTCATTAATTGCTTCTTTCATTGCAATGTAATTATATGCTGATCCTGATCCCATAAATCTTATTGTTTTTCTATCGATATGGTCTTCTAATTTAATTTTCGGTTTTCCGTGAACATGACTTTTTAAGTTATGTTCCTTGTATTCTTCAGCATAAGAGATACCTGATTTAGAATTTTTTAATGATTGATAGACTTCTTCTTGATTATTACCTAAGCATGAAACAATTCCAAGACCTGTTATTACAACTCTTCTCATTATTTAAATAATCCAACCTTTAAACTTTCCGCAGAATAAATCTTTTTTCCATCTGCTGAAACAACTCCATTAGCAAGTCCTACAGTCGTCCCCCCTGGAGACATAATTTTTTTCATATCAATTTCATATTTTACTAATTTTACATTTTGTAAAACTTCACCTGTAAACTTTACTGTCCCAACTCCTAAAGCCCTACCTTTCCCAGGATTACCAATCCAACCCAAGTAAAAACCTACTAGCTGCCACATTGCATCAAGACCAAGGCAACCAGGCATTACAGGGTCGTCTCTAAAATGGCAATCAAAAAACCACATATCTTTTTTAATGTCTAGTTCAGCTTTAAGTGACCCTTTTTTAAAAGCGCCATTGTTATCATTAATTTCTATAATTCTATCAAACATTAGCATTGGTGGAAGTGGTAATTTGGCATTTCCAGGTCCAAAAAGTCCACCATTTCCACAATTTATTAGTTCATCATATGAGTAGGAGTTTTTTTTCATAAGATAGAACATCTTAATACTTGATTTTGCAGAATTATAATATACATAAAGTTTAGAATTATTATAAATAACTATGCTTAAAAACGCTGAATTTACTAACAAATTACGTTCTTCAGGATTAAGACCTACAAAACAAAGGCTAAAAATCTGTGAAGTATTGTTTAATAGGGATCATACTTTTCACTTTACAATAAATGATTTAGCGAAAAATATTTCTAGAGAATTGAACGAAAAGATATCTTTAGCAACAGTTTACAACACTGTACATGCATTCAAAAAAAAGGGTTACTTAAAAGAAATTTCCATTAACAGTGATAAAAGTTATTTTGATACCAATACCACAAATCACCATCATTTTTTTGATGAAGACACAAATGAATTAATTGATTGTGACGATAAAATTATAGAAACGCCCAAGATTAAAAAAAATATCTTAGGAAAAAAAATAAATTCAGTTGAAGTTTTAGTTAAAGTTGCAACTGATAATCAAAATCAAAAATAATATAATAATTTCAATAGTTTAAATAATATATTATAATTATTCTAAACTGTTGACATCTTTGTTTTTAAAACTATATAGTATTTAACATTAATTAAGGAGATAAAAATGTCATTAAAAGGAACAAAAACAGAAGAAAACCTTAAGGCAGCATTTGCGGGTGAGAGTCAAGCAAATAGAAGATATTTATATTTCGCTCAAAAAGCTGATATTGAAGGTTATAACGATGTAGCTACAGTTTTTAGATCAACAGCCGAGGGTGAAACTGGACATGCACATGGACATCTTGAGTATCTAGAACAAGTTGGTGACCCTGCAACAGGTAAACCAATAGGTGAAACTAAAGCGAATCTAGAGTCTGCAGTAGCTGGGGAAACACATGAATATACAGATATGTATCCAGGTATGGCAAAAACTGCTAGAGAAGAAGGTTTTGAGGAAATTGCTGATTGGTTTGAAACATTAGCAAAAGCTGAAAAATCACATGCTGGTAAATTCCAAAAAACTTTAGAGTCTATTAGCTAATCGAAATTATTTAGTGGGCGGTTTATGCCCACTAAAATTCATAATTAAATTATCAAATATGAGCAAAGAAGGAAGCACAGAAGCACCTATACGTCATCCATTAAATTTTGAACATCCAGATTTTTTAGATCCAAAAAAATTAGATGATGAAATGAGAAGGGTATTTGATATATGCCATGGATGCAGAAGGTGTTTTAATCTTTGTGACTCATTCCCAAAACTTTTCGATATGATTGACGAGTCTAAAAATGAGGATGTTGAAAGTTTATCAAGTGAGCAATTTGCTCCTGTAGTTGATGCTTGTACATTATGTGACATGTGTTTTATGACTAAATGTCCTTATGTACCACCTCATGATTTTGATTTAGATTTCCCCCACTTAATGTTGAGATATAGAACTGCTCAAAAAAAACAAAATAAGTTACCTTTGGTCCCTAGACAATTAGCTGAAATTGATAGGAATGGAAAAATAGGAGTAATGTTTGCAAAGTTAATAAATTGGGCATCAAGTGTTAAAAATAAAATCACAAGAAAGATTTTAGAAATAATTGCTGGAATAGATATTAGGGTTCAATTACCAAAGTATAATTCGGAAACTTTTTCAAACTTTTTTAAAAAGAATAATAGTAAAATTAATTTTGAAAAAACTAATAAAGAACGAAAAGTTGTTATTTACTCTACGTGTTTTGTAAATTTTAATAAAAAAAATACAGGTATTGCTGCTTTAAAAGTATTAAAAAAAAATGGTGTCGAAGTGCAGGAAGCTTATCCAGGTTGTTGTGGTATGCCATTTTTAGAGCAAGCTGATTTACCAAAAGTTGTTCAACAGGCAAAAAAAGTTTCAAAAGATCTTTTGGGATGGATCGAAAAAGGTTATAAAATTATAACATTAACAGCTAGTTGTGGTTTAATGCTCAAGTTTGAGTGGCCTCTATTATTACCAAACGATGAAAACATTAAAAAATTATCATCAAATGTTATGGATATTGATGAATATGTAGTTGATATAGCTAGTAAAGAGGGTCTTGTAGAGGGACTTCAAGAAATCGATGGTGGAGTTACAGTCCATCATGCATGCCACGCTAGAGCTCAAAATATGGGAATTAAAGCGAGAGATATGTTGAAATTAATACCAAATGTAAAAATAGATGTTGTTGAAAGATGTGCAGGACATGGAGGTACATTTGGAGTAATGAAACAAACACACGATTTGGCTGTCAAAGTTGGAAGACCTACAGCAAGACAAATAAAAACTAAAAATAATAAATACATGGCATCAGATTGTCCTTTGGCAGGCAAACATTTAAAGCAGCTGGAAGTTGACACAAATATTTCAAATGATGAGGCACTACATCCTATAGAATTAGTAGCTAAAAGTTATAGATTATGATTATGCCAAAAGAAAAAAGATTAATTCAAAAAGAAGACATTATGCCATTAGATGTCTACACAATTCAAAGAAAAAATTTAAGAAAAAAAATTGTCGATTTTAAAAAAAATAGAAGAATACCACTTGGACCATATGCAACATTTTATTTTGAAAGTTATGAGACCATGTTGGCTCAAGTTCAAGAGATGCTCTATATTGAAAAAGGTGGAGATGAGCAATTAAAAGACGAGCTGACAGCCTACAATCCCTTAGTTCCAAATGGAAAAGAATTAACAGCTACTTTAATGTTCGAAATAGATAATCCTATTTCGCGAGCAGCTTTCTTAGGGAAGGTAGGTGGTATTGAAGAAAAAGTTTATATGAAAGTTAGCGGTGATCTAATTAAAGCAGTACCTGAAGAAGATGTAGATAGAACTTCAGCAGAGGGAAAAGCTTCATCAGTTCAATTTATTCATTTTAAATTTAACGATGTTCAAATAAACAAATTTAAATCTGACTCATCTGAAATTGAATTAGGTATTGATCATGAAGAATATTCGCACTCAACTAAACTGACTAAAGCAACTGTTCATTCATTAATTTCAGACTTTAATTAGTAGATCCCCAGATATTGTTGGTTTTTATCCAACCTTTAAATTTTCCAGTTTTAACCCTACACCATATGCTATCGCATTTATCTAAAACTAAAACTCTTCCTTTTTTAATCTTTGCTAAAGGCTCTGAATAAATTGATGGTTTTTTAAACAATATCTTATTTTCGAGAGGAATTATTGAATTCACTTTCTTTAATTGTGACCAGTGTATCCATCCACTATTGTTTTTAGAATCAATAATTCTCCTCCAATTTTCTTTTTTATCTATTTGTTTAATCGGTAAGTTTATTTTTTTATAAACATATTTTATTGGTGAATCAAAGCTTGGACCATATCTAACATTAACTTTATTCTTTTTAAGTGAAAGAAAAGTTTCTCCTAAAACAATAGTATAATGAAATAAAAATAAAATTAATGTTGAAATATAAATTTTTTTCAACATATTATTTGAATTTAACTTTTCTAAAACTAAGATTTAAAAGATCAATGATTAATATTTGATTTTTCAAATTTTTACCAATTTCCATAAGTAATTTTAAAGCTTCATTTGCTTGTGTAGCCCCTACTATTGTTGCAGTTGTCCCAAGAACTCCATCAAATTCGCAATTAAAAATATCATCAGAAATCTCTTTTTCTTGATAAAAATTCTTTAAAGATACTGTTTTTTTATCTTTAAAATCAAATGTGAATACATGACCATCAAATTTACTTATAGCGCCGGTGATTAATTTTTTTTTCAATTTAATGCAATAATCATTTATCAAAAATTTTGTTTTAAAATTATCAGAGCCATCAATTATTAATTCATAATCCTTAATTATATTTTTGATATTTTTTTCATTAAGTCTTAATTTATAAGTTTTAATTTTTGTTTGTGGATTAATTTCTTTGAGTTTTTTAGCTGCTACAATAACTTTATATTTTTTTATGTCTTTGGAACTAAACAAACTTTGTCTATGAATATTTGATAGATTAACAACATCGTTGTCTATTAATCCAACAATCCCAACACCTGCTCTAACTAAATTTTCTGCAGCAGGACATCCTAAGCCCCCAATACCAACAATTAAAACTTTAGAAGACAAAATCTTTTTTTGTCCTTTTGCACCTATGTTCTTTAAAACTAATTGTCTTGAAAATCTTTCTATTTGAGATTTATTTAAACCGTTTTTCATTTACCAGTTGAACCAAAACCTCCATCACCTCTATTGGAATTTGGAAGTTCATTTATTTCTTCTAATTCCATTTTTACAATTGGAGTTAAAACCATTTGAGCAATTCTATCATTATTTTTAATTATAAAATTTTTATTACTGTGATTAAATAAAATTATTTTTAGCTCTCCTCTGTAATCACTATCAATAGTGCCAGGTGTATTTAAAACACTAATACTATTTTTTGCTGCTAAACCCGATCTAGGTCTAATTTGAATTTCATATTTTTCAGAAAATGCAACTGACAATCCAGTTGGAATTAGACATGATTTTCCTGGTTCTAAACTTATTGGTTTTTCAATACAAGCCATTAAGTCCATACCAGATGCACCATCTGTTTTATATGATGGTAACTTAGCTAATGAATTTAATTTTTTTACTAAAACCTTAACCATTAGTTTAAATGATTAATAATTTTATCAACTAACTCATCTGAGATTTCAGATTTAGGTTTGTATTTTAGTTTTTCGATTTTATTATCTTTATAAAAAATTGAGACTTCATTAAAATCTGAATTAAACCCAATTTTTTTATTTGAAACATCATTCGCAACAATCCAATCACAATTTTTTTCATTTAGTTTATTTATTGCATTATTCTCTAAATTATCAGTTTCAGCAGCGAAACCAACAACAAGTCTAGGTCTTAAAGAATTATGATTTGAAACATAATTGAGAATATCTACATTTTTTTCTAACTCTAAATTAAGTTTATTTTGCTTTTTTATCTTTCTTTCAGACTTTTTTTTTACTTTATAATCACCTACTGCTGCTGAAAAAATCGCAACATCAGTAGGCAAACTATTGAGTGTCGCTTTAAACATTTCTTCAGTAGTTTCTACATTTATCAAATTAATTTCGTCATTTATTTCTAACTTTGTTGGACCTGAAATTAAAGTTGTATCAAAACCTTTTTTTGATAATGATTTTGCTATCTCGTATCCCTGCTTACCACTTGATTTATTTGTAATAAATCTTACTGGATCAATGTGTTCATTGGTTGGGCCTGCAGTCACAATAGCTTTTAATTTATTATTTTTTCTTAAATTTTTAAAATATTTTTCAATTTCATCTAATATATTCTTTGGCTCTAACATTTTTCCTTCACCGTATTCGCCACATGCCATATCTCCAATTTCTGGACCAATTAATTTATAGCTATAAGTTTTTAGTTTAGATATATTTTCTCTAGTAGATTGATGGTCCCACATTCTCACATTCATTGCAGGAGCAACAAAAATTTTTTTGTTTGAAGCAAGAGCAACTGTGGATGCTAAATCATCAGCATTTCCATTAGCAAGTTTAGATATTGTATTAGCTGTTGCGGGCGCAATTAGTATAAGGTCAGCCCATCTTGAAAGACTAATATGATCCATCTCTGCTTCGTTTTCTACACTAAAAAGATCTTGATAAACTTTTGATTGAGATAATGAGGTAATTGAGAGTGGTGTAACAAATTCAGCACCTCTTTTAGTAAGAATTGTTTTTATTATCACACCCCTTTTTTTTAAAAGTCTTATTATTTCAAGACTTTTATAGGCTGCTATACCACCACAAATTATCAACAGAATTTTTTTACTACTTAAATAATTCATCGAATGGATTAAAATATTAAAATTCCAAAAATTACAAGGACTAATAAACCAATAATAGATTGATTTCTAAAAGCGATCATTTCTGATTTTTGAGTATTTAAAGCAGTATAAGAGTTAGAATTTTGTGGTATTTGCCCACTGGCTAAATAAGTAAGAGCCTGATTTGCTTTGTCCATTATTTCTGGAAATTCTGGTAATCTTTTAATTACTTCTGATGTGTTTTGAAGAGTTTCATTAATCTTTGTCATTGGGTCTTTGGTTTCTCTTAACCAATTTTCAAGAACAGGTTTGGAAGTCGTCCAGATATTTGTTTCAGGATTTAGTTTTCTTGCCACTCCTTCTACAACAACCATTGTTTTTTGCAGCATCAAAAGCTGAGGTTGGGTCTGCATATTAAATTTTTCAGTCACATCAAAAAGTTGTTTTAATAGTTTTCCGCCAGAAATATCTTTTACTGCTTGACCAAAAATTGGCTCTCCAATGGATCTTAATGCTTGCGCTAAATCATCTATAGGAACTTCTTTTGGAACTAAGCCAGCAATCAGGTGTACTTCAGCTACTTTACGATAGTCTCTTTGAATAAAACCAAATAATATCTCAGCTAAGAATCTTTTACTCATTTTATCTAGTCTGCCCATAATTCCAAAATCTATTGGCACTATTTGAGCATCTTTATCAATAAATACATTTCCTTGATGCATATCTGCATGAAAAAAGCCATCCCTCACCGCATGTCTTAAAAAATTTTGAATTATATCTTCTGCAATTTTTTTTGTATTAAAATTTTTGTTTTTGAGTTCTTGTGTTTCTCGAATTGATATTCCATCAACCCAATCTAAAGTCATTACGTTTTCGCTCGTATAATTCCAGTAAATTTCAGGCACTCGAAATCCGATGTCATTTTTAGTATTTTCTGCATATTCATTTGCAGCAGCAGCTTCAAACCTCAAGTCCATTTCTAAATTTGTAATTTCTTTAAGTAAAAAGACAACCTCAACTAGTTTAAGTCTCTTTGTTTTTTTTACAAAAGACTCAATTAAAAAGGCAAAAAGCATCATAGCATCTATCTCTTCATTAAATATTTTTTTTATATTTGGTCTGAGAATTTTTATTGCTACATCTTTAATAGTACCATTCTCGTTTATCTGTGCTTTATGTACCTGAGCTATTGAAGCTGCAGCAACAGGCTCACTTAAATTAATAATTGAGTTATAAGTGTCATTACCCAGATCATTTTTAATAATTTCTTTTGCTTGAATTAATGAGAAAGGAGGTAATTTATCCTGGAGATTTTCTAGTTTTTTTGATAATTCTTCTCCAATTATATCTGGTCTAGTTGCTAAAAATTGGCCAAGCTTTATAAAAGTAGTCCCCATAGACTCAAGTGAGCTGGACAATCTCTCTCCTTCATCCTGACTCAGATTTGTTTCTTCCTTTTTTGAGAATGAAAAAGATAAGATTTTAAATATCAATTTTATCGTGAGAGGAGGTTCTTTGAATTTTGTGATAATATTCAGTATATCAGATTTGGCTACTTTTCTACCTAATTTGAATAATATAATTAATTTTTTTATCATCAATATTTCCATCCACTATGTATAGAAACTATTCCGCCAGACAGATTTCTGTAAGAACACTTTTTAAAATTCTTTTTTATCATTAAATCGATTAATTCATCTTGGTTAATGAAGTTTTTTATACTTTTTATTAGGTATTCATAAGGTTGTTCTTTACCAACCACAAATTTTCCTATGGTTGGTATAATTTTGGAATAATTCTTATAAATGAAATCTAAATTTGAATTTTGTATTTTTGAAAACTCAAGACATAGAAATCTTCCACCAGGTTTCAAAACTCTATAAGCTTCTGCTAAGGATTTATCTAATTTTTTTGTATTTCTTAATCCGAAGCTTATTGTGTAAAAATCAAATAGATTATCTTGAAGTGGAAGCTTTTCTGCTGGTGCAATTATCCATTTTAAATTTTTGTAATGTTTTAACTTTATTTTTCCTTTATTTATCATTCCTTTATTCGGATCAACACATGTAATCTCTGATGATTTATTGACATGTTTTAAAAAAAGTTTTGCTATATCTCCTGTCCCACAAGCAACGTCAATTAATTTTTGATTCTTTGAGGGATTCATTATGTTAAGCATGGTGCTTTTCCACAAACGATGAGTGCCTAATGACATTAAATCATTCATTAAATCATATTGATCATAAACTTGATCAAATACGTTTTGCACTAGCCCTTTTTTATTTTGTAGATATTGTTGCATAAAATAAGTTATATATTCAATATAGTGCCAAATGCCAGAATTACCAGAAGTAGAAATAGTCAGACAGTCACTAAATAAAAAAATTAAAGAAAAAAAGGTCAAAAAAGTAATAGTTAGAAATAGAAATTTAAGATTTAAAGTTCCCTTAAATTTTGAAAATTTTTTAAAAAACAAAAAAATAACAAAAGTTGATAGATTTTCAAAATATTTAATTCTACACCTGTCAAATAAAACATACTGTTTGATTCATCTTGGTATGTCAGGAACAATTCATCTAATCTATAAATTTAAAAAAAAACTTATTACTAATACCAGTTTTTATAATGCGCCTATTTTACCAAAAAAACATAATCATATTGAAATAATTTTTGATGATATTAAATTAATTTATAATGATCCGAGAAGATTTGGTTATTTTGAAATAATAAAAAATAATTTTTTATTAAAAAAAAAACTTGGTAAGTTTGGTCCTGAACCATTCAATGAAAAATTTGATGAAAATTATATTTATTTTTTTTTCAAAAATAAGAGTAAAAATGTTAAAAATTTTTTATTAGATCAAAATTTTGTATCAGGAATTGGAAATATTTATGCAAGTGAAATTTTATTTTTATGTGAAATTAAACCTACTAAAAAAGTGAGCTCTTTGCATAAGATTGATTATAAAAAAATAGCTTATAATTCTAGAAAAGTACTATCTGAAGCAATTAATTTTGGGGGTTCAAGTATAAGAGATTTTAAAAATATTTCTGGGGAGAAAGGTAATTTTCAAAAAAATTTTAAAGTTTATCAAAGAGAAGGTAGAAAATGTAAAAGACACAAATGTAAAGGAATCATTTTGAGAAAAATTATTTCTAATAGATCAACCTTTTTTTGTAATTCTTGTCAAAAATGATCAATTATTTGATTGACCAAAATAAATTCTCAAGTTATACCCCAGCGCTATGGCTAATACTAAATCCGCGATCAAAAGAATAAGAAGAATTGCAAAACAAACAGCAGTTAATAAAGCTAGAAAGAGCAGATATAAAAATGCATTAAAGAAGATGAACTCTCTTATAGATAGTAAAAAAAAACCTGAGGCACTTAAATTCTTACCTAAGTTGAATTCAGAACTAATGAAAATTGCTAAAACAGGAATAATCAAAAAACAAAACGCGTCAAGAAACGTCTCGAGAATTACAAAAAAAATAGCCAACATATAGTCTAAAATACTAAAGGTTGAATCAACCTAAAGCATACGCATCATGTATGAACTGATAATAAAGAATATCAATATTTAGATTTAGTAAACTAATTAATATTTTTAATTCAATCACAAATTTTATTTAAAATTTAATCAATAAATATTTTTTTTCTTAAAAAAAATTTTGTTACACAATCCTAGATTTTATTTTTTTTTTAAAAAAAAGAATTATTTCTTGCAAAATTTTTATAATGGCTCTAACTGAAGTCTCTCCGATAATTTATGAATAATACATTTTCAAAAAATAATTTAGATAATTTGAAATCTAATTCTTTAAATTGGAACTTAGTTCAAATGGAGATGAAAAATAAATTAGGACCTGAAATTTATGAGAGCTGGTTAAAAAAAATTGATTTTCTTGAAGAGTTTAACAATTATTTGATACTATCTGTACCAACTAGATTCATTCGAGATTGGATAACATCAAGATATTTAGATCAAATTTTGAAAATAATTAAAATATATAAAAAGGATATAATAAGAATTGAATTTAAAATTATTGAGGCAAAATCAAAAAGTGAGTTTGAAAAAAATCAAAGTGCTAAATTTATTCAAGATAAAGAAAATATTTCATTTATAAAAGATTCTTTCTTACAATATAATCGTATTGATCCAAACAAAAGATTTGAAAACTTTATTTTAGGAAGAAGTAACAAGTTAGCTTATGAGGCATCATTAAAAACTATGGAAAACGTATCTCATTACAATCCATTTTATATCTATGCTGGAGTTGGTATGGGAAAAACACATCTGCTAAATTCTATAGGTTTGGAATTTAAAAAAATTAATAAAAAAGTTATGTTTATTTCGGCAGAACGTTTTATGTATCAATTTGTAAAATCGATTAAATCTAATGAAATGGTCAAATTTAAAGAATACTTTAGAAATACTGACATTTTACTGATTGATGATATTCAATTTATGAATGGGAAAGAAGCGATGCAAGAAGAATTTTTTCATACGTTTAATGCATTAATAGATAAAGGTTCGCAAATAATTGTGTCTGCTGATCGAGCTCCAAATAAGCTTTCTAGAATTCAAGAGAGAATTAAATCTAGATTTTCAGGTGGTTTAGTAGTTGATATTCAAAAACCTGAATATGAGCTGAGAAAAAAAATTATTAAAAAAAAGATCGAAGAATTAAATGATTTTTACTCTGAGGAAATAAAATTTTCTGATGATATTCAAGATTTTATAAGTACAGAAATTACCGCTAGTGTAAGAGAAATTATTGGTGCTGTTAATAGAATAATTTCTTTTTCTAAAGTTTACAAGAAATTACCAAATTTAAGTGAAACTAAAATTGTTTTAAAAGATCTTTTGAATTTGACTGAAAATAAAGTTACAATAGATCTGATTCAAACTTTAGTTTGTAAATTTTTCAAAATAAGTAAAAATGAGATGCTATCCTCACGTAGATCAAGATATTTGGTCAGACCAAGACAAACAGCCATTTATTTAACCAAAATTTTAACCTCTAAATCTTTGCCTGAAATAGGTCGAGAATTTTCTAATAGAGATCACACAACAATAATTCACTCTGTCAAAACTATTGAAAGACTGAAAGAGATCGATCCTCAGATGGTTGAAAATATTAATAAATTAAAAAATCAGATTTTATATAACGAAAAGCAAAATGAAATTTAATGTAAACCAACAAGATCTTCAACAAGCATTAAATTATTGTCAAGGAGTTATCGAAAAAAGAAGTACTTTACCAATACTATCAAATATTTTGTTGGAAGTTAAAAACTCAAAATTGGTCATTACAGCGACTGATTTAGATTTAATTTTTATTCATCAAATTAATAATATTGAGGTGTTAGAGGAAGGTAAAACAACAACTACTTCGTCAATAATGTATGATATTGTTAGAAAGTTTGCATCAGGACAAAAAATTAATTTAAATTTGACAGATGCAAGTAAGTTGCATTTAGAGTCAGAGAAATCTATTTTTAATCTAAATTGTATAAGTGCTTCAGAATTTCCAATCACTGATGAAAATTTTGATGAAAATCAATTTTCAATAAAGTCAAAACAGTTACTAAAATTATTAAATAAATGTAAGTTTTCTATTTCTAATGATGAAACTAGACATTATTTAAGTGGTATTTATTTTCATCAGACTGAAGTTGAAGATAAAATTTATCTTACCGCAGCTGCAACTGATAGTCATAGAATGTCTATTTCAAAAATAAGGTTGGGAGAAAAAATAAAATTTGAACCTATTATTTTGCCAAAAAAAACTATTTTTCAATTATGCTCATTACTAGATAGTTATGATGGAGATGTTAAAATTTCTAATTTAAAATCAAAAATTAAATTCGAATTAGATAAAAGTATTTTAATTTCAAAATTGATAGATGGCAAATTTCCAAATTATGTTCAAGTAATACCAAAAAATAACCAAAAAAAGTTAGAAATAGATCTAAAACTATTTTTAAACTCTGTGGACAGGGTGGCTTCAGTGTCCCTAGATAAAAAGGATGGTGTTAAGTTTAATCTAACGAAAGATGCACTTAATCTCTCTGTAAATAATGCAAATAGTGGAGATGGTAAAGAAACTCTTATTGTAAAATTTGATCATGATTTGGAGATTAGTTTTAATTCAAGATATTTAATAGATGTTGCATCACAAGTTGTTGGTGAAAAAATAGAAATTTTTTTTAACGACTCTGGTTCACCAGCATTAATAAAAGACCCTGGTGATTTTGATAGTATTTTTGTAGTAATGCCTATGAAAGGTTAATTTATGTTATCAAGTTCAGAATAAATATTATTCTTCAAAATCTTTAAAAATTCTTCTTTTTTAAGACCAGCTGAAATTGGTTTAAGAATTGAAATTGTAATTGTTTTATTGCTCGATTTTGAACCAATTTTTGGCCACACATAACCCGAGTTGATAGCAATTGGTTGGCAAGAAATACTTAATTCTTCATAAATTCTTGATACGCCTTTTTTAAATTCTGGTCTTTCGGTTGGTAAAACCCTAGTGCCTTGAGGAAAAATAATGATTGGTCGGTTTGATTTTGAGACTAACTTAGAAATATCATCGAAAAAACCTAAGTTATCTTTTGTAACCTTATTTCTTTTAATAGAAATAGATCCAATTTTTTTTAAATACCAACCAAAAAGCGGGATTTGAAGTAATTCTTTTTTTAAAATGAAAATTGGTGAATTAAAAATTGTTTGAAGGTAGAATGTTTCAAACATAGATTGATGAGAAGAGGCAATAAAAAATTTACTATTTGATATAATATTTTCTTTTCCTTTAATAAAAATTTTTGTAGATAAAAAAAATTTTAAACAAAATCCAGCCCAATACCCCATTAATTTACCTCCAAAAAGAACAATTTTATTTGGTAAAAATAAAGTAGGTAAAAAAACTAAAGAAATAATTATTATTCCTAAAAAAAAGAAAAATGAAAATATAAAGTTTTTAATCATTATTGATGAAAGCTAAATAAAATCTGTATATTTTTGTCTTTTTCTTATAACTTTTATTTTTGATCCTTCAATTAATAATTCTATAGGTTTTGGTCTTAAATTATAATTAGAACTCAAAGACATACCATATGCACCAACATCACATATTGCTATAATATCATTTTCATTTAATTCTTGAAATTTTTTTAATGATAAAAATTTGTCTGTACTTTCACAGATAGGTCCCACAAACTCAGTTATTTTTTTTACTTTTCTTTGTTTTCGTATTGTTGGAACTATATTATGAAAAGCTCCGTATAAAGCTGGTCTTATCAAGTCGTTCATACCAGCATCCAAAATAATAAAATTTTTTTTCTCATTTCGTTTTATGTAAATTATTCTAGAAATTAAGGTTCCAACATTTCCAATTATAGATCTACCAGGCTCAAATATTATTTTCGAATTATGTTTTTTTAGGAATTTTTTTATAGCGATGTTATATTTTCTATAATTTAGTTGTTTAGTTTTGTCAGTATATGATATTCCCATACCTCCTCCAAGATCTATAAATTCAAATTTATAATTAACTTTAGAAATAATTTTATCGATTACCTTTAGCATTTTTTCATATGGTCTATAATTTAAAATTTGACTTCCGATATGAACACTAAGGCATTGCAAATCTAGGTTTTTTGAATTTTTACAATATTTTACTAGTTCAATAAATGTTTTTTCATTAACACCAAATTTGTTTTCTTTTTTTCCTGTAGATATTTGACTTAAAGTCTTTGCATCAGTATTTGGATTTAATCTCAATCCAACTTTAACTTTTCTATTTTTTGACCTTGCAATTTTATCAATCTTTTTGATTTCACTCATTGATTCAGCATTTAGCAATAATATTCTTTTATCTATTGCATATGTAATCTCACTTGTTGATTTACCTACGCCAGAAAAAACAATTTTTTTTGGATTAATACCAGCCTTGATTGCCATCATCAATTCACCTTGTGATACTACATCTGCACCTAATCCAAATTTTTTTATTTCTTTTAATAATCTTAAATTAGTGTTTGATTTAACTGCAAAACAAATTATTGGTGAAAAAGATGCAAAATTTCTCTTGAAACTACTAATATTATCTTTCAGTTGATTATAAGAATAACAATATGCAGGCGTTCCATATTTTTTCGCTATATTTACTAAGTTTATATTCTCAATTCGAAGTTTTTTATTAATATATATCATTAAATGATTTTCACATTGTGAATGTAATTTTTTGATTTTGTTTCAGGATCCTTGTAAAAAGGATCTCCCTTTTTTCCACAAGAAGAAATTATAAAAATTACAGCACAAAATAATAATAAATTTTTAATCATTATGTCTCTTATATTTCAATATCATTTTTTTGACATTATCAAAAGAAGTACCACCATAAGATTTTTTAGATTTAATAGAATATTCTAAATTTAAAACATAAAATACGTCATTTGTTAATTTTGGTTCAAATTTTCTAAATTCATCCAGTGTTAACTCATTAAGTTGTTTATTTTTTTTTTCAGCAAAATTTACTATCGCTGTTGTTTTTTGATAAGCTTTTCTAAATGGCATTGAATGCTGTTTAACAAGATGATCAGCTAAATCTGTTGCTGTTATATAACCTGAGCTTGCAAGTTGAAGCATCCTCTTTTTATTTGGATATAAGTTTTTAAGAATTTGATCAAATATTTTGAGAGAGTTAATTAGTGTATCTTTTGATTTGAATACAATTTCCTTATCATCTTGTAAGTCTTTGAAATATGACAAAGGCAAGCCTTTCAATATTGTGAGCATAGAAATTAAATTTCCAAAAGTACTTCCAGATTTGCCTCTTAAAAACTCTAAATAGTCTGGATTTTTTTTTTGAGGCATTATTGATGAACCAGTCACAACTTTATCAGACAAATTTATCAAATTAAAACCTTCAGAGTTCCAAATTATTAGTTCTTCAGAAATTCTTGAGATATGCATTGAGCAAACTGAAATGTTATATAAAAAATCTAAAACAAAATCTCGATCTGAAACGGTATCAATGGAATTATTAGTTGGTTTTTTAAATCCAAGTTTTTTAGTTGTATAGTTTCTATCAATATTAAACGATGTTCCTGCTAATGCAGCGACACCTAAAGGATTTTCATTTAAAATCTCTAAACTATTTTTGAATCTATTCTTATCTCGATAAAACATCTCAACATATGCCATCAAATAATGGGCAAAAGAAATTGGTTGAGCATTTTTTAAATGAGTAAAACCAGGCATAACTGTATAAATATTTTTTTCTGCCAATTTTAAAGAGCTTTTAATTATTCTATCAATATTTGAATTAATATCTATTATTGCTGATCTCATCCAAATTTTTAAATCAGTGATTACTTGATCATTTCTTGATCTTCCAGTATGAACAAATCCAGCTTCTTCTCCAATTATTTCAAAAAGTCTTTTTTCAATATTCATGTGTATGTCTTCATATTTTTTACTGAATTCAAATTTTTTATTAGAAATTTCTTTTTTAATTTTGTTTAAACCATAAATAATTTTATTTTTTGTTTTAAAAGATATTATTCTTTGTTTGAAAAGCATTTCTGTATGAACAATAGATCCTGTTATATCTTCCTCATAAAGTCTTTTATCGATATCAATTGAAGTTGAAATTTTTTGAAAAAAGGAAGAATTTTTATTCTTAATTCTATTTCCCCATATTGTCCGGTTGTTTTTATTTTTTACCATGATAATTAATTATACCTTTTTAATATGAGATTTTTAATAATATTTATTTTTTTAATATCAAATTCTGTTGCAGATGAAACTATTGAAATTAAGAACCTTGTTATTTACGATAAGCTGAAAAAGTATGATGCTATAACCTTTTTAAACACGAAAAATGATGAATTAAACTTAGATGATTATAAAGGTAATTTAGTTTTATTGAATTTTTGGGCAACCTGGTGTGCTCCGTGCAAAGAAGAAATGCCCTCTTTAGATCAACTACAAAGTAATGAAAAATTGAATAATTTAAAAATTTTTCCAATAAATATTGGCCAAGAAAATTTAAAAAAAACTCAAAATTTTTTTGAAGATCTTTCAATAAAAAATTTGGAAATTTATTTTATTTCATCAATAAATTTACCAAAAGAATTACAGCTTAGAGGGATTCCAACAACTATTTTAATTAATAAAGATGGATTAGAATTTGCAAGAATTATTGGTTCGGTTGATTTTAAAGATGAAAAATTTATAAAATGGTTAAACAAATATAATTAATTTTTAAAAAAGTATGCAAAACCAACTAAGGCTATAATTGCTATAAATTGTAATAAAACTCTCAATTGCATTAATTTGTTAGAATACTTTTTACTTGTTTCTCCACCTTTGAACAAAGTACCAATTCCCAGGATCAGCACTATACCGACCGCAAGTAATAAAGCGATCGATAAAACTTTTAGTAATATTCCGGAAATCATAATTGTATTGTAAGGTGTTTTAAAAATAAAAAAACATAATTAATTAAGTATGACATTTTGTCTAGATTCAACCATTATCTACCCTGAGGATAAAGCGAATATTAAAAATGCAATTATTTTACTTCATGGTTATGGAGGTGATGGAAAAGATATAAGTATGTTGTCATTAAATTGGAAAAGACATTTGCCAAATACGATTTTTATTTGTCCGAATGGTCATGAAAAATGTTCCATTAATCCATCTGGTTTTCAATGGTTTGACTTAACTAAGGATGATCCAAAATATATTTTAGAACAATCTATTAATGCTGAAAAAAAACTAATTAAGTTTATTAGTGAAATAAAAACAAAATTCAACTTAGAAAATAAAAAAATTATATTATCAGGATTTAGTCAGGGTTGTATGATGTCTATAAATTTAGGCCTTACATCAGAGGATGAATACAATTGTATAATAGGATTTTCCGGAAAAATAATAGATCAAGAGAATCTTCTAAATAGAAAAAAAGTTTCGACTAACACTTTACTGATACATGGCGATTCTGACCAAGTTGTCTCACCTCACTTTATGTTGGAAGCTAAAGATTTTTTTATTAGAAATAATGTAGAAATAGAGACACATCTTATTAAAAATTGTGACCATCATATTCCTATTGAGGCATCTAGTCTTGCATTAAATTATATTTTGAAAAAAATATAATAATTGCTTAGTGTTGAAATAATTTTTTATTTAAGTTAAAATTTAATTATGAATAGCTTTATCGAACAAAATGTCTCTTTAGAGAAATGCCCCGCATTAGTATTAAATGCAGATTATAGACCTCTAAGTTATTATCCTTTATCATTATGGTCATGGCAAGATACGGTGAAATCTGTTTTTTTAGATAGGGTGGTTATAGTTAGTAACTATGAAAGAGTAGTTAGAAGTCCATCTTTTAATATGAAATTACCAAGCGTGATAGCTTTAAAAGATTATATTGTTCCACAATCAAAGCCAAGTTTTACGAGATTTAATGTTTTCTTAAGAGATAAATTTTCATGTCAATATTGTGGTAGTAGAGAAGAGTTAACATTTGATCATTTACTACCAAGATCTAAGGGCGGTGAAACTAATTGGGATAATGTTGTTACAGCTTGCTCAGCTTGTAACGTAAAAAAAGGTGGTAAGTTATTAAAATTATCTGGAATGAAGTTAAACCAATATCCTTATCAACCGTCTACTGAAGATCTTCATCGAAACGGAAAAAATTTTCCTCCAAATTATTTACACAAAAGTTGGATGGATTATTTATATTGGGATGTAGAATTACAAGCTTAAAATTAAATTTTTTCAGAGATATTTATTGCTAATTTTGATCCTGCTTTAATTATTTTATCCATAATAGAGTACAAACCTTTTTTGGTAGCCCCTTTTTCATAAGCAATATCTTTATGATCTAATTCATCTTGTCTAAATTTAATAATTTTTTTTTTCAAATTCTTTTCATCATAACCAAGTTGATTGATTTGATTTTGATAATGTTCATCTATTACTTCTTCTACCGAAGCTGTACATAGCATTGCAGCTTTTTTTCCTAAGATTGTTGAACCAAACCCTAAACCCACACCTAATAAATCCCAAAGCGGAAGAAATTTAGTAGGTTTAATTTTTCTTTTTTTGATTTCTTTTTCAAAAAATTCACAATGTTCTTTTTCATGAACTCTCATTTCTTCGATAGTTTTTTTGAGATTTTCGTCTTTTACTAAAGTATTCAATGCTAATAATTGACCCTCATAAATTTTTACTGCCCCTCTTTCACCAGCGTGATCAACTCTTATAAATTCTTCAACTTTGTTTTTTAAATTTGTCATAATTTCTAAACATACTGATTAATAAAATACTTAAAAATAAACTTGTTACTATATTAAAGGTAGTTAGGGATAATCCAAAAACTCTAAATGTCACATCTTTACAACTAATATTTTTTTCATTTAATTGTTTTAGTATCTCCTCTTTTGAAATTATTTCAGATGTGCTATTTAAACCGCAAACACTAGACTCTCTAAAAAAACCTTGCTCAATTCCAAAGTGGTAAAAAGATATTAAGAAAGAAAAAGAAAATATTAAAATCAATAATAAAATCATAAATTGCTCATTTTTTTTTAATAAATAATTTAAAATTATTAAAAATATACTTAATCCATATGGTATTCTTTGCATAAGGCATAGATTACAAGGCTGGTGTCCTAAAACATATTCAATAAAAAAAGCCGCAATGATGGAAAATAAGCTGATAGTAAAAATTATCTTAAAATATGTATCTATTTTTAAATTATACATCTGACTTAAAAATTAGATAAATTATTATTCCAATTATAACAATTAATATTCCAATAATTGTAAACCATTTAGAACTATGTTGCTCCATAAATTCTGTAAAAAGATGTCCAAGTTTGAATGAAAGATAGGACACTAAAAAAAACCGGAATCCTCTAGAGATTAGGCTTATAAAAATGAAAACTAAAATATTAAAACCTATTAAACCACTAGCTATTGTAAAAACTTTGTAAGGTAAAGGAGTAAAACCAGCTAGAAAAAGTATGCTTAACCAAGCGTAAAAACCACTGCTACTTATTAAATTATTTTTAAGTTCAATTAGTTTATTTTCATATCCATAAAAATTCATTATTTGCATACCGACATCGAAAAAAAAAGCTCCTAGAAAATAACCCATTACACCACCTAATACAGAAAATATTGTTGCGATTAGAAAAATTTTTATAAAATCATTTTTTTTTGAGATCACCATAGGTACTATCATTACATCAGGAGGAATTGGGAAAAAGGAACTTTCAATAAATGAAACTAATGCTAAATAATATTTGGAACTTTTATGTGCTGCTAGATCTAAACACTTTTTATACAGATTGTTAAACATTTTTTGGTTTTAATATAATTTTAGTTCTTATACTATTTAATTAATTAATAAACAATTATGGGCGAATGGCGGAACTGGTAGACGCGCACGACTCAAAATCGTGTTTCGTAAGAAGTGAGAGTTCGATTCTCTCTTCGCCCACCAAGTTATGGAATTGAATAATATTAATAGCTTAGTAGAACTTTTTTTTGAAAAGTATAAAGAAAAAAAAGAATCTATAAATCAGCCATTTTTAAAATGGTTAAAGAATAGCGATGATAATTTTTTAACATGGGAGCAAGTAAGAAATAATATTTTTTTCTTTTCTGATTATCTAAGTAAATGTTTGTCTAAGGGAGATAGGTGCGTGTTATTATCTGAAAATCGACCCGAGTGGCTTGTTGCGGACATAGCAATTATGAATGCAGGTGGTGTAACAGTTCCGTTATTTACGACATATTCAGAAAAAGATTATGAATATATAATTAACGATTGTAAACCGAAAGTATGCATAATCTCTAATGATGTTCAATTTAAGAAGATTAAAAAATATATAACAAATGAAACTAAAGTTATTTCATTCGAAAATTTTGATCAAAAAATTGAAAGCATCAAAACAATCGTGGAAAAAAATTTTGAACGAGACAAGTTGAATATTCTTAACAATTATAATAAGGAAATAATTAGGAAAGATCTTGCTTGTATAATCTACACATCAGGCACAACAGGTAATCCGAAAGGAGTAATGTTAAGCCATGGGGGCATCTTATCAAATTGTGAGGGAGCACAAGAAATTTTAGACTCATTAGTTAAAAATGAAAAACCAGTTTTTTTAACTTGGCTTCCATTATCTCATTCATATGAGCATACTGTCCAATTTGTTCAAATATTATTAGGAGCAAAAGTTTATTATGCTGAAAGTTTAGAAAAACTATTACCCAATATGGCGGTTGCTAAACCCACCATTATGACAGCTGTTCCAAGATTTTATCAAAATTTATATAGCAAAATTTCTCTAAATTTCTCTAAACAAAAAGGTTTTAAAAAAAAATTGATTGAAAGTACTATCTATCTTGGAACTAAGAATTTAAATAAAGAAAAACTTAATCTTAGTGAAAAATTTGTCGATTTTTTTTGCGAAAAATTAGTTCGAAGAAAAGTAAAAAAACAGTTTGGTGGCAAACTAAAAGCTTTCGTATCTGGAGGAGGTGCTTTGGATAAAAAAATAGGTGAATTTTTAAATTCTATAGGTTTACCAACATTACAAGGTTATGGATTAACAGAGACTTCCCCTGTTGTGAGTTGTAATATTCCTGGAAAAATCAAAATAGAAACGGTTGGGCTACCCTTCAAGACTAACAAAGTAAAGATTGCTGAGGATGGTGAAATTTTAGTTAAGGGTGAAAATGTAATGCTTGGTTATTGGAATATGAAAAAAGAGACAGATGAGATTATTAAAGATGGCTGGCTACACACTGGGGATATAGGAGAGATTACTGAGGATGGAAATTTGAAAATTACTGATAGAAAAAAAGAAATTATAGTAAATCTCGGTGGTGATAATATTTCACCATCTAAAATTGAAAATTTATTATGCTTAAATGAAAAAATTAAACAAAGCTTTGTTTATGGAGATAAAAAAACTTATTTAGTTGCTTTAATTGTTAGCGAAATTGAAGAAAATAAAAAAGAAATTGAAAATTATTTAGAAAAATTGAATAAAAGTTTATCTTTAGTAGAAAAAGTTAAAAAATTTAAATTAATTAAAGAAGAATTTACAATTGAAAATGGAATGTTGACACCAACTTTAAAATTAAAAAGAAAAAAGATTTTAGAAAGATATGAAGATGATTTAGAAAAACTTTATTAATTTTTTATTAAATACATGATATAAAGCGCATAAACACTAACTTTTTAAGCATTATAATAAAAAAAATTTTTTAACTTATGATTTTTTTTTTTGAAAATTCTAACTTTAATTAAAGAATTGACATAACGTGTATAAAAAAATAAAAATAACTTAATAGCGAATCATTTTGATTCGTTTAACTAAAAAGGGAGCTAAAGATGCCTAAGAGAAGAAAAAAAGCAAAGAAGGCTAAGAAAAAAGCTAAGAAAGCTAAAAAAAGAAGAAGAAAAAGATAATAACTTAGTATTCTTTAATTAAAACGCTTCTCATAACGATTTACGTGTGAGAGGCGTTTTTTTTTATTCGCTTAAAGTCTCTTCATTTTCAGAGATAGGCTCCTCAACAGGCAATTCTGAAGAAGGAACCTTATTAACAGGTGTTGTAGGTTTTGGTTGATTTTCAAGATTTCTTTTTAAAGCTTTATCTAATTTTTTTTTGAGTATCCTCTATGGAGATATTTAATATGATTTTAAATTCAGATAATATTCTTTCATAAGCTTTTTCGAAAAGCTGCCTTTCACTGTAAGACTGATCTACCATAAGATCATCACCTTTATTTAAATCTCTTACAACTTCTGCCAATTCGTAAATTTTTCCAGATGATATTTTTGACTCATATTCCTGAGCTCTCCTACTCCACATAGATCTTTTTATTTTAGGTTTACTTTTTAAGATTGAGATACATTTGTTAACTTGGTTGATGGTTGCCAAAGCTCTTAAATGAGATTGTTTATTTACTGGCACCATTCCATTAGCTTTATCTTTCTCAAATTTTATCACGTAGGTTTCTACGTCAATTCCACCAATATTAATTTTTTTAAACTCACTTATTTGTCCCACGCCATGTTTTGGATAAACCACATAATCTTTTATTTTATATTCTCTTTTTTCAGTTGCTTGTTTTTTAACTTTTTTAATTTCAGGTTTTACCTCATTACTTTTGGAAATTCTTAAGTTATCTGATTTAGTATCAGAATTTTTTGTTTCAACTTTTATTTGTTTTTTCTTATCGTTTTTTTTTAATCTTGATTTAATAATTTTTTTAACTTTAGGAAACTTCTTTTTTGTTTTAGTAAATTTAATTTTAACTACTTTTTTTTTTACTTTTTTGACAGTTTTTTTTTTTAAAGGTTTTCTTTAAAATATTTTTTAAACTTATCTTGCTCATCTTTATATTTTTTGTGATCCAAGGGTGGATCTTTTTTTTCACTAATATTTGGCCAGATTTCAGAATATTTTTTATTGATTTCTAACCACATTTCACTTCCAGGTTCTGTATCTGATTTAATAGCATCTACAGGACATTCTGGTTCACAAACGCCACAATCTATACACTCATCCGGTTTAATTACAAGCATATTTTTACCTTCATAAAAGCAATCAACAGGACAAACTTCAACACAATCCATTAACTTACATTTTATACATTTTTCATTAACTATATAAGTCATTAAAAATTTTCTTTTTTTATTTTTTCTTTGATATCCCCCATAATTTTGTTGTCAATGTATAATAGCCCCGCAAGTCTTCGCATTAGGTTAGTTTCATAGTTGTCTGCAATTTTATTAGAATATATAATTTTCCATAAAGTTTCGACAATTTCGATTTTATTTTTTTCATCCATGTTTTTAACCTCTTTTGTAAAATCTAAGATTTGATTTGAATTTTCTTCAATTTTTTCTGCACCTTTAATAATTTCTTCAATATTTTCACTATTTGCGCCAATTTTTAATAATGTTTGTTTAATAATATTCTTTTCAATAGAAGAAAAATTTTCATCTATTTTTGCAGCATGTATTAATAAAGCTGCAATTTTAGTAAGATACTCATGGTTATCTTTTTTTTTAGTTTTTTTAAAAAACATTGGTTTTAATTTAAGTTTAAACTTTTTAAAACTCCAAAAGGATTTTCTTTAGAGGTTTTTTTATTGAAAGTTTTCTTGATATTTTTAGATGGATTATATCTAAATAAAATTTCACCATTTTTTTCTGTAATTTTATAGTTCATTTTTTTAAGTAGTTTTTTAAAATTATCTTTAGTACATCCCAATAAATTTAACATTTCTGCTGTCATCTTTATTTCTTTATTGATTTCAGTATTTGAATTAATTATTTTCATAAACAACCTTTCTAAAATGTCAATTCTTATAAAAAAATTATCAAATTTTTCAAATCCACATAACAACATAAAATTTTTATTTTTTTCTTTATCCTCCAAAAAATTTAAGCCGAAAGTGGGTGGTTTTAAATTAAAATATTTTTGATTAAAGTTTTTCCACAGAAGAGTTCTTAATGATACTGGCTCAGGTTTGATTAATCTGTGTAAGAAAATATGATATCTTCCAAATTTTACTCCAAGTCCTCTTAACACTTTTCTTTCTTCTTGACCAAGATTTTTAAGATATTCAGAAACCTGTTCTCTTTTTAAAACACCATTTTTTTCATAAAGCTGAAAAGCAAGTGCTTTAATAGAAGAATTTCTTTCTTTTATATCTTTAATATCAACAAGGCTTTTTAAAACAGTTTCAATTTTATTTTTAATCCATTTTTCTAAAAATTGAATCAATTTAAATTTTTGATTATTTTCTAAAATATCATCGACTATAAGTTCAATATTTGGACATAGATAATCTTTTCCAGAAGTTAATTTACCTATTGGAAATTTATTCCAGTAAATTTTGAAGTCATCTTTTAGTTCTATTAATCCTGTATCAATAATCATTTCGATTCTTTTTTCTAATTCAGGACCAACGGTTTGTCTGGCAGCTTTTTTTAGAGATTTGATGTCCGTTTCTAGTGCACCTTTTTTCAAATCTAATTGTAATTTTAAACCGTTTATTCTTCCAATAAATTGATCATCAATCATTACTTCATTGTTATCTAAAATTTTTGTATCAAATTCCATATCTTGTTTTAAACCTCTTGCAAGTACGCTAGCTCGTTTATCAATAAATGTTTTAGTGAGTTCTTCATGGAGTCTATCCGAAAGTTTATCTTCTAATAATTTTGTTTTTTCAATCCAATAATTTTGATTTTCTACCCAGTTATTTTTATTTGAAACATAAGACCAAGTTCTTACATTTGCAATTCTATTCGATAAGGAATCTACATTTCCCTCTAATTTATCTAATTTCATTAGCTGTAGCCTCATAAAATCTTCATTTATTTTCCTTTTTTTAGTAGTTAAGAATTTGAAAACGTTTCCTATAACTTCATAGTGATTTCCGTAAGTCTTCTTCACAAAATCAGGTATTTGACAACACTCCCATAAAAGATTTAAGTTTTGACGTGTAAATTTAATATTTTCAAAATGTTTGTCTTTTAAAAAGTATTTAAGTGCCTTTTCGTCAATACATTCATTTATTTTTCTTAGCCAAGTTTGATATGGTTTCTCATCTAGTGATTTAATTAATGCTTCAGAGTTATCAAAGTTTAAATTTGAGTTTCTATAAAATAATGTCTGAATTTCCCCAAATTTATGGTTCTCAAGTAAATCAACTTCCTCAGAATTGATTTCTTTGCAATCTCCGGTAATACCAAAACTTCCATCATTTAAATATCTACCAGCTCGGCCAGCAATTTGTCCAATTTCTGATAAATTCAATCTTCTGGATTTTCTTCCATCAAACTTTTTAAGATTAGAAAAATAAACATGATCTAAATCCATATTTATTCCCATCCCAATTGCATCAGTAGCAACTAAAAAATCAACATCACCAGATTGATATAAATCTACTTGAGCATTTCTTGTCTTTGGACTAAGTGAACCCATTACAATAGCAGCACCACCTTTTTGTCTTCTAATAAGCTCTGCTATTGCGTAAACTTCCTCTGCTGAAAAGGCTATAATTGCTGTTTTTCTGTCAATTCTTGAAATCTTTTTATGACCTGAGTATGTAAGTTTAGATAATCTATTTCTGTTTATAAACTCTATATCGTCATCTAATTTTGATATGATATTTTTAATGGTATTAGAACCCATTAACATTGTTAATTTATTCCCTCTCATATTTAAAAGTCGGTCTGTAAAAATATGTCCACGTTCTTGATCTGAGCACATTTGAATTTCATCCACTCCAACAAAATCTAAATGTTTATCTATAGGCATAGACTCCACAGTGCAAAGAAAGTATTTAGCGTTTGAGGGAATAATTTTTTCCTCACCAGTTATTAATGCAACTTTATCTAATCCAATTTTTTTTACAATTTTGTCATAGACTTCTCTGGCTAGTAATCTTAATGGAAAACCAATCATCCCATTATCAAAGGACAACATTGTTTCTATAGCTAAATGTGTTTTTCCTGTATTTGTAGGTCCAAGAACCGCTGTTATTTTATTTTTAGTCATTCCTATCTTTAGTATATTCTTTTTTTTACCTACTAGATGTTGTTAGCTTATAAGAACAAAAATAGTCTAAAACAAGACCGAATCAGAGGAAAAAAAGTTCTCATTTTAAAAAATTATTTAAATTAAGTCTAACATTGATTTAATATAAAAACACTTAATAAAAATTAACCACCAGGACCAAGCTCTGAAGGTTTGATTTTCAAAATTTTCCAAACTCCAGAAGCTGAGGTTATTGTTTTGTTGTTACATTTTAATTCACAAAATAAAAATACTAGTGTTTTTGTTTTTTTTAAAATTTTGACATGACCAATTATCTCATCATCTTTTTTTGATACACCAATAAATTTAAGGTCTAAAGAAATAGTTACACAAGGAGCATTATCTGCTGAACGATGCGCTGCTGTTCCAGCTCCAGCATCTACCAATGCAGAAAGATATCCACCATGTGTAATTCCAGCAGCATTTAGATGATTTTCATTTATTTTAGACTTAAATTCATACTCGGTCTCGGAAATACTCCTAAACATGATACCACCATTATGTTTCATAAAACCTGGTTTTAAACTAATTTGTTCAAATTTTTTCGACATATTTTTTTATAGTACAAAAGTTAAGATTAATAAAATTATAAAAATTAATAGAAAGAAATATATCACTGATTTTTGAAGAGAAATTTTTATAAGCCAATCAAACATATTTATTTCCTTATAATGGTGCGCCTGCTAGGAGTCGAACCCAGAACCTCCTGGTCCGTAGCCAAGCGCTCTATCCAGTTGAGCTACAGGCGCATTTTAATTTTATTTAATTATAGTATATTAATATTAAGTATTTTTTAACTATAAGACAAATTTAAATTTGATGGTCAATAAATTAAAAGAAGTAGTTATTGTTAGTGCTGTAAGAACACCAATCGGTACTTATAATGGTTCATTGAAAAAAATAAGATCTAATCAGCTTGGATCTATAGTTATTAAAGAAGTTTTGAAAAAATCTAAGTTTAATAATGATGAGGTTGACGAGGTAATAATGGGCCAAGTATTGACAGCTGGTGAGGGACAAAATCCAGCAAGACAAGCTGCTGTAAACGCAGGTATACCAATTTCAAAACCAGCTTATATAGTCAATCAAGTTTGTGGTTCTGGACTTAGAGCTGTGATATCAGGCTTTCAATCAATAAAATTAGGTGAGTCTAAAAATGTGATTTCAGGAGGACAAGAAAATATGTCTATTGCACCTCATTCAATTTTTTTTAGAGATAAAGAAAAAATTACTGAAAAAGATTTATCAGATACAATGATCAATGATGGTTTAATAGATGCATTTAATAATTATCATATGGGAGTTACAGCTGAAAATATTTCTAGAAAATTTGATATATCTAGAGCAGAACAAGATCAGTATGCTTTTAATTCACAAAAAAAAACAGAACTGGCAATAATTAATGATAAGTTTGAAGATGAAATAATCAAGATAAATCTCAAAAATGCTATTTTGAAAAAAGATGAACATCCAAGAATAGGCTTAAAGATATCTGATTTAGAAAAGTTAAAAACAGTCTTCAAAGATAATGGAACTGTCACGCCTGGAAATTCTTCAGGTATAAATGATGGTGCAGCAGCTTTATTTCTGACATCTAAAGAAGAAGCAGAAAAAAAATCTATAGAGCCTCTTGCAAAAATAGTTTCTTGGGCTTCAGTTGGAGTAGATCCTTCTTTAATGGGCTTAGGACCCATCGAAGCTGTGCGAGAAGCAACTAAAAAAGCAAATTGGAATCTTAATGATATTGATTTATTTGAAATTAATGAAGCTTTTGCCGCTCAAAGTATTGCTGTAATTCGTGAATTGGGTATCGATCAAAAAAAAGTAAATGTTAATGGTGGAGCAATAGCCCTTGGCCATCCTATTGGTGCTTCTGGGGCAAGAATACTTGTTACTCTAACTCATGAATTAAAAAGACAAAAAAAGAATAAAGGTTGTGCAACACTTTGTATTGGCGGAGGAATGGGTATAGCTTTATGTATTGAGAGAATTAAGAATTAATCTTTCCATATTTCTCCTCTAATAAAATTTTTTGTATCCATATTTTAGCATCTATATAGGTGCTATCTTTTGGTTGAATGAGTGTTTTTAATAACTTTTTAATCATTTTTGAAGCATGTACCTAAAGAGTGTCAAAAAATTGAGCAGAATGTGTTAAAATTACAGATCAACTTTATTTTAATAGTGTATAAACAAAAAAAATGAGTGAAAAATTATTAGTTCCTGACATCGGTGATTTTGAAAATGTTGAAGTAATAGAATTACTTGTAAAACAAGGTCAAGAAATTAAAGAAAATGATCCTGTGGTAACAATAGAAAGTGATAAGTCTAGCGTTGAAATACCATCTATATTTTCTGGAAAGATTGAGTCTATTTCAGTAAAAGTTGGAGATAAAGTTTCAAAAGGTGATTTACTTCTAAGTATAACAAATATTGAGAAAAAATATGAGAATTCAAATGATGTACCAAAAAATACTGAAAACATAATTCAAGAAGCTGAAAAATACTTAAAAAAAAATCCAGAACAAAAAATATTTGAACAGAAAACAAATAGGCAAAAGCCAGGAATAATTCAAGTTGTAAGTGAGGGTGATGTTGATCCACTAGAAACGAATGAATGGCTTGAATCTCTTTCAGCAGTTATTGAAAAAGATGGTAATCAAAGAGCACACTATTTAATTAAAGAATTAATCAATAAGGCATATATGGAGGGAGCTAATATACCATACACACAAAATACGCCTTATATAAATACGATTCCGGTAAGTGAAGAGAAGAAATCTAATGGCGATCAAAACATAGAAAGAAGAATTAGGTCGCTGATTAGATGGAACGCTGCGGCAATGGTCGTAAGAGCTAATAAAAAATTTCCTGAGCTTGGAGGTCATATTGGAACGTTTGCATCTGCAGCAACTCTTTATGATGTTGGTATGAATCATTTTTGGAGAGCTAAAAATAATAAATTCGGAGGTGATCTTGTTTATTTTCAAGGTCATAGTGCCCCAGGGATGTATGCTAGAGCTTTTCTAGAGGGAAGGCTTAATGAAAAACAATTAGATAGTTTTAGGCAAGAAGTTAATCCTGGTGGTTTGTCCTCTTATCCACACCCTTGGTTAATGCCAAACTTTTGGCAATTTCCTACAGTTTCAATGGGGTTAGGTCCAATGTTAGCAATCTATCAAGCTAGATATATGAAGTATTTAATTAATAGAGGATTAATAAAAGATGAAGGAAGAAAAGTTTGGGCATTTTTAGGTGATGGAGAAATGGATGAGCCAGAGTCTTTAGGTGCTATTGGTTTAGCAGCTAGAGAAAACTTAGATAATTTAATATTTGTAGTTAATTGTAATCTACAGAGATTAGATGGGCCTGTAAGAGGTAATGGAAAAATTATACAGGAGTTAGAAGGAATTTTTAGAGGGGCAGGTTGGAATGTTATTAAAGTAATTTGGGGTTCATATTGGGATCCATTATTAGCAAACGACAAAACAGGGCATCTTGTAAAAACAATGAATGAGACTGTGGATGGTGAATATCAAGCCATGAAAGCAAGAGATGGTGCTTATGTAAGAGAAAAGTTTTTTGGAAAATACCCAGAGACCCAAGAGCTTGTGTCTAGTCTTTCTGATAAAGATATTTGGAGATTAAATAGAGGGGGTCACGACCCGCATAAAGTTTTTGCAGCGTATGACAAAGCATCAAAAAATATTGGAAGTCCTACAGTTGTAATTGCTAAGACAATAAAAGGTTATGGAATGGGTAAAAGTGGAGAAAGTGTCAATACAACACATCAAACAAAAAAATTAGATATTGATGATTTAATGTATTATAGAGATCGATTTGATGTACCTTTAACAGATAAACAAGTAAAAAATATAGAATATTATAAACCAGATTCTAACTCTCCAGAAGCAAAATACATTAAAGAAAGAAGACTTCAATTAGGAGGTTTTATTCCGGAAAGAACTACTTACGCAAAACCAATTAAAGCACCTCCAAAAGATATTTTTGACAATATGAAAGAGTCTACAGGAACAAAAGAAATGTCTACAACAATGGCTTTAGTTAGAATGTTAACAAATCTTTTAAGAGATAAAAATGTTGCCCCAAGATTAGTACCAATTATTCCTGATGAAGCTAGAACATTTGGTATGGAAGGATTTTTTCAAAAAATTGGTATTTATGCACATGAAGGACAAAAATATGAACCAGAGGACTCAGCGCAATTAAGTTCATATAGAGAGGAAAAAAGTGGGCAAGTTTTAGAGGAAGGTATTAATGAAGCTGGTGCAATGTCTTCATGGATTGCAGCAGGGACTTCATACACAAACCATGATATTGAAATGATACCTATTTATCTTTTTTATTCTATGTTTGGCTTTCAAAGAATTGGTGACTTTGCATGGGCAGGTGCAGACAGTCAGTCTAGAGGATTTTTAATTGGTGCCACAGCAGGAAGAACTACACTTGCAGGTGAGGGCTTACAACATCAAGATGGTCATAGTCATCTTTTGGCATCAACAATTCCAAACTGTATATCGTATGATCCGACTTTTCATTATGAGTTAGCAGTTATCTTTAGGGAAGGATTAAAAAGGATGCATGAAAAAAAGGAGAATATTTTTTATTATATTACAACGATGAATGAAAATTATCCTCATCCAGCAATGCCAAAGGATAAATTGTGTGAGGATGGAATTTTAAAAGGAATGTATAAAATTAAAGAGTTCAACAAGCATAAGAAAACCAAAATTCAATTTTTGGGATCTGGTACTATTTTAAGAGAAATGATTGCAGGTGCTGAAATACTTCAAAAAGAATATCAAATAGATAGTGAAATTTGGAGTGTAACGAGCTTTAATGAGCTGAGAAGAGATGGCTTAGAAGTAGAAAGGTATAATCTTTTAAATCCAGATAAAGAACCAAGAAAACCTTATGTTGAAAAATGTTTAGGTAAAACAGAAGGACCTATTTTAGCAGCTTCCGATTATATGAGAATGAATTCTGACCAAATAAGACCATATATTAATAAAAGCTTTTATTCATTGGGAACTGATGGATTTGGCAGAAGTGATACTAGAAAAAATTTACGAAATTTTTTTGAAGTTGATAAGGAACATGTTGTTACATATGGATTGAGTATATTAGCTAAAGAACAATTAATAGCATCTAAATATGCTAAGGACGCAATTAAAAAATATAAGATTGATACAGACAAACCAATGCCCACAAAATTATAATGACCGAAATAGATATAAAAGTACCTAATATTGGAGATTTTAAAGATGTTGAAGTTATAGAAGTTTTGGTCTCTGAGGGTCAAACATTAAAAAAAAATGATCCATTAATAACAATAGAGAGTGATAAATCTAGTGTAGAAATTCCATCAAATTTTAATGGTAAAATTAAAACTATTAAAATAAAAGTGGGAGATAAAGTTTCAGAGGGTGATTTAATATTAATCTTAGAAAAAACATCAGAGGCAACGGAAAAGACACAAGAAAAGCCATTAGAGGAAAATGCAAATGAGAAACCGTTAATAGAAAAAGAGTCCAAAAAAATTCAAACAATAAAAATAGAAAATAAAAAATCTTTTTCTAATCAAAATAAAATCTCAAATATATCATCTGCAAGTCCAAAAGTTCGAAAATTTGCAAGAGAGCTTGGAGTAGATATCAATCAAGTTATTGGTAGTGAACGTAAAGGTAGAGTTATCGAAAGTGATGTAAAGTTATTTGTTGCATCAAGATCAAATAATTCAACAAAAATTGAAAAGAAAAACAATGAAAAAATTACACAAGAATATGCACATTCTGAATTTGGGGAAGTCATAATAAAAGATATTCCAAGAGTAAAAAGATTATCTTCAAAATATTTAATGAATTCATGGACCAATATTCCTCATGTGACTAATCATGATGAGGCAGATATTACTGAATTAGAGGAATTCAGAACATCACTCACTGATATGTATACTGGGGAAAGAAAAAAAATTACGCCTTTGGCTTTCATTGTAAAAGCTTTAACGACATCTTTAAAAAAATTTCCAAATTTTAATAGCTCTATCGACGAAATAGAAGATGGAAAAATGACAATTAAAAAATACTATCACATAGGCATAGCAGTTGATACACCACATGGTTTGATGGTTCCAAAACTAAGAAATGCAGAAAATAAAAATATTAATTTAATAAGTTATGAACTTAAAGATTTAAGCAATCAATGCAGAAATCTTAAGATTGACAAAAAAGAATTATTTGGTGGTTCAATGACTATAACAAGTTTGGGAGGAATAGGTGGTTCATTTTTTACACCTATTATAAATTATCCCGAGGTTGCAATTTTGGGGATAGGTAAGTCAGAAAAAAAACAAGTTTTTTTAGATGGAAAGTTTGTAACAAGAACAATTTTACCTTTATCATTGTCATATGATCACAGAATAATTGATGGCGCAGAAGCTGCTCGTTTTAACAATGATCTAAAGGAGAATCTAGGTAAAAATTTTGCTTATAAATTAGCTGTCTAATATTATTTATGTCAAAAACTGTTTCACTTTTAAGTGCTTTATTATGTACATTTATATGGGGAACAACGTTTATTGCACAAGATACTGGTATGGACGATATAGGTCCCTTTACTTTTAATTCTGTAAGATTTTTTGTAGGTTTTTTAGCGATTGTACCTCTGGTTTTTTTATTTGAGTTAAAAAAATTTAAATCTGAGTTTCAATTAGATTTTAAAACTTTTGCTACTCTTTCTTTTTTAATTGGATTATCGCTTTTTTTAGGATCAGCATTACAACAAGTGGCACTTCTTTACACAGATGTAGCAAATGCTGCATTTTTCACAATTTTTTATGTCCCTATGGTACCAATAATAATTTTCCTATTTAAAAAAAGATCAATTCATTGGAGTGTTTGGCCATCTGTAGTTTTATGTTTAATAGGTGGATATCTTTTGACAAACTTTCATGACGCTACTGTAAGATTAGGTGATACTTTAGTAATTTTAGGAGCTTTATTTTGGAGCACACATATCATTTTTACTGGAATTATAGTAACTAAATATAACTTACCTTTAACTTTAGGAGCAATCCAAACTTTACTGGTAGCTTTATTTTCTTTTATAATTGGATTTATTTATGAAGAATTTATAATTGAAAATATCTTAAATGAAATAGATTCAATTTTATACGCAGGTATTTTATCAGGAGGTTTTGCATTTGTATTACAAATTTATGCTCAAAAAAATATCACACCTGCTCCGGCTGCAATAATTTTTTCTTTAGAGGGTGTTTTTGCGACAATAGCAGCTTGGTTCCTTTTAAATCAAATTTTAGGAATTAATAATTTATTTGGATGTTTTTTTATATTGTGTGGCGTATTGTTATCTCAATTACTACCTTTAATGAAAAAAACAGTTTAAAAATATATTATTGATAATAAAATTAAAGCAATAGTAATTCTATATATTACAAATATATTCAATGAAAATCTATTAAGATATCTTAAAAAAAATTTTACAGTTAGATATGAAAATATAAAAGATAAAATTATTGCAATAATAACCAATAAATTTATTTCAATTGATTCATTTGGTATATCTTTCAAACCTAGAAAACTTGCACCTGCTAAAGCAGGAATTGAAAGTAAAAAAGAAATTTTTCCTGAGTCCACTCTATTAAAACTCAATAATCTTGCAGCTGTTATAGTAATACCCGCTCTACTTACGCCTGGTATCAATGCAAGTATTTGAAACATTCCAATAAATACAATTGATTTTATACTTAAGTTTGAAGAAATATTTTTATAAATTTTTTTTTGATCTGAAAAATAAAGAAAAATTCCAAAAATTAATGTAGTCCAGGCTATTACTTTAATATTTCTTAAAAGATGAATTACTTCTGTAGAATGCAAAATGTATCCAAGAATAATAAGTGGAATTGAGCCAATTATAATAAGTCTTAATAATTTTTGATTATTTTTAATGTCAAATAGATCTTTTCTGAAAAAAAATATTATTGCTAACAAAGATCCTAAGTGTAGACTTATATCAATTAACAGCGAACTCGCCTTTAAATTATATAAACTTGATATTATAATTAAGTGTGCTGATGAACTTATTGGTAAAAATTCAGATATACCTTGAATAGCTGATAAAATTAGAATTTCTATAAAATCCTTAAACATATAAGTTTCGTAACTTAAAAATTATCCTTTTAAAACAATTCGATTTGATCATATTAGGTATGCAAAAATTAAAATCTCTTTAATTTTCGCATATTTTTATTAAAATTAGGTCATATATATTGACCTAAATATTTCTTTTACTATAAAAAACAATGTATATTTTGCCCTGATTCTAAAATTAAATATGACTGATAAAATGCTTAAATTTGTAAAAATAGGTCAGCAGACTCCACCTAAAAGAGAGGTTAAAGAGAGGAAAGAAGACTTCAACGAAATTTATGACGATTTTATAAAGAAAAAAGCTCAAGAACAATCAAGCAGGTGTTCACAATGTGGAGTGCCATTTTGCCAAGTTCATTGTCCTCTAAGCAATAATATTCCAGATTGGCTGAAATTAACTGCAGAGGGAAGATTAAAAGAAGCTTACGAATTATCTCAAAGCACAAATAATATGCCTGAAGTATGTGGAAGAATTTGCCCTCAAGATCGATTATGTGAGGGTAATTGTGTTATTGAACAGTCAGGTCACGGGACTGTTACCATTGGATCAATGGAAAAATATATAACTGACAATGCATGGGAACAAGGTTGGATTAAACCTATAGAAGTCAAATATGAAAAAAACCAAAGTGTTGGAATTATTGGTGCAGGTCCAGCAGGTTTAGCAGCAGCTGAACAGTTGAGAAAGAATGGATATAAAATTACTGTTTATGATCGTTATGATCGTGCAGGAGGATTATTAATTTATGGAATTCCAAATTTTAAATTAGAAAAGCATGTAGTTGAAAGAAGAACAAAGTTACTTAGAGATGGAGGGATAGAATTCATACAAAATTTTGAAGTAGGAAAAGATGCGACTTTAGAACAGTTAAGAAAAAAACATGATGCAATTTTGATTGCAACAGGTGTTTACAAACCAAGAGAGATAAACTTACCAGGTAATGATTTAGAAAATATTTTTCCTGCTATGGAATTTCTAACAGCCTCAAATAAAAAGGGTTTGGGGGATAAAGTTGAATTATTTGATAAAGGAGTCTTAAATGCAGAAGGAAAAGATATTGTAGTCATTGGAGGTGGTGACACAGCTATGGATTGTGTTAGAACTTCTGTAAGACAGAAAGCAAA
This sequence comes from uncultured Pelagibacteraceae bacterium, assembly GCA_902573235.1. Classification (GTDB taxonomy): domain Bacteria; phylum Pseudomonadota; class Alphaproteobacteria; order Pelagibacterales; family Pelagibacteraceae; genus Pelagibacter. The sequence continues at coordinate 4,627 of CACGIZ010000003.1, read as the reverse complement.
ATCTGTTAAGTGTCTTTATAGAAGAGATAAAGAAAATATGCCAGGGTCTGCAAGAGAAGTTGCAAATGCAGAGGAGGAAGGTATAGAATTTGTTTGGCTATCAAGTCCTAAAGAGTTTAAAGGCACAAATAAAATTGAAAAATTAATTGTTGATCGAATCCAATTAGGTGAGCCAGACGACTCTGGTAGAAGAAGACCAGAAGTTAAAAAAGATTCAGAATTTCAAATTAAAGCAGATATGGTTATTAAGGCTCTTGGATTCGATCCAGAGGATCTACCTTATTTATTTGATGCTAAAGAACTACAAGTTACAAAATGGGGAACTTTAAAAACAGATTTTGATACAATGGAAACCAATCTAAACGGTGTATTTGCAGCTGGCGATATTGTTAGAGGGGCATCTCTTGTCGTATGGGCAATTAAAGATGGTAGAGATGCAGCTAGTGCAATTAAAAAATATTTAGAAAATAAAGAATTGAAAAAAGCAAAAGTAGCATAATGGATAATTATAAAAAGAACCTAAAATTATTGACTGAAAATCATGTTTATTCAAAAGATATGGAACATGATGCTTGTGGTGTTGGTGTAATAGCCTCAACTGAAGGAAAAAAATCTAGAGAAATAGTTGAATATGGAATCGAAGCTCTAAAAGCGGTTTGGCATAGAGGAGCAGTTGATGCAGATGGTAAAACAGGTGATGGTGCTGGTATTCATGTTGAAATTCCAAAAGATTTTTTCATAGAAAAAATAGAGGTAACTGGACACGACTACGATAATTCTGAAATTTGTGTTGGAATGATTTTTTTGCCAAGAAATGACTATTCTTCTCAGGAAAGTTGTAAAACTATTGTGGAAAGTGAATTAACAAAAAATGATTTTAGTATCTATGGCTGGAGACAAGTTCCTGTAAATCCTAAAATTTTAGGTGAAAAGGCATTTCAAACCATGCCCGAAATAATTCAAGTTTTATTTAAATCTAATGATCCAAATTTAATAGATAAAAATTTAGAAAGAAAAATTTACGAAACAAGAAAAAAAATTGAAAACAAAGCTTTTGAGCTATCATTAAATAATTTTTATATATGCTCGATTAGTTCAAAATCAATAATTTATAAGGGACTATATCTAGCTGAAGCGATATCTGACTTTTATTTGGATTTGAAAGATAAAAGATTTATCTCAAGATATGCAATTTTTCATCAAAGATTCTCAACTAATACTGCTCCAAGTTGGAGTTTGGCCCAACCATTTAGAGCAATTGCTCATAATGGTGAGATTAATACATATAAAGGAAATAAAAATTGGATGAAAGTTCATGAACAAGAAATGAGTAGTCCACTTTTTGACAATATAGAAAATTTGAAGCCAGTCATTCAAAAGGGTGTTTCAGACTCAGCAGCATTAGATAATGTTTTTGAGTTATTAAATAAATCAGGTCAATCTGCACCTTTAGCTAAATTGATGTTAGTTCCAGATGCCTGGTCAAAAAAGAATAAGACACTTCCAAAAAATCATCAGCAGTTATTTAATTTTTTAAATAGCACAATGGAACCATGGGATGGACCTGCTGCTATAGCTGCCACAGATAATGAGTGGGTTATAGCTGCAAATGATAGAAACGGACTTAGACCACTCAGATATGCAATTACAAAAGATAAAATGCTTTTCGCAGGATCTGAAACTGGAATGATAGAATTAAATGAAAAAAAAATTGTATCTAAAGGTAGATTAGGTCCAGGTGAAATAATTGGGGTGAGAATTGAAAAAGGAAAAATTTTTACTAATGACCAAATAAAAGATTACTTAGCTAAAGAGTTTAAACATTTTAATTCACAAATTATTGACCTAGATGAAAAATTGTCTATATCTAACGAGCAAAATAATTTTGAGGGTGAAAATTTAAGGAGAAGACAATATACTTTTGGGATAAGCCTTGAAGATTTAGAACTTATTTTACACCCTATGGCAGAGGATGCCAAAGAAGCGACAGGCTCCATGGGCGATGATACTCCTTTAGCAGTCTTGTCTGATAGATATAGACCGTTATATCATTTTTTTAGGCAAAATTTCAGTCAAGTAACCAATCCACCAATTGACTCTTTAAGAGAAAACAAAGTAATGAGTTTAAAAACAAGATTTGGAAATTTGGGAAATATTTTAGATTTCGATACTTTAACAAAAGAGAACATCTATGTTCTAAACAGCCCAATCTTATCAAATTCACAATTTAATAAGTTTATAAATTTTTTTGGTAAAAATTCTATAAATATTGATTGTACATTTTCTCAAGACGAAAGTTTGGCTAGTGCAATTAAAAAAATTCAAAAAGAGGCAGAAATTGCTGTAAGACAAGGCGTTACACAGCTTGTTCTAAGCGATAAGGACCTTTCTTCTGAAAAGTTACCTATGCCAATGTTATTATGTGTTGGAGCTATAAATACTTTTTTAATTGAAAAAAAATTAAGAGGATATGTATCAATTAATGTTCAATCTGGAGAAGCCTTAGATACTCACTCTTTTGCAACATTAATAGGGGTTGGTGCGACTACAGTTAACCCATATTTGGCTTTTGATAGCTTATACCAAAGACATTCAAAAAAACTTTTTGGTCAATTCAGCTTCGATGAATGCATTCAAAGATATATAAAGTCAGTTAATGCTGGCTTATTAAAGATAATGTCTAAAATGGGAATTTCTGTTTTAAGTTCTTATAGAGGTGGATGTAATTTTGAAACAGTTGGACTAAGTAGAACTGTTGTTGATGATTATTTTCCTGGAGTAACATCTAAAATATCAGGTATCGGATTGACAGGTATTGAAAAAAAAATAAGAGAAATTCACAAAGAGGCGTTTGAAAGCACAGAGACTGTTTTACCTATTGGTGGTATTTACAGATATAGAAAAAACGGCGAAACACACCAATATCAAGGTAGGCTAATACACTTATTACAGAGTGCGGTAGGTTCAAACTCTTATGAAACCTATAAAAAATATGCTGAGGGTATTTATAATTTGCCACCTATTAATCTAAGAGATCTTGTGGATTTTAGAAAAAAAAAATTAGGTTCATCAATAGAATTATCAGATGTTGAACCTATTAATGAAATATTAAAGAGATTTGGAAGCGGAAGTATGTCTCACGGGGCTTTGTCTAAAGAAGCACATGAAACCCTTGCTATTGGTATGAACAGGATCAAAGGTGCGTCCTGTAGTGGGGAAGGTGGTGAAGATGAAAAAAGATTTAAAGTGATGAGTGATGGTGATAGTGCAAATTCGAGAGTAAAACAAATTGCCTCTGCAAGGTTTGGAGTAACAGTCAATTACTTAAATAACTGTAACGAAATTGAGATAAAGATTGCTCAAGGAGCAAAACCTGGCGAGGGTGGTCAACTACCTGGTTTTAAAGTTACTAATGAAATAGCAAGATTAAGACACTCAACTCCTGGAGTTACATTGATTTCTCCACCACCTCACCACGATATTTACTCTATAGAAGATTTAGCTCAATTAATTTATGACTTAAAGCAAATAAATCCAAAAGCGAGAATTGGTGTTAAATTAGTTGCCTCATCAGGCGTAGGCACAATAGCAGCAGGAGTAGCAAAGGCAAAGGCTGACATCATTTTAATTTCAGGTCATAACGGTGGAACTGGAGCAACTCCACAAACAAGTGTTAAATATGTTGGAATACCATGGGAAATGGGACTTACTGAAGCTAATCAGGTTCTCACACTTAACAATTTAAGACACAAAGTCACTTTAAGAACAGATGGAGGTATTAAAACTGGTAGAGATGTTGTCATCGCTGCAATGATGGGTGCTGAAGAATATGGAGTAGCAACGACTGCTTTAGTTGCCATGGGATGTATCATGGTAAGACAGTGTCATTCTAATACGTGTCCAGTTGGAGTATGCACACAAGATGAGAAATTGAGAGAAAAGTTTACTGGGACTCCAGATAAAGTTGTGAATTTATTTACCTTTATTGCATCAGAAGTAAGAGAAATTCTGGCGAAAATTGGTTTCAAATCTCTAAATGATATTATTGGAAGAACAGACTTATTGATGCAAGTGAATAAAGCTTCGCCTAATTTAGATGATTTGGATTTAAATCCTTTATTTGTTCAAGCTGATCCGGGAAACAATAAAAGATATTGTGAGTACCAAGAAATAAACAAAGTTCCTGATACATTAGATGAGGAAATTTGGCCTGACATTGAAAAATCTTTAAACAATTCAGAGAAAATTAAGAAAGAATTTATTATTAAAAATACAAATAGAGCTGTTGGAACTAGAATTTCTCATTATCTATATAAAAAGTATGGTTATGAAAAATTAGATAACAATTTTCTAACATTAAATTTTAAAGGTTCCGCAGGCCAATCTTTTGGTGCATTTGCAGCAAAAGGATTGAAATTAATTCTTAAAGGAGATGCAAATGACTATGTTGGAAAAGGATTATCAGGTGCAACAATTTCAATAAGACTTTCGGATGAGAGTAATTTGATATCAAGCGAAAATACTATCATTGGTAATACTGTTTTATATGGAGCTACATCAGGCAAACTATTTGCTTCTGGTCAGGCAGGAGATAGATTTGCAGTAAGAAATTCTGGTGCCATAACTG
>CACGIZ010000002.1 GCA_902573235.1 uncultured Pelagibacteraceae bacterium | reverse complement strand
ATTCAATTGCACCAAGTTTTTTTGAGCCAATAATTGCAGCTTGTATTTCTTGTCCTGGTATAAATTCCTCAATAATTATTTTTTTATAATCTTTTAATATTTTAATCTTTTTAAAAAAATTATTTATTGAACATATAAAAACATTTACACTTGATCCCTCATTTATAGGCTTAATTACAACAGGAAATTTTAATTTCTTTTTTATTAACTTTAATAAATCAAACTTTGAAATATCATAAGAGTATAAAATATATTTGGGTGTTAAAATATTATTTTTAAGAAAAATTTTTTTTGAAAGCTCCTTATCCATTGCGATTGCAGAAGCAATCACACCTGAGTGTGTATAAGGAATACCTGTTGTTTCTAATATGGTTTGTATATATCCATCTTCACCAAACTGACCATGTAGTGCATTAAATATTATTTTTGGCTTGAATGATTTGATTACTTGAAATAGTCCAAAATTTGGCTCAGTGACTTTCACTCTATAATCATTTCTTATAAGTTCTTTTGCAACCTGTCTGCCTGTATTAAGACTAATTAATCTTTCTTTAGAAATACCCCCAGAAATTACTAATATCTTTTTTTTCAAATTATTCCAAAATTTTAATTTCTTTTTCTAAACTAATTCCAGTTTTTTCCAAAACATTTTTAGATACAAAATCAATGAGTTGCTTCATATCATTAAATGAAGCATTACCTTTATTAACAAAAAAATTACAATGCTTTTCAGAAATACATGCATCTCCAAACCTTTTGTTTAAAGGAACAGAGTCCTCAATTAATTCCCAAACTTTTTTTTTTGTTTGTAATATTGGATTTTTAAAAGTACTTCCACTTGTTTTAATGCGAGTAGGTTGATTCTTTTCTTTTTCTATTTTAAGTTTTTTAGTTTGATTTTCTATTTTTTTATATTCACTCTTGATACCTTTAAATGAAGCACTTAAAAAAATTAAATCTTCTGATATATCGTTTTTTCTATATTCAAAATTTATGTCTTTTACAGGAATTGTTAACACATTTCCTGTTTTATCAATCGCTTGTATTGATAATAAAATATCTTTAAATTCATTTCCGAAACAACCTGCATTCATCCTTATCCCACCTCCTATAGTTCCTGGAATACAAGATAAAAACTCAAAACCACTTAAATTGTGTTTCATTGCAAAGTCAGACAAAGTTTTATCTAAAACTCCACTTCCAGCTATTATAATGTCATCCTTTAATAAAGAGATATTACTAAAATCTTTACTCAATTTAATAACTATACCATCATACAAATTATCAGTTATCAAAGTATTAGATCCAGCACCTAAAATAAAAATTTTTTCTTTGTCTGCTACTTTTTTTAAAAAGTTTATTAATTCTTTTAAATTATTTGCTTTATAAAAAACTTTTGATTTTCCTCCTATATTAAACCAATTTTTTTTCTTGAGATCGTATTCAAATATTACATTGTCTCCAAATTCATCTAAAAGATTTTTAAGTTGATTTATTTCCATCACATTAAATCTGGTAGTTTTCTTATCCAATTTGAAATTGTACCAGCACCCATACCAATAACTATCTTATTACCATACATATTACTTTTTAAAAATTTAGCTAATTGATAATTATCATTTACTATAAAAAGTTTAACTTTTGAATTTTTGATAATATCTTTTGCAAAATTTAAATAGTTAAAACCTAATTTTATCTTTTCCCCGGCAGTATAAACTGGACATAAAATGACAGTATTAGCTTTTTTAAAAGCAAAAGAAAATTCTTTTCTCAAATCTTTTAATCTTGAAACTCTATGAGGTTGAAAAATACAAACCTTTTCGTATTTCTTATAAACCTTTTCTACACCATCTAAAACAAACTTAATTTCTGTTGGATGATGAGCGTAATCATCATAAAAATCTATGTTGTTATAAGAAAAAATTTTATTGAATCTCCTTTGTACGCCCTTAAAACTTAATAAACCTTTTTTAATTTCCGAAGTAGAAATTCCTACTGTTAATGCTACAGCTGCAGCTCCTACAGAATTTCTTATATTGTGGATACCAAGCAAAGGAATTCTAATTTTTTTAATAAAAAACTTTTTTTTGTTTGGTAAATTGACCTCTAAATCAAATTCAGAAAATTTTATGTTTTGTTTAATATTTTTAATTAAAAAATTTGATTTAGAATTAATCCCGTAGGTATAGAAATTTTTAGTTTTTAATACTTTTATCAAATCATTATTGATTTTATCATCAATACATATAAATGACTTTCCAAATGAGGGAACTTTTTCAATAAAACGAATAAAATATTTTTTTAAATCTTGCATAGAATTATAGAAATCCATATGCTCTCTATCGATATTTGTAATAATGGAATAAGTTGGAGGAATATGAATAAAACTTCCATCAGACTCGTCTGCTTCTAATATGGACCAATCACTTTTTCCTAATTTTGCTGTGCTCTCAATAGAATTTATAACTCCTCCATTAATAATTGTTGGATCTAATTTCGTTTTTTGAAAAATTGAAGCCACTAATGAAGTTGTGGTAGTTTTGCCGTGAGAACCAACTATCACTATGTTTTTTGTTAAAGAGACTATATGAGCTAACATTTGTCCTCTAGTAATTATTGGTAAATTTTTTCTTTTTGCCTCGATAAGTTCTGAGTTATTTTTATTAATTGCTGAGGAAATTACAATAATCGTAGAATCTTTTATATTTTTTTTTTTATGACCTAAAAAAACTTTTATTTTTTCTTTTTTTAATCTCTCAATATTTTTATTTAAAGATAAATCACTACCTTGAACTTTAAATCCCTTTCCTTTCATGATCAAAGAAAGTCCACTCATTCCTATTCCTCCAATACCGATAAAATGAATGACTTCTTTTTTGGCTAATTCAATTTTCATTTAAACTTTTCAATATCTTTTGATTAACATTTATCCAAGTATTTTGATAATTTAATTTCTTTAAATTGTTCTTTTTTTTTTGGTAATCTTTTTTTTCTTCAATTATATAGTTTAAAGTTCCCTCAATTTTCTCTTTAAAACCACTTTGTTCTATTATCCAACAACAATCTTTTTTTTTATAATAATTTGCATTTTCAAGTTGATGATTATCTTTTGATGTGGGCAAAGGTACCGCAATAAATGGTATATTCAAAACTGATAATTCAGCTAAAGTTGAAGCGCCTGCTCTTGTGATGCATAGATCTGCCTCTTTAATAATGTCTACTAAATTTTTTTTATAACTAAAAATTATATTTTCAATATTGTTATCTGAATAAAAATCTTTCAAACTTGAAATATTTTTTTCACTAGTTTGATGGATTATTTTAATTGTTTTTTTTTTTGAAATATTGATTATTGAATTTTTTAAATCCTTGTCAAAAAAACTAGCTCCTTGACTTCCCCCAATAACTAAAATAATAAATTTTTTTTTATCTTCAAAATTTTTTTCTGCATTATATGTATTTTCTCTTACAAGGGGATTGATTTTGACTATTTTGTCTTTATGCATATTTGGAAAGTTTTTAATTTCATCTGAATAACAAAATATTTTTTTGCACGATTTTAAAAAATATCTATTTGATCTCCCTAAAACCTGATTGGGCTCAATCAAATAAATATCTATCATTAAAAATTTTGCAGCTAAAATCAAAGGTACGGACATATATCCACCGGTCGAGAAGGTTTTTTCTATTTTTTTTTGTTTTAACAAAAAGAAAGATTTTATTGTTAAAAATAATGTTATAAATAGGTTTATTGGAAGCATAACAATGTTATTCAGTTTCGGTGTATTTATTACTTCAACTGGTAGATTATCTTTATCTAGATACCTTAATCCTCTTTTATCAGTTGATATAATTACATTGGTTTCTTTTGATAAATGTTGATATAAAATCATTGCAGGAATTACATGACCTCCTGAACCACCAGTAGATATTAGAAAATTTTTTTTCATCTATTTAATTTTTCTTTTTGTTAAGTTTAAAATTATACCTGAAATAATCGAAACACTTACGATAGATGAACCACCATAACTTATAAAAGGGAGTGTCATTCCTGTTGTAGGAAATAATCTGATATTCACTCCAATGTGAATCATTGCTTGCATTAAAATTAAACTTATACATCCAACTAAAATTAATTTAATTTTTTCATCATTTTCATAATAAACTTTTTTAAAAACTGAATAGATAAAGACTAAAAACATTAATAAAATTAAAATTATGGCAATTACACCAAATTCCTCAGAAATTACAGAGATTATGTAATCTGTGTGAGCCTCAGGCACTCGATTCTTCAAAGTTCCCTCTCCAATACCTTTACCAAAAAAACCACCACTTATAATAGACTCAATTGCTTTATCTGATTGAAAATTATGAGTACCAGTTGAGGAGTCAAAAAAAGAAAATAATCTATCCTTAATGTATTCAAATTTTTGAACAAAAAAAATCAAATATAGAAAAACAAAAATTAATGATATAAATAATATTCCTAAAAAAATTAAATTAATACCAGAGGTAAAAATTAAAATTGACCAACTTAAAAACACTAAAAGAGTTTGTCCTATATCCGGTTGAGCAGCTAAAAATAATGCAATTACTAAAGTTACAAAAAAAGAAATCGAATATTTCAAATAAATATTAGTATATTTTTGATTACAAAGAATTAGGCTGATTAAGATTATTAGAAACGGCTTTACTAATTCAATTGGTTGAAATCTTGGTAAAAAATAAATATCTAACCACCTTTTAGATCCTTTAACTTCTACACCTATTAAGGGAACTAAAATTAAAAAAAAAATGGAGAATAAAAATATAAAAATAGAAAATTTTAAAAGTTTTTGTTGATTAATGGATGAAATAACAACAATTATCAACATTGCAAGTAAGATAAAAATCAAATGCTTAAAGAAGAATGAATAATCATTCGTGTCCAACTTATCAGACACTATCAGTGAGGTAGATACAAGCGAAAAAAATAATCCTGTAAAAAATAACAATGTAATTAAAAGAAATAGAAACTTATCAATATTTTTCCACCATTCATAATAAAAACTATTTATAGATATCTTATATTCCATTTAAATTTTTTTTAATTAATTTATTGAAATAAATACCTCTCTCCTCAAAATTTTTAAAACTGTCAAAGGAAGCTGCGCATGGACTAAATAGCAAAGTTTTTTTTGTAATTTTATCTTTTTTTATTAATTTAAATATTGCTTTTAAAGCTTTTTCTAAGTTTAAAAAATTTTTAAATTTTATTTTTCCATTAAGTTCTTGATTAAAAAACTTTTTATTTTTTCCATAAATAAATGCATTTATTTTTTTAAAATATTTTTTTGATAATATAAATTTATCTTTTTTTTTATTGACACCTCCTAATATCCAATAAATATTTGAATAGATTTTCAAAAGACCGATTGTAGATGAAAAACTTGTTGATTTTGAGTCATTTATAATTGTTAAATCTTTTTTTTTATAGATAATTTGTTGACGATACTTCAAACCTCTAAAATTTCGGATTGTTTTTTCTAATAATCTTTTTTTAAAATTCAACTTTTTTGATATTGCTAAAACAAACGATAGATTTTCTTTATTTGTATCAGTAAAAAAATAATTATTTTCTAATTTATTAATATATGTATCAAAATTTTTTTGATGAACTTTTATAATAGTGCTTTTAAATTTATTATGTTTAATTGTATTGCTAATTAAATAATCATTTTTTTTTACAAAAGCTAAATTGCCTTTACGTTGATTATTAATCAAACTAAACTTAGCTTTTACATATTTATTTATTGTTTTATGTCTCTCAATATGATCAGGCGATATATTCAATATAACTGCAAATCTTGATCTAAAAATCTTACTATATTCTAATTGATAGGAAGATGCTTCTACTACAAAAATAGTTTTTTTTTTAATATTCTTTGAAGATAAAATTGGATTTCCAATATTTCCAACTAATTTAGTATCAAACTTCTGATCTAACAAAACTTCATGCAAAAGTTTACAAGTAGTAGATTTTCCATTGGTGCCTGTAATTGTAAAACAGTCATTCTTAAAAAATGAATAAAAAATATCTAAGTCTGTATAAATCTTTAAAAAATTTTTTTTCAAAAAATTTGATAATTTGCAATTTGAAATATCAATTCCTGGACTGATGATAATTTTATCAAATTTTATTCGTCTTAATTCTTCTAAACTAATGCATTTTTTATTAATTTTTCTCACTGTTTCAGGATTGTCGTCGAACAAATAAACTGCAGCTTTTTTCTTTAAAAATTTATAAGATGAAATACCGGTTCTTCCAAGACCATATACCAATATTTTTTTTCCTAAAAAAATATTTGCAGATTTTTTCTTCATCTTAATTTTAAAGTTGCTAAACCTATCATTGCTAAAATAATTGAAATAATCCAAAATCTTATTACTACTGTTGATTCTGGCCATCCCTTTTTTTCAAAATGATGATGAATTGGCGCCATTTTAAATATTCTTTTTCCAGTGAGTTTAAAAGAAATCACCTGAACCATTACTGAAATTGCTTCAAGAACAAATAAACCCCCTGTTATAGCTAATACGATCTCATGTTTAGTTATTATACCTACAGCACCTAGAGAGCCTCCAAGTGATAATGAACCTGTATCTCCCATAAAAATTTTTGCAGGTGGTGCATTAAACCATAAAAAACCCAGACATGAGCCAATTATAGCTCCACAAAAAATTGAAATTTCTCCAGTGCCTTCTATATATGGTATCTGAAGATAATTCGAAAATACTATATTTCCAGTAACGTAACTTATAAATGCAAAACAAGTAGCAACTAAAATTACCGGAACTGTTGCTAAACCATCTAAACCATCAGTAAGATTTACCGCATTTGATGAACCAACTATTACAAAAACAGAAAAGGGAATAAAGAACCAACCTAAGTTTATTATTAAATTTTTAAAAAATGGAAAATATAAATTGGTAATTTCTTGATAATCTACGAAATATACAAAAAAACAAACTCCTATAATTGCTAATATTACTTGTGATAATATTTTAAATTTTGAAGAGATACCTGAAGAATTGCTATACTTTATTTTTTTATAATCGTCAAAAGCTCCAAGTAATCCGAAAGAAATTACGATGTATAAACAGAATAAAATATTTATATTAGATAAATCTCCCCAACAAAACACAGATATTAATAATCCAAATAAAATAATTACTCCACCCATCGTTGGAGTGCCAATTTTTTTAATAATATGATCCTCAGGTCCATCGTTACGTATTGGATTTAAAATTTTTTGATTTGAAAAAAATTTTATGAATGGTCCTCCAATAATCAAAACAATTACTAAAGAGGTAAAAAATGATAAACCAGTTCTGAATGTTAAATATCTAAAAACATTTAAAAAACTAAAGGTATCAACAAAATTTAATAAAAATTGATATAGCATTAATTTAATCTTTTTATCTCTTTTATGATCTTATTAAAACCTGTCGCATTTGAGGCTTTAATCATTAAATAATCATTATTATCTAAATGTTTTTTAATTAATTCAATTATTTGTGATTTATTATTCAAAATTTTACCTTTTTTTGATTTCGAAATTTTATTGAATATACCAGAAACATTTTTACCTTTAACATAGACTTTGTCTATATTTGTTTTATTAATAATTGGAACTATAGAATTATGAAGTTTTCTTGAGTGATTTCCAAGTTCTAGCATATCACCAAGTAAAAGAAATTTTTTTGCTTTTTTAGAGTTAATTTTATCGTAATTACGTAATGCGGATTTAAGCGATAAAGGATTTGAATTATAACTTTCATCGATTAATTTTATCTTTTTTTTATCAATATTAAGAATAGAAATATTACCTCTACCATCAGGGATTTGAAAATTTAAAAAGATATTTTTTTTTAAAATAGATATGTCAATAAAAAGACTCATTACTGATAAAGCACTTAAAATATTATAGATATTATTTCTAAATTCATTTTGTGTAAAAAAAGAAATTCTCGAGTTATTTTGCTTAACTATAATTTCATAGAATTTTTTACTTTTTTTTATTTTAATAAATTTAATATCTGATTTCTTGTTTTTAATGCCAAAAGAGATTACTTTTAGTTTTTTGTTTAATGCTTTTGCTTTATGAAATTCAAAAAAATCGTCATCTGCATTTAAAACTACACTGCCGCTTGATTTTGTATTATCAATAATTTCTGATTTTGCTAAAGCAATGTCCTTAATATTTTTAAAATTTTTCGCGTGAGCATAGTTAATATTTGTTATTACACTTACATCTGGTTGAATAATCTTTGATAAATAATCTATTTCGCCCTTTTTATCCATTCCCACTTCGAGAACACCAAAATTATCATTTTGACTTAAATTAAAAAGGCTTAAAGGAACCCCATATTTATTATTAAATGACTTTGGAGAAATGGTTACTTTTGAAATCTTTTTTAAAGAGTTCCCTAATAATTCTTTGAGAGTAGTCTTTCCACAACTCCCAGTAATAGCAATGATTTTTGTATCAATATTTTTTCTAAAAATTTTTGAAATATTAGTTAAAAAGCTTAATGAATTATTTACCAATATTTGTTTTTGATTATCAAAATTTTTTTGAATTTTATTTAATACTACAACAGATGCCTTTTTTTTGAATGATTCTGATACATATTTATTTCCATCATTTCTTTTACCTTTAATTGCAAAAAATATATCGTTTTTTTTAACTTCTCTAGAATCAATCCTGGCCTGATTAATACCTTTAACTAAAGATAAATTTTTATTATTAGATTTTTCTTTTAATATATTTAATTTTATATCATTTGATAAAGATGAATTTTTTATTCTGATTGATTTTAAAATTATTTTTTTATCGGAAAAATAATTTTTTTTATTTTTTATAACTTGTATTTTTTCATGTCCTTTTCCTGCTACTAACAAAATTTCACCAGTATTCAAATTTTTAATAGCTTCAATTATTGCTTTAGACCTGTCGGGTATTTCTGCAAATTTTTTTCTTTTTATGCCCTTTTTAATATCTTTTCTTATATTACTCGGTTTTTCAAATCGTGGATTATCATCAGTAAGATAAATTTTATCAGAATAATTATCGGCAATTCTTCCCATTTTAGATCTTTTGTTTTGGTCTCTGTCTCCACCACACCCAAAAACTAGAGATATTTTTCTATCAGGGAATTGTTCTCTTAAATTTAAAAGACAAGTTTTTAAGGCTTCAGGAGTGTGAGCATAATCAAGAATTACTTTTGACTGATTCTTCACCCTTCCAATTTTTTCCAATCTTCCCTCAACAGGTTTAATTTCTGAAATAACATTTAGAATATCCTCAAAATCAATATTGCTTTTTTCCGCTGCAATCATTGCCATTAAGATATTTTTAATTTGAACTTTTCCTATCAAATTGAGATTTATTTCTTTTATCAAACTATTATATTTAATTTTAAGTATTTGAACCTCATCATCATATTTGTGTGATAAAAGTTTAAAATTATTTTTATAATCATCAATCGCTTGAAGATTTAAATTTTTTCTGGATGTAATTTTCTTTATTTTATTGAATCCAATGATATTTTTATCTGTAATAACATTTCCTTTTTTTTCTATTAAATTTTCAAAAAGATAAAGTTTTGCTTTTAAGTAATTCTTAAGATTTTTGTGATAATCTAGATGATCCTGCGATAAATTCGTAAATATACCTGTTTTAAATCTTAAACCATCTAGTCTATTTTGCTTAAGACCGTGACTTGATGCTTCCATAATAACATTATCAATTCTTTTAGATCTAAGTTTTTTTAATATTTTACCTAATTTTATTGGATCGGTAGTTGTATTGTTTAAATCAAAATTAAAACCATTTGCTCGTACCCCTAGGGTTCCGATTGAAGCAACTTTCTTTTGATTCAAGTTTAATATTTGATAATAAAAATCTGCTATAGATGATTTGCCGTTTGTTCCAGTAACAGCAATTAAATTTTTTGGTATTTTGCGATAAATTTTGAATGCTACTTCTGCTAGTAATTTTCTTACATTCTGTGTTTTAATATATAAAACTCCATCTTGATATTCTTTAAATTTTATCTCGGAAACTATAATTTTAGAACCTTTTTTGATTGCAGCAGGAATAAACTTATTACCATCAGTTTTTTCTCCTTTAATTGCAAAAAAAATATAATTTTTTTTTATTTTCGAGCTTTCAAAAGATAACCCAGTGAAAGAAAATTTTGAATATTTTTTTTTTATATTCGGAATATAATCTTTAAGCTGCATTAGGTTATTCAAACTCGCTATATTTTGTGGCTAAAATAGGCCCAATCTTCTCCACAATATGTCCAGTGGTTTCCACACTATTCCATCCAGCAGTATTTCTAGGGCTTCCTTTCAATTCAAAACCTGAACCATCTCTATATTTATAGATATAGTCTGAATTAATTTGGGGCTCATCTAACATAACTGCTAAAATAAATTTTGGTTTTGTTGTAGGAAAGATTGACACAAAAGTATTTATTTTTTTATTATCATAACCGCCAGCAGAACTTTTATTCGCAGTTCCAGTTTTACCACCTATTTCATAACCTTTTACATTTGCAAGATTGGCTGTTCCTTCATTAGTGGTTACAATTTTTCTTAGAATAGGGAGAATTTTTTTAGAAACATTTTTATCTAGAATTTTTTCCTTTTTAGATGATTTATCTTTTTTAATTAAGACAGGATCTATATAAAAACCCCCATTTACAATAATTGCATAAGCTTTGACAACTTGAAGTAAAGTTGTGGTAATACCATGACCAAAAGATGCAGTTGCAAGAGGACATTTCCCCCAATTAAAATTTAACGGTCTACCTACTTCCTCTATATCAAAATTAATTTCATTCATTAAACCAAGTTTTGATAAGAATGATTTAAATTTTTCAACTCCGACTTTTTGACCAATCCTTACCGATCCAATATTACCAGATCGAATTAAAATTTGTTCAGCAGTCAAATCTGATGGTATTTTTTCGTTATACTCTCTAATTGGAAATCCAGCGCAAGTAATTGATTTTGGTAAATCCAAAAATTTAGTTTGAGGATCTATTATTTTTTTATCAAATGCTGCGGCTAATGTGAATGTTTTAAATACTGAACCAAATTCATAAACTCCTTTTGTTACTCTATTTATAAAATTTACGTCAGTAATTCTTTTTCTTTGGTTAGGATCAAAATCAGGTAAAGAAACAAGAGATAAAATCTCTCCATTGTTAACATCCATTAAAACCGCTGCACTACCTTTGGTTTTAAAAACTTTATTAAACTTTATCAATTCATCTCTAATTAAAAATTGAATATCTTTATCAACAGTTAATTCGATCGACTTAGAGGAATTTTTTAAAACATTATCTAAAGACTTTTCTAAACCTGATATACCATTATTGTCATTATCAATTTGACCAATTATATGACTAAATAAATTCTTTTCTGGATATATTCTGGTTAATCTTTCCTCAGGTTGAATAGACTGATCACCTAATCTCATAATTTTTTCATAATTTTCGTCAGATATTTTTTTTTCAAAATAAAAAAATTTTTTATTTTCTAATTTAGATTTAATTTTTTTATAGTCTTTATTTGGAAATATATATTTTAAATTAATCAATAATTTTTTTTTATCTATAACTTTAGCTGTACTTATTCCAATATCGATTGAACTAACTGTTTTACTTAAGTAGTGTCCATTTCTATCGACGATATCGGCTCTGTAAAGATTATTAGAAAAAAACTTTGATTTATCATCTATTTTGATATTCTGGTTTCTGCTCCCAAGATGAATTAAATGAATAGTGTAAACAATAAAAATTATAAAAAAGATAAAAAAGATAAATGAAATTCTATTAAATGTAATATTTAAATTTGATTTACTTTTTTGATACTTAAATTCATTTTGACTTTCTTCTAAAAGTATCTTTAAATTTTTATTATTCATTTATGAATTTAAAATTTTTTATTTCTATTTTATTAGCACTTTTATCGATTACTTTTATATCTTGAATGTTTTTTTTTGATAATTCATTATCAAAATATGAGTTTTGTAATTCCAGTAACTTTTCTGCAGAACTGAGATAATCATGCTCCAACTTAAGATTTGCAAAATCTTTTTTTAATCCCCTTAAATTTTCGTCGATTGCAAAAATATCATCCTCAATTCTTTTTGTAGAATTTTTGATAATTGCAGTAGAAAAGGCCAAAAAAAAAATAAATGAGATAAGAAAAAATTTTTTCATAATTTTTTTCCCAAATTTTCAATTTCAATTAAGTTTTCAAATTTCTTTAAAATATCTGTATCAAAATTATAAAAATTTTTCTTTTTAATCAGATATCTAAGTTTTGCAGATCTTGATGGTAAATTTTCTGCTAACTCTTTTGCTGAAGCCGTAATTGGTTTTTTTTGTTTCATTTCAAATAAAATTTCTTTCTCATCTATTTTAGGTAAATATCTAGAAACACTTTTATTTTCAGATAAACTTCTAAAGAAATATTTTACTACTTTATCTTCCAAAGAATGGAAGGTTATAACAGCTAATATTCCATCTTTTTTTAAAATCTTTGAGGCTGATATTAATCCATAGATAAGTTCACTTATTTCATTGTTAACAAAAATTCTTAATGCTTGAAAAACTTTTGTTGCACTATGTATTTTATAACTTTTTTTTCGTTTAGATTTTTCAATCAACTTTACTAAAGTTTTTGTATCAATTTTTTCAACTTTCCTTTCCTTTGCAATTTTAGATGCGATGATTTTTGCATCTTTCTCTTCTCCAAAAAATTTAAATATCTTTTCTAAATCTTTGATATTTAATTTGTTAATTACATCTTCAGCAGAAAATCGATTCAATCCCATTTTCATGTTTAATTTTCCAGATGAATTGAATGATAAGCCTTTTTTTGGATCTTTAATTTGAGTGAATGAATAACCTAGATCAAAAACTACGCCTTTTATATTTTCATTTTTAAGTTTGAGGTCACTTAATTGACTAAATCTTTTGTTTTTAAATATAAATCTATCTTTAAAATTTTCAAAAATTCTGTCAGCTATTATTTTACTTTCAATATCTCTGTCTAAAGCGATAACATTTGTATTTTTATAACTTAAAATTTTTTTTGTATAACCACCTTGCCCGAAGGTGCAGTCAATAAATGTGCCACCATGTTGAGGGGTAATAATGCTAATTAATTCATCTAGCAATACCGGATAATGTTTTGGAGCATCCGATACCATGGTGGCTTCCATTTATTTTTTCGAAGACCATTAATTTTTTTGTCTTCTTAAAAATGCTGGTATTTCTAGATCATCTTCCTCATTTTCATTTTCTGAAGAGCCTAATAAGTCATCTGATCCGGAAACATTGTATTCATTGTTAAATAAATCTGGTTCATCCGTATCTACACCAAATTCTTTTAAATCATCTGAAAGTTCATTCTCTTGAGGGGCTACTGCCTCTTGAGAAAATGAAATTTCACTTTCACTTGATGTGCTCTCAACAATATTTTCAGCTGATTGATTTTTTAACAATTCTTCATGATATTGATTATTAACTTCATCAACAGACTCATTATTTATATTTTCTGTAACAACCTCATTCTCAAGTTTAAGTGCATTAGCGCCGTGTGAAACTGGGTTCGTGCTAGCATTTGAAAAGCTAAATGAGGCAGTTCCATTGCTTGAAGTAAAATCAGAATATCCTGGATTACGATTTTGAATTCGGTGAACCATATTTATCACTGATTTTGACTCAGGCTGTTGTCCATCTAATGCAGTTGCAACTATTGAAACTCGAATTTTACCATCTA
Organism: uncultured Pelagibacteraceae bacterium; assembly: GCA_902573235.1. Lineage (GTDB taxonomy): Bacteria > Pseudomonadota > Alphaproteobacteria > Pelagibacterales > Pelagibacteraceae > Pelagibacter. The sequence goes on along the minus strand of CACGIZ010000002.1, from coordinate 161,868 downwards.
AAGATGGATCAATAATTGATCCATTAATTATCTCTGCTTCTGCATCTACTTCAGATCTTATTTTATTTACTATCTCATCTACCTCAAAAAGCTTTAAGTCTTCTCCACCAGTAATATTAATTAATAAACCCTTTGCACCTTTCAGAGAGTAATCATCAATCAATGGATTATTTAAAGCTAGTTCTGTTGCTTTTTCAGCTCTACCTTCGCCTTCGGCTTCACCAGTTCCCATCATTGCTTTTCCCATTGAACTCATGACAGTTTCAACATCTGCAAAATCTAAATTTACCAAACCATCTTTTACCATCAAATCTGTCACACTTTGAACTCCATGTCTTAAGATACTGTTTGATAGTTGAAATGATTCTTTGTATGTAGTTTGTTCATTTGCAATTTTAAATAAATTTTGATTTGGAATTACTATAATTGTATCTACATGTTTTCTTAATTCCTCAAGACCCTCATGTGCTCTTCTCATTCTTGATGGTGCTTCATACAGAAATGGTAGCGTTACGACACCAACTGTTAAAATATTTAATTCTTTAGCAGCTCTTGCAATTACATGTGCTGCACCAGTGCCAGTTCCTCCACCCATCCCAGCTGTTATAAAAACCATATTGGCACCTTTAAGAATATCAACTATATCATTTAAAGACTCATTTGCTGCTGCTAAGCCTATCTCATGTTTTGCCCCAGCACCTAAACCTTTCGTTAAATTTAAACCAATTTGAATTCTTGTTTTCGACTTACTTGTTTTTAAATCTTGAGCATCTGTATTTACTGCTACAAATTCGACACCATCCACACCTGCATCGATCATTTCATTGATTGCGTTTCCTCCTGCTCCTCCTACTCCTAGAACTAATATTCTAGGTTTTAACTCTTTTATTTCTGGTACTTTAAAATTAATTGTCATTTTTATCCCCCGTTATTTATTTAATTGATGCTCCCATTTAAGACCTGCACGATTTAAATTTGCTTTTTTTCTTGCATTAACCTTAAATTTTTCAAATATTGCTGGTTCCCATATTTGGAATGTCTTACCCTGACCAACAAACATCATGCTGTTTTTTATTTTTGCATGTTTTAATAATCTTGATGTAAGGGAAATTCTACCCTCACTATCAAATTGTAAATTTATACTTTCAGATAATATTGATGTTGCAAAAAAATCTCTTTTTTCCTCAAAAGGGTTTAAAGAATCAATTGTGTTAGAAATTTTTTCTATTCTATCTTGTGGCCATGCTTCTATTGAATGATTATTGAATGAAGGATAACAAATTACACCATTATATCCAAGATTTGATAAATAAGACCTAAAACTTGCAGGCACTGATACCCTTCCTTTTTTGTCCAATTTGTTTTCGTAGGTTGATAAAAACATAAACCATAAATTCCTTTATTCCCAATAATTGGGAACATATGGGATATTATGGGTTTTTTTAAATAGAGTCAACACTTTCTATTTAAGATTGAATCAATATTAATTAACTCAAAATGTGAATCAAAACGTGAACTTTTGCTTAATCAAATGAGAAAAAATAAGCCAGATGAACTATAAGCCGGGTTCTGTCATTTAAACTTATCATTTGTCTAGGCTTAAGATCACTCTTAAGCTCAAGCGACTAACCCTGATGACTAGCCAAAGACGGCTTTTAGTTCTAAAACAGTGTCATCTCTACTTAGTCTTGCTCCCAGTGGGGTTTTCCAGCGTTCATTGTTACCAATAGAACCGGTGTGCTCTTACCACACCTTTTCACCCTTGCCATGTTATGGCGGTTTATTTTCTGTGGCACTATCCCTAGGGTCGCCCCCGCCAGGTATTACCTGGCACTGTGTCCTTGTAGAGTCCGGACTTTCCTCTTTTATTTAATATAAAAGCGATAAGTCGTTCATCTGGCAGGTTGAATTTATAATTTAATTAGAAAATTTCAAGGTTAATTATTTTTTATTTTGTATGGATTTGCTTATTAAATAACACTCTTTATCAACTTTTCCGTTAACCAAGTCTTGTCTGAACTTTCTTTGAAAAGCTTTTATCAAATTTATATATTCAAATTTTTTTTTTGGTCGAATTACTTTCGAATAACCAATACTATACAAATTATTAAAAAAAATTTTCTTTTCGTTATCTCTGAGACTTATATTCCGAAATGACTTGATTTTTTTTTCATTTAACTTGGGCCAAATAGATAAATTTTTTTTTGCCAAATAATGCCATGGAAAATTTTCACCAGGATCTTTTTTACGATTAGGGGATATGTCAGAATGTCCTAAAATATTATTATTTTTAATATTATATCTTTTCTTTAGATACTTTAACAATTTTATAAGTGGAAAAATTTGTTTTTTGGAAAATTTTTTATAACCATGTTCATGTCCAGGATTATGAATTTCTATCCCAATAGAATATTTATTCAATGATTTATAATTTTTCCAACTTGAGACTCCAGCATGCCAAGCTTCATAGAGGTCCGGTACTAAATTTAAAATATTTCCTTTGCTATTAATAAAATAATGAGAGCTTACTTTTGCCTTAGGATCACACAATCTTTTAATTGCCTCAGCCTCTTTTATCATGCCTGTATAATGAATAATCAAAAATTTAATTTGTTTTTTTGACCTTTTTGGTGAACTAAAATTAATCGAGTATTTTCTGGTCAAATTTAGGCCCATTTTTAAGCTCATTATAATTAAATAGTTAATTTACTTAAGATTTTAATATAATATAAGGACAACAATGATAAAAAAAGTTGCAATAATTTTAATTACAACCCTTGCGTTAACTGTAAATGTTAGTGCATCATCTGATGGTGAGTTACTTTTGAAAAAAAATGAACCATCAGAGGTAAAAGATTGTTTTGAGGGATTAAATAGAGCTACTTTCGCTTTTAATCAAGTTTTAGATGGAGTTATATTTAAACCTGTTGCAAGTGTTTATAGAAAATTACCGTCACCAGTCAAAAGTGGTGTAAGCAACTCTTTAGATAACTTATCAAATCTAGTAACTATTCCAAATAACTTGCTGCAAGGTGATTTTATGTTGGCTGGATTAAATACAGGAAGATTTTTAATTAATTCAACTGTTGGCATATTAGGTCTTGTTGATGTTGCTCAACATTTAGGCATGTCTGAATATGTTAAGGAAGATTATGGACAGTCACTAGCTAAGGCTGGAGTTGGTCCAGGTTGTTATATAGTTTTGCCAGTTTTAGGACCAAGTACAGCAAGAGATACAGTTGCATCGGCAACAAATTTTTTGGGTGGTGATGCGTGGTATAATGTAACTGTCAAAAATGATACTCATTATTTTAGAGATATTGATTATTATTCATCAAAAGTTACTGGAGGAATTAATTTTAGAGCAAAAAATTATGACTCAATAGAAAATCTTCAAAAAAATTCAATAGATTTTTATGCGTCAGTGAAAAGTCTATATCTACAAGATAGACAACAAAAAATTTTAAATTCAGAAAAAATAGTTAATACTCAAGATGATAGTGATTGGGAAGAGATAGACAGCAAATAAAGTAGTTATCAATTCTTATGAAAATAAAATATACAATTTTTATTTTACTATTAAGTTTATTAGGTTTTACAAAATCATACTCCATACAGCCAGATATTTTCGTTCAATCTACTGTAAATAAGGCATCAAGTGTCCTATCTAGTGAAATGTCTTTAGAGAAAAAAATATCTGAACTTAAATTAATTGCAAAGGAAACTGTAGATATAAAAGGTATTGGTTTTTACACCCTTGGATCAGCAAGAAAAAATTTAAACGATGAACAAAAAAAGAAATATGCAGAGTTATTCGAAGAATATTTTTTAAAAAGTTTCTCTAGTAGATTGGCCGAGTATACTAATCCAGAAATAAGTGTCGAAGGAAAGAATGTTTTGAGTGAAAAATACACAATTGTCAATAGTTTATTAAAAGGAACCAATGAAAGACCAGAAATAAAAATTGATTGGAGAATATATACAAAAAATCCTGATAACCCTTTAATTAGAGATTTAATTATAGAAGGACTTAGTTTGGCCAGAACTCAAAAAGAAGAATTTCAGTCTATTTTGAATTCTAATGAGGGCAACATAGAAGTTTTATTTAAGACTTTGAAAGAATTCTCTAAAGAGTAATCATTTTTTGGTGGGCCCGCCAGGACTCGAACCTGGGACCAATACATTATGAGTGTACTGCTCTAACCAACTGAGCTACAGGCCCTGTAGATATGTATGATATTTATATTACTTTTTAATAATATAGCAAACATGTATATATCAAAGAAAAATAATTTAAGTTTATTAAAAAGTGATAGAATTTAAAAAAACTAATCTTGATAAATTAGATGAATATTTAAATCTATACAATAGATCATTTAAAAATTTCACAAAAACACGCGATTACTTTAAATGGCTTTATGTTAATAATCCTCAGGGTAATTTTGTGGGAATCGATTGTTATGAAAACATGAAGCTTATCGGGCAGGTAGGTGGAATACCACATGAGTTTATTTTTAATCAAAATAAAGTTAAATTTCTTATTTCAGTAAATGTATGCGTTGATCCTAAATATCAGGGTAAGTGGCTTTTTAGTAAAATGTTAGTACAATTTGAACAAATAGCAAGGGAATTGAATTTTGATGGCATAATTGGTATTGCAAATAAATCTGCGACACCTTTTTGGCAAAGGTCTATTAAATTAAATAAACTAAAACCCTTGGACGTTTACATAGGTTTTGGAAAATTCGAAACCAAAAAAATTAATAAATCTAATTATAATTTTTATACTTTTTGGAGTAAAAAAAAATTAGAATGGAGAATTCAAAATCCAATGTATAAAACTTATCTTAATTTAGACAGTAATAATCAATCAGTTTATAGCAAAACTAATTTTCCATTCATAAATGCTTATTCTCCATTGATTTTTTATGAGAAAAATATTGACAAAAACTTTTCACAAAAAAAATCTCTTAAACCAATAGTTTATTTGGGATTGATAAAGGATTTTAAAAAGACATCTTTTTTATATAATTTGCCTGAGTCTCTTAAACCATCACCGTTAAATTTTGTATATAAATTTTTTAAATCAAATTATATTTTAGACTCAAATAAAATATTTTTTACTTTTTTAGATTTTGATGCTTTTTAAATGAAAAAAAATATTTTTTATCTTTTATCTCATCAAGATGATGAATTTGGATGTTTTATAAAATTAGATCAAGACATTTCTGCAAATAATACATATGTTTTCTATTTAACTAGTGGTGGTAATAATATCTCAAAAAGAAATAGATTATCTATCAGAGATAAAGAAAGTGTAAAAACATTAAAAAAATTAGGTCTTAAAAAAGAAAAAATTTTTTTTATTGGTAGAGAGCTTGGCATAGATCATTATTCTCTTTATCTTAATTTAGTTAAAGTCAATAAAAAAATTTACGAGATAATTAAAAAAATTGGTCAGCCGAGTTCAATTATAACACATTCGTGGGAAGGAGGACATGAAGATCATGATGCGTGTAATTTGATCGGAAGAAAAATTGCTTTTGATTTCAAAATTATTGAAAAAAGTTTTCAATTTTCGCAATATAATGCATATAAAACTAAATTACTTTTTTTTAAAGTTTTTAATCAGATTGATAATAAAAAAGGAAAGAAATTTTTTGCTAAATTTAAAAGAAGAATATTCTATATAAAATTATTGTTTATTTATAGTAGCCAATTAAAAACTTGGATTGGTTTATATCCATTCATAATTTTCCACTACTTATTCAGAGGATATAACTATTTAGAAAGATTGAATAAAGACAAATTTGTTAAAAAACCTCATACAAAAAAACTTTTATATGAAATAAGAAAATTTTGTGATTTTAGGAAATTTAGAAGCAAAACTAAATTTTTTTTAATTAACTCTTTTAAAAAATAATTATTCCTTAATTTTTTTTATAACTTCTTTGAGAGACTCTGCTCTGATAATAGTGTCGATTTTTTTTTCTATGATCTTTATTTTTAACATATTAAAATAACTAAAAATTAATAAAGAAACAATACTCAAAATAGTAATAATATAAAAAATATCTACATTATAATTTTTATTAAAATATTCATCTAAAAATTTTGGTCTTACAGACAAAAAAATTATTCCAAGCCATATTAGATTCCAAATAAAAAATTCTACCTTATTTAATACCTTTTTTTTATAATTTATAATTGTGATATAAGCCATGAGTAACGAAAAAATAATTGATAATGATGCGAGAAAAATTTTAATAATCACTAAAAAACCCTCCAAACAATTATCATGATCAATAAATATAATCCTTGTAAAATATTCATTCCCTTAAACTTATCGCTTGTAATCGTTTGTATAGGAATTTGACTTATTTGGCATCCATTTTTAATAGCATTACAAGTAATTTCTGCGTCAGCAAAATAGTGCTGAAGACCTGACGACTCCCATTTGATACTTTTTTCACTTATATTAAAAACTCTTAATCCACATTGAATATCAGAAATCTTTTTTTTATAAAGTAACATAAAAATTTTATTTAAAATTTTTGTACCAATCCTTTTTTTTAAATTTAAATTAGTTAAATCTTCTCTAAACCCAATAACTAATCCATTTTTAATTTCCAAAATTTTATTACAAATTTTTTCTAAATCAGAAATACTATGTTGGCCATCGCCATCTATGAAAGCTAAATATTCAAAATTATTAATTCGAGCATAATCTAAAGCTGTTTTCATTGAATTTGATTTTCCCAAATTATATTTGTGATGAATGCATTTAACAGGATAATTTGATATCATTTTTAATGTATTATCTTGGGAATTATTATCTACAACTAAAATATTTTTGAACTTTTTACACATTTTTTCTAAAACTTCAGAAATTTTATTTTCTTCATTGTAAGTGAATACAGCAACTAATACTGAATCAAACATTAATATAAATTTTTTTTTAAATAAGTTTTAAGTTGATTTGGATTATCAATAGTAAACCAATTTCTTGGCAAAACATCAGAAACTTTTAATTTTTTTTTTTCAATAAGTTTTGCCCAAACTTGATTAAAATTTGTTGTATTTTTTACAATTTTATTAATCTTATATGGATTTATTATTTGTATGCCTGAACAATAAATATCACTTTTAATTTTTCTTGACAATTTAGTAACAATATTTTTCTTTCTGTGAATAAAATCTCCCTCTAATTTTTTCAGCGGTTTTACTGGCACCAAAAAACACTCTGGTTTACCTTTTTTTATATAATCTTTTTCTATTAAATTAAAATCAATATTTGTTATATTATCACAAGTTAGAACAAACACAGGTTCATTAATATGTTTGAATGGAAAATTAAAAATCCACCAAGCATTATCCTTCTTATCAGTATTAATTACAGAATTTACTTTATTCTCTATAACGTGTTTTGCTAAAAGACTGCCCTTATAACCAACTGTAATATGGATATTCTTAATATATTTTTGAATTTTTTTTATTCCCTTAAGTATTAAAGTTTGGTTTTTAATTTTTACCATTGCTTTAGGAATTTTTTTTGTTTTGGGCATTAATCTTATACCTCTCCCTGCAGCTAAGATAATCGCATGATTAATCATAAAAATTAATTCATTCCAATTTCTAATAATTTTAACAACTCTTTTTCACTTAGTTTTTTTGAGTTTTGAGAAGAAATAATATTCTTTAAAGGTTTAGTTGAATTCTTATTGAAGTCTATTATGTAATAAATTTTTTTTTTTTCTCTCTTAATATAAGTATATTTAATCTCATTCATACCAATTAAATATTCATCTAATCTATCTCCTTTTCTTCCTTTTATAACTTTATAGGTGCCACCATATTCTTTAATCCATACTTTTAAAACATCTAAGATCATAGATGATTTCATGTCTGCACAAACAATTTTTCCAGAAAATTTTTTTGAATTTTTTAATGCAAATGATACAAGGTCAACTGCGTCATCAATTGTAAAAAAAAACCTTCTCATCTTTGGGCCTGTTGTAAGTATAGTGTTGTTTTTTTTATGCATGTCTTTCCATATTGGTAATACAGATCCAGTGGACCAAGCAACATTTCCATACCTTACACATAAAAAGTTTGTAATTGAGTTATTGTTTGCATTTAAAAATAATTTTTCCATAGCTGCCTTGCTAAATCCATAAAAATTTTTTATAGGTTGTGTAGCTTTATCAGTTGAAATACCAATTACAGTTTTTACTTTTCTCTCGATAGCAACTCTCGCTAAATTGGATGAACCTAGAATGTTAACATCAGAACATTCAAAAGGAAATTCCTCAGAAATATCTACAAATTTTGTTGCTGCGGCATGTATAATTATTTCTGGGTTACAATAATTTACTGCGTCCCTTATAGAATTTATATTTGAAACATCTAACGGAATATCTTTGCACCCTGTAATATTTGAAGCCTCTCTATTTCTTTTTTGATTTCTTGATCCAAGAAAAACCTTATATTTTTGCTTAAATTTATTTGCTAAATTAATTCCCAAATAACCGCTACCACCTGTTATAAGTAAATTTTTTTTCATATGATAAGTAACAATAAAATTTTTAAAAATTATAATGCAATCAATATACTAATTGCAATATTTTTACTATTACTATTTTATTATAAACTTTATTTAGAAAATGACATTCCTATTCTTAGTGATGAATTAAACTCTATATTAGTTTATTCAACAAATTATAAAACTTTATTTTTAAAGAATTTTCCAGGCAATGTAAGTTTTTATCATCTAATTGGTTATATAAAATCAATAATATTTGGTTACGAATTATTATCATATAGATCTATTTCTTTTTTATTTGTTTTATTAATACTTTGGATATTAAAAAAGTTAAACTATAGAGAAAGTAAAATTTTAATTTTTTTTTCAGTTCTAATTTTATCAAATTTTACTTTAACTTTAGGTTGGTATGCAGGATATAACTTTACAACAACAATATTTGGTTTAATTTTTTTACTTTTAAAAAACAATCAAAATGAAAAAAATAACAAGAATATTTTTTTACTATTATTTGTTCAATTTTACAATCACTTAGTAAATATATATTTAATAATACCAATCTTAATTACATTATTTTTTTATTCAAAAAAAATTAAATTTGTTAAAGAATTTTCTTTATTTTTTTTACTACCAAGTTGTATTTTTTATATTCTATCAATTTTTTTAACTGGTTTGGCAGTACTAAAAGTTGAACAAGTAAACTTTATGTATATTTTCTCGTTTGTTGAACAAAATTTTAAAGATATAATTTTAATTGGATTTGACAGAATTTTCTTTTACGAAGTAATTAAAGCAGCAGATGAGTTAAATTTAGTAAGTACGACCAAAAATCTTTACAATTTTGATAAAATTATTTCTATTGTAATTGGTCTATGTTTAATTTTATCAATTTATGATTTTATTAAAAAAAAATCAATTTTTTCATTTATAATTTTATTACATTTCTTAACTTTTATTATATTTGATAAACAACCACCTGCTAGAATATTTACTAGTTTTGGAATATTCTACCTTTTAGTTTTATTTGACTTTGCAGAAAATAAATTTGAAAAAATTTTAAAGTTAAAAATTTTTCGAATTTTCTCGTTATTATTATTGATTACTGTGATAATTAATTTTAATTTTAAAGATAAAATTGACACTAGCCTTTATGGAAAAGATATTTCTTATAAAGAAAATGAAATTTCAATTAAGATATTAAACCAGAACTGTGAATTAAATAATATAAATTTCTCAGAATTGCAGAAAAGAAATTATTATTTTAATTATTTAAATATTTGCCAAAAAGATTTTAATTTGACTGAATTTTTGAAATATTACCGTTCATAAAAAATGGTGGGCCGTGTTGGTTACGCTCCAACTACCCCTGCAATGTCAATGCAGTACTCTACTATTGAGCTAACGGCCCTAGGATTAACTTTCTAAAAAGCTTTTTAACTGTTTAGACCTACTCGGATGTTTTAACTTCCTCAGTGCTTTTGCCTCAATTTGTCTTATTCTTTCTCGAGTTACTGAGAACTGTAATCCAACTTCCTCTAAAGTGTGATCTGTATTCATTCCAACACCAAATCTCATTCTCAAAACCCTTTCTTCTCTTGGTGTTAAAGTTGATAATATCTTAGTAGTCGCTTCTCCTAAATTTGATTTAATTGCTTGTTCGAGAGGTGCCAATGCTTTTGTATCCTCTATAAAATCTCCTAAACTACTATCTTCCTCATCTCCAACGGGTTTTTCAAGTGAAACAGGTTCTTTAGAAATCTTAAGGACTTTTCTCACTTTATCTAATGGCATTCTAAGTTTTTTTGCTAGCTCCTCAGGAGTTGCCTCTCTCCCAAACTCACTTAAAATTAACCTTTGTGTTCTTACAATTTTATTTATTGTTTCTATCATGTGAACTGGTATTCGAATTGTTCTAGCTTGATCTGCAATTGATCTAGTTATAGCTTGTCTTATCCACCATGTTGCATAGGTTGAAAACTTATAACCTCTTCTATATTCAAATTTATCTACTGCTTTCATTAACCCAATATTTCCTTCTTGAATTAAGTCTAAAAATTGTAATCCTCTATTGGTGTATTTTTTTGCAATCGATATTACTAATCTTAAATTTGCCTCCACCATTTCTTTTTTAGCAATCCTTGACTCCTTTTCACCTTTTTGAACTCTGCTTACTAATTTTTTAAAGTCTGTAACAGACATTCCAAGTTTATGACTAATTTCGATTAATCTATCTCTTATATTTTTAAATTCTTCTTTATTTTTAGAAAAAAATTGTTTCCAAGTTGGATTGGTATCTAAAAATTTTTTTAAATTAGGATTTATTTCATTTCCTAAATAAAATTTTACAAATTCGTTTCTAGAAATATTTTGATCTATTGCTAATCTTAGCAAATTACCCTCCAGCGAAATTACTTTCTTATTTTCAACATAATGCTTTTGGACCAAATCCTCTAAAACTGATGGTGATAATTGAAGTGACTTAATGTTTTCTAGAATATCATTTACAATTTTTTCATAATTTTTATCTTTAGCAGGAGAAAATATTTTTGAATTTATAACACAATCTAATTTTTCTTTCTGGTATTTAATTAATTTATTATATTCTTTTGTTAGTAAATTGACTGTTTTCAAAACTTTTGGTTTAATTTCAGTCTCCATTGCAGCCAGTGTTGGATTAAATTCTTCATCATCATTTTCATTTGCATTATCATCTTTTTCGGTTTCTCCCGAGTTTTTTTGTTTCGCACTTGGGCCTGTGGTTTCATCTTCCATATAATTAGTATCAATATCTATTATTTCTCTCACTAAAATTTCGTCTTTTTGCAATTTTTCGTCCCATTCAAAAAATTGTTGAGCTGTTATAGGACTTTGTGACAATGCTATTAGCATGACATCTTTCCCAGCCTCAATTCTTTTTGCTATAGCAATTTCTCCCTCTCTTGATAAGAGTTCGACACCTCCCATTTCTCTTAAGTACATTCTAATTGGGTCATCGCTTTTCTCGATTGTTTTTCCTTCTTCCTTAGAGGAATTTTCTTTTTTTCTTAAAATTTTAAAATCAGATTTTTTTTCTACTAAAGTAATTTTTTCATTTAATATATGAATAAAAGCTTGACTTAAATTTTCATCTGAGAGATTCCTTTTGCCTAAGGATTTACTTAGTTCTTCATAAGTTATAAAACCTCTATGAGTTCCACGACCCATTAATCTTGCGAATGATTTTGTAATTATTCTTTCCACAGCTATAAATTGAGGAGTCTTATATAGTATTAAATCTGCAAAAATCCATGAATAATTTTCCCCAGATTAGTTAATATTTTGCTTTTTTTTAAGCTCTTTTAGCTCATTAAATGTTGCTTCACTCAAATCTCTAGAAAACTTCGATTCTAATTCTTGAATTCTATATTCGAGGTCATAATTATTTAAATCTCTGCTAATATCATCTATCAATTCAATAACTACATGTTCGTCATTAGACTTATTTTTTAATATGTGTTTAATGGGTGCAAACTTAGTAATTTTTTCAATTATTTGATTATCAATACCAATTTGATTTACTGACAATTTTTCTCCAGATCTTAATTTATCAATAATTTTTTCATAAATTTGTTTATTTACCTCAGTAAATAATTTTAAATTTTCAACCATATGAATATTTTGTTGTATTAAATCGAAATTATTTATTATCAAATAAATTAGAGAAAATTCTTTTAATTCAACTCCACTTAACGATTTACTATCATTAAAATATTTTTTTGTTTTTTCTAATGACTTGGTTTTTTTGAAGTTAAAATTTTTTCTCTTTTGACTGGTATGAGGAGTTAGTTCAGAAATTTTCTCTAAAAAATACTCTAAAACATATTTTTTAATATAGTTATCTTTAATTGTGTTAGCTATTGATCTTAGTTTTTTATCAAAAATTGCCATCGAAGATGGATTATTCTTTGTATTCTTTTTATAGTGATTAAATATAAATTGATGTATTTGGACTTTGTTTTGTTTTGAAAATTTTAAGAAATAATTTTTACCATTTTTATTTACAAAACTATCTGGATCTTCTTTATCTGGTAAAAATAAAAAAGAAATTTGTTTTTCTGGTTTTAATTCTTTAATCGAATTTTCAGCAGCTCTTAATGCTGCTTTGTAACCACTTTCATCGCCATCAAAACATATAATAATATCATCAAAAAATTGATTTAACGAAAAAATTTGTTTATCTGTTAAAGCAGTTCCTAAATTGGCTACAGCGTTATCAATTCCATTTTTGCTTAGGCCAACAACGTCCATATATCCTTCAACTAAAAATACATTGTCTACTTTGTTAGATAATTTTCGAGCCAAATCTAGATTATACAAATTTGAACCTTTTTTAAAAAAATAAGTCTCTGGAGAATTAATATATTTTGCAAGAAAATCACTTTTTTCTATTATTCTTCCACCAAAGGCTATTGGTTGTCCAGAAATGTTATTGATTGGAAAAATTAATCGACCTCTAAACCTTTCAACATAAATTTTTTTTTTTTCGTCAAGGTAAAACAATCCAGTCTCTAATAAATCCTCTAAGTTAAATTCATTTTTCAATTGGTCAAAAAAATTTGGATTTTTTTCTATAAATCCAATTTTAAATTTTTTCACTTGATTTTTGTCAAGAGATCTATCTTTCAAGTATTCTCTAGCTAAAGAGTAATCATTATTCTTTAAAAGCTGTTCATGATAAAAATCTGAATATCTACTAAAAATTAAAGAGTAAACTTTCCATTTTTTTTCTCTTTCTTCATCTTGTTTAGAAAATAAATAGGGCTGCATACCAGCAAGATTTGCTAAATGCTTGACTGCTTCGCCAAATCTTAAGTTTTGAATTTTCATCACAAAGTCAAAAATATTTCCATGTTCAGATGTTGCGAAACAATGATAAAATTCTTTTTCGTCATTGACAGTGAATGAAGGTGTCTTTTCATCTTTAAAAGGTGAGAGACCCACATACTCTTTTCCTCTTTTTTTTAAACTAACAACTTTTGATACTACTGTAGAAACTTTTAATCTTGTTTTAATTTCATCAAGATATTCTTTTGGATATTTCATCACTATTTATTTAATAATTGTTTAAGTAGAGTTCCAGCTTTTGCAAAATCAATTTCATCTGCATATTTTTTTTTAAGCTCACCCATAACTTTGCCCATATCTTTTATTGAGTTTGCATTCAGTTTAGAAATAATTTGCTCACATATTTTTTTAGTATCTTCTTCATTTAGTTGTTTGGGTAAAAAACTTGACAAAATATTGTATTCATTCTGCTCTATTTCTAAGAGGTCATTTCGATTATTTTTTTTATAAATTTCAATCGATTCGGCTCTTTGTTTAACCATCTTCTTAAAAAGTTTTCTAATATCTTGATCGTCTGTTTCTTTCTTGTTTGGACCTGATCGATTTAATATTTCGAGATCCTTTATTGATGAAAGAATTAACCTATAAGTTGAGATTTTTGTTTTCTCTTTAGATTTTAAAGCTTTTTTATATTCAGTTTCGATTGTTTCTTTTAGAGACATATTTTTTAATCTACTTTAAAGAAAAAATTCTTCAAAAGAAAAATTGTTTTTTTACAATTTTATATTACATCTCTGTTGCGATAGTTAACCAATTATTGTATTAACCTTTAACTTATGAGTTGTAATTGATCAAAAAAGTAAAAAGAACAAACTCAAAAAATTCACAATTAAATACAGGTATTTTAGTTCTTGAAAATAAGAAAATTTTTAAAGGCATCGGAATAGGTTACCAAGGAGAAGCGACTGGTGAGGTTTGCTTTAATACCTCTTTAACGGGCTACCAAGAAATCATTTCTGATCCCTCTTACGCGGGTCAGATCATTAATTTTACATTTCCCCATATTGGAAATGTTGGAACAAATAAAGAAGATGTTGAGTCTGACAAAATATGGGCAAGAGGTGTAATCTTTAATTCTGAGATAACTTCTCCTTCAAATTATAGAGCATTTTTACATTTAGATGCTTGGCTCAAAAAAAATAAAATTGTTGGAATTACAGGTTTGGACACTAGAAGTTTAACAAACTTTATAAGAGATAAAGGAGCACCTAAAGGAACAATCTCATATTCAAAAAAAGGAAAATTTAATTTGAGTAAATTAACAAAATCAACAATTAAATGGAGTGGATTAAAAAATTTAGATCTTGCAGAAACAGTTACAACATCAAAAAACTATATTTGGAATGGTTTTAAAACTTGGAAAAAAGACATGGGATATAAAAAAAAATAGAAAAAATTTATTTCATGTGGTTGCAATTGACTATGGAATAAAAAAAAATATTTTGAGATATTTTTCAGATTTTAAATGTAAAGTAACAGTTGTTTCTTGCAAAACTTCTGCAGAAAAAATATTAGATCTAAAACCACAAGGAGTATTTTTATCTAATGGTCCTGGGGATCCAGCAGCAACAGGAAAATATGCGATAGAAATAATAAATAAATTAATTAAAAGAAATTTACCTATATTTGGTATTTGTTTGGGCCATCAAATCTTGGCTTTAGCTTTAGGTGGAAAAACAAAAAAAATGAAGTTAGGACACAGAGGTGCAAACCACCCTGTCAAAAATTTAATTCAAAATAAAGTCGAAATTACAAGTCAAAATCATGGTTTTGTAGTTGTTGAAGAAACTTTGCCAAAAAAAATTGTAGTAACTCATAAATCTCTTTTTGATAATACTATTGAAGGAATAAGACTTAAAAATAGACCGATATTTTCTGTACAATATCATCCAGAGTCAAATCCTGGACCGCAAGATAGTGTCTACTTGTTCCAAGAATTTATTAATAATATAAAAAATGCCAAAAAGAAAAGATATTAAAAAAATATTAGTTGTGGGAGCTGGACCAATTATCATTGGTCAAGCATGTGAGTTTGATTATTCAGGTACGCAAGCTTGTAAGGCTTTAAAGGATGAGGGTTATAAAGTAATTTTGATTAACTCAAATCCTGCAACTATCATGACTGATCCAGATGTGGCAGATAAAACTTACATAGAGCCGATAACATTGGAAATTTTAGAAAAAATTCTTAAAAAAGAAAAACCAGATGCAATTTTACCAACTATGGGTGGTCAGACTGCACTTAATCTCGCAATGGAAGCTGAGAAAAAGGGAATTCTAAAAAAATATAAAATAGAACTAATAGGGGCAAACTCAAAAGCAATCGCTAACGCAGAAGATAGAAAAAAATTTAGAAAAAATATGATCGATATTGGTTTAGATTTACCTAAATCTGAAATTGTAAACAATTTCAATCAAGCATCTAAAGTTTTAAAAAAAATTGGTCTCCCAGCAATCATAAGACCTGCATTTACACTTGGAGGTCTAGGAGGTGGAATAGCTAAAAATAAAAAAGACTACTTTAAAATAACCAAAAACGGGCTTCACGAGTCCCCAGTTAATCAGGTATTGGTTGAAGAATGTTTAGAAGGCTGGAAAGAATTTGAGATGGAAGTTGTAAGAGATAAAAATGATAACTGCATCATCATCTGCTCAATTGAAAATATTGATCCAATGGGAATACACACTGGAGATTCTGTTACTGTTGCTCCTGCGCTCACTTTGACAGATAAAGAGTACCAAGTAATGAGAAATGCATCTATCGCTTGTTTGAGAAAAATTGGAGTTGAGACAGGTGGATCAAATGTTCAATTTGCCATCAATCCTAAAAATGGAAGAATGGTTGTAATTGAGATGAATCCAAGAGTATCAAGATCATCTGCTCTTGCTTCTAAAGCAACTGGATTTCCAATTGCGAAAATTGCTGCAAAACTTGCAGTTGGTTATACTCTGGATGAATTGAAAAATGAAATCACCAAAGTAACACCTGCATCATTTGAACCAACTATTGATTATGTGGTAACAAAAATTCCAAGATTTACTTTTGAAAAATTTTCAACTTCTCCAATAACATTAGGCACATCAATGAAATCAGTTGGTGAGGCAATGGCTATAGGAAGAAACTTTAAAGAGTCTATTCAAAAAGCATTGGTATCTCTTGAGACTGGTTTTTCAGGGTTGGATAGAATATTCAAATTAGATAAAAAACAGATTGAAAAAAAACTCAAGGAAAATATTCCAAATAAACTCTTGCTGGTCGCTGAAGCAATCAGAAAAAAAATTGATTTAAAGAAAATTTATAATTTATCAAAGATAGACCCTTGGTTTTTAGAACAAATAAAAGAAATTATAGATACTGAAATTAAAATTAAAAATGAAGGAATTCCAAAAAATTTTGGAGAATTTAATAGAATAAAATCAATAGGATTTTCTGATAAAAAATTATCAGAGTTATCAAATACATCAGAAGAAATAATAAGAAAGAAAAGGACAGCACTTAAAATACTTCCAGTTTATAAAAAAGTAGATACTTGCGCTGCTGAATTTAAATCATTTACTCCTTATATGTACTCAACTTACCAAAGAAATTTCTCTTTAAATACTGAATGTGAGGCAGAGCCATCAGGTAAGAAAAAAATAATTATTCTTGGTGGTGGACCAAATAGAATTGGACAAGGCATTGAATTTGATTATTGCTGTTGCCAAGCAAGTTTTTCGTTAAAAGATGCAGGTTTTGAAACTATCATGGTCAATTGCAATCCCGAAACAGTTTCAACTGACTATGATACTAGTGATCGATTATACTTTGAACCACTTAAAGAGGAGTATGTTTTTAATATCATTAAAAAAGAACAAGAGAAGGGTAATCTTATTGGTGTGATAGCTCAATTTGGTGGTCAAACACCTATAAAACTTGCGAAATTTTTACATGATAACAAACTTCCGATTTTAGGAACTCAATATACCTCTATTGATTTAGCAGAAGATAGAGATCGATTTAGAAATCTTTTAAATAAACTAAAACTAAAGCAAGCCGATAGTGGAATTGCAAAAACATATAGACAAGCAATCAAAATTGCTGAAAAAATCGGTTTACCTTTAATAGTCAGACCGTCATACGTTCTAGGAGGTAGAGCGATGGAAATTGTTTTTGAAAAAAGTCAGCTTAAAAATTTTGTTGAAGAAGCATTCAAGGCAGCAGAGGAAAATCCAATTTTAATTGATAAATTTATAGATCATGCCATGGAAGTTGATGTAGATGCGATATCAGATGGAAAAACAGTGCATGTTGCTGGAATTATGCAACATATCGAGGAGGCCGGAATTCACTCCGGAGACTCAGCTTGTAGCCTACCTCCAATATCAATTAAACCTTATTTAATAAAAAAAATTGAAAATCAAACAAGAAAATTAGCTATAGCTTTAAAAGTTAAGGGTTTCATGAATATCCAATTCGCAATTAAAAAAGATGAAATTTTTGTAATAGAGGTAAACCCTAGAGCAAGCAGAACAGTTCCATTTGTCTCTAAAGCTAAAGGTATACCTTTAGCTAAAATTGCATCTAGAATTATGGCTGGCGAAAAATTATCTAATTTTAATTTAAAAGATAAGTCAGGAAAAATGTATGCTGTCAAAGAAGCTGTATTTCCTTTTAATAAATTCCCCAACAGTGATTTACTTTTAGGTCCGGAAATGAAATCAACTGGTGAAGTTATGGGATTTGATAAAGATTTTGGTATAGCATTTGCAAAAAGCCAAATTGCATCTGCAAATTCTCTTCCCAAAAAGGGTTTAGCGTTTATATCGTTGAAAGACTCTCATAAAGACGAGGGAATAGATCTTTCTAAAAAACTTTTAAAATTAAATTTTACTTTATGTGCAACAAAAGGAACTGCTGAATACATTAAAAAACATGGTATGAGATGTAAAATTATCAATAAAGTTAGCAGTGGATCACCTCACATAGTAGACGTTTTAGACTCCAAAAAAATAGCTTTAGTAATTAATACAGGTGGTGGAAATAGTGAGCACAGGCTGAGTGATGCAATCGCACTTAGAAGAGCAACTTTAAAAAACAAAGTTCCTTACTGTACAAACATGTCAACAGCACTCGCGTGTATAGAGGGGATAAAATCCCTGAAGAAAAAAAAGATAGAAGTTACCTCTCTTCAAGAAATTAAATAAGTAAATTCAATTTAAAGTTGTGTATCTTTATACACTCTATAGTTGAATAAATTTTTTTCTCAAATTCCCATGTGCCCAAAATGATTAATAACTTACTTGATATAAATTTTTAAAATTTTTAAAATTAAATTTAATTATGAGTTCAGAACTTCACAAATATATTGAAAAAGCAATCGATAAAAAAGAAAATTTACTTAAAACAAAAATTTTAAAATTTCCGAATGAAAAAAAACAAAATTATACCACCAATTTCAATGGAAATAAAACTGATCACTGGAAAATTAGTGACGATAATAATACTGATCAGTTAAAAGCTATTACTGGTTTTTGTTTTACCGTAGGAATTTTGACTGTAGTTGGTCTATATTCAAACTTAATGTAGTCAATTTTAACTATTCAACTTTCCAATCTGTTGAAAATGTAACATAATTTACTTGTACACAACGTCTTTCTTTGACAATTTTTTTCTTTTCCATTCCATGCCAAGTATTTGGTCCACTTGTAAATAAATAACCATAGTTATGTTTGTATGGAACAGTTTTAACTTTTTCTAATTTTTCGTTATAAAAATCAGTCCCTAAATCTTCAGACTCATTAACATGATTCACAAAAATTAATCCTGACATTAATTTTTCCTCAATATCACAATGAGGTTTCAGCCAAAATCCTTCACGGTCACAGATTACCTCAACTCTGACGTATGAATTTGATAAATCCTTATTAATCATTTTAGAAATAATCTCATGAGTTTTTTTTGATTGTAATTCCTTGATAAATTTTACTAAATTAGGAAATTGAGTTGCATTTTCTTTTGTAACAAAGCATCGAAATTTAAGAGCTTTTCCTCCTGAGGAAATACCTTTTCTGAACTCAGCTGCGCCATCGTCAATAGCTCTGGTTCCATCATATGTTAAATTATGTTTTGTTAAGTCTGGGATATCTGTTTTAATAATTTCTTCAATAGCCTCTTCAGTTAAAGGATTATTATACTCCCAATGATCAAAAGGGAAATTACTTTTTTTGGATTGGTTCAAAATTGAATCAAGAAAAGTCATATTTTTTTTTTAATTGTTCTTTGATATAACTTGATATTCTATCAGTTTCATCAAGTTTTTTATAATTCCAATTTTCAACTGAATTTTCCAAATCTCTTGTAATATCCAGAGATCTAAATAACTCAAAAAACTTTTTAAACCTTTGATTTTTTTTTATATTTGGCATCTGAGCTACATAGATTGGCTTACCTGTCATAGCTGCTTCAGATATCATAGATGTAGAATCACAAGTTACTATTATATGATCTGCCAACTTTAATGCCGAAAGATAAGCTTTTTTATCCACTTCTTTGATAATTATTTGATTTTCGTCAAAAAATTCGTTTGCTTTGCTTATTATTCTTTGAGGAGTTCTCATTGATGGAATAAAGATCAATTGATATCCGCTATCTATAAAATTTTTTTTTACTTTTAAAAAAATTTTTTCTATTACATTCTCATCATAATTGTAATATTTATTAGGTCCACCAATAATGAAACTTAGAATTTTTTCTTTGTTAATTTGTGGTTTTAAGTAAGATTTAGACTCATTTAACTCATCCTCTCTTAAGTAATGAATTGCGCCCTTAGTTGACAGTACATTTGAGCCGAAAAGACTGTCATGTTCAGGGGCTACAATATAATCGAAGTTACTTAATGATACTTTAGGATCCTGAATATGAATATTCATTATTTTATTTTTCAACTTATTCTTAAGATAAATAGATGGAATTACACTTTTCCTTCCACAGGAAATAACAATATCAAAATTGTTTCCTAATTTATTTTTAAAAACAAAATCTTGAACAGGAGTGAGTTTTGGAGGAATCATCTTCCAAAAATTATTTAGTTCAATTTTTTCGTGTATAAAGTCTAGGTTTAATGCTTTAGCGAGACCTTGAACTTGGCTAATCATACCGTGCATTCCCTCGGTCAATAATAAACCTTTTAATTTAGTCATTAATCACTATATAGCTCTCATATGAGTCAAAATCCAACTAAACACACAAAAGTGTTAATAATTGGATCTGGTCCCGCTGGCTATACTGCAGCAGTGTATGCTGCTAGAGCGATGCTAAATCCAATACTAGTATATGGTTCAGCACCAGGTGGACAGTTAACTACTACCACTGATGTTGAGAATTATCCAGGCTTTGCAGATGTTATCCAAGGTCCATGGTTAATGGATCAAATGAAAGATCAAGCTAAAGCAGTTGGGACCGAAATGATTGAGGACCATATTGCATCAGTAAATTTAAAATCAAAACCTTTTGAGGCTATAGGTGACAGTGGGCAAAAATACACTGCTGATAGCATAATTATTTCAACAGGTGCTCAAGCAAGATGGTTGAACTTAAATTCTGAACAAGAATTTAGAGGTTTTGGCGTCTCTGCATGTGCAACTTGTGACGGCTTTTTTTTTAAAAATAAAGAGGTGGCAGTTGTGGGAGGTGGTAACGCAGCTGTAGAAGAAGCTATGTTTTTAACTAAATTTGCATCTAAGGTAAAATTAATACATAGACGAGATAGTTTACGAGCTGAGAAAATGCTTCAAAAAAAATTAATGGAAAATAAAAAAATTGAAATTATTTGGGACTCAGTCGTTGAAGATGTAATTGGTGATAAAGAGCCTAAGAACGTTAAAGGGATTAAAGTAAAAAATGTTAAAACTAATAAAGTTGAAGAGCTAAAAGTAGATGGATTATTTATTGCAATAGGACACGATCCAGCTACACAATTATTTAAAGATCAATTGAATATGGATAAAGAAGGTTATTTAATTACAAAACCTGACTCTACTGAAACAAATATTCCTGGGGTTTATGCTGCAGGAGATGTAAAAGACAAAACATTCAGACAAGCTGTAACTGCAGCAGGTATGGGCTGTATGGCAGCGTTAGAAGCTGAAAAATTTTTATCTCACTAGTTTAAGCTTTCACAAAAAGATTTAATTCTTTCCATTGCTTTTTTCAAATTCTCCATAGAGGTGGCATAAGAAATTCTAAAATATCCATCTAAACCAAAAGCTGATCCTTGCACAACCGCAACATTTTGTTTTTCAAGCAAATTCTGAACAAATTCAGTGTCTGTTTTTAGTTTTGTTTTTTTATTCAAAAGCCCTTTACAACTTGGGAATACATAAAATGCACCATTTGGTGTAAGACAATTGATTCCTTTAATGCTATTTAAACTTTTTACCACAAAATCTCTTCTTTCTTTGAAAGCATTAGATCTTTCAACAATAAAATCTTGAGATCCATTTAATGCTTCAACAGCCGCTGCTTGACTTACTGAAGATGGATTTGAAGTTGATTGAGACTGAATTTTACCAATAGCCTTAATAATATCCTTTGGACCAGCAGCGTAACCAATTCTCCAACCTGTCATTGCATAGGATTTACTAACTCCATTCATTGTAAGCGTTCTATCTTTTAACTTTGATATTTGTGCAATTGTGAAAAAATTAAAATTATCATATTTAATATGCTCATAAATATCATCGCTCAAAATGTGAATTTTTTTATTTTTTATTAAAACTTTAGCTAGATCATCAATTTCATCCTTTGTATAACCAGCTCCAGTTGGATTAGATGGAGAATTTAATATAAGCCACTTAGTTTTTTTTGAAATGGCTTTCTGAAGTTTTTTAGCAGTCAATTTAAATCCATCTTTCTCTTCACATTTAATTATTTTTGGTTTTCCGCCAGCTAAAAGGACCATATCCGGATACGATACCCAGAAAGGTGCAGGAATTATGACTTCATCACCTTTATTCAAAGTTGCCATAAAGGTATTATATAGGACTTGCTTTCCCCCTGTTCCTACTGTTATCTGTTCAGTAGTAAAATTTAAATTGTTCTCTCTCTTAAATTTTTCAACTATTGCTTTTTTTAATGCTGGAGTTCCGTCAACTGCTGTGTATTTTGTATCACCATCTTTAATTGCTTTAATAGCTGCATCCTTAATGTTGTCAGGAGTATCAAAATCTGGTTCCCCTGCTCCTAAACCAATCACATCTTTTCCAGCTGCCCTTAGTTCTCTAGCCTTTTGAGTAACAGCTATCGTTGGCGATGGTTTAATTCTCTTTAAACTTTCAGATATTATGCTCATTGAAATATTAATTAATTCTACTACTTTCTTTAATATATGGAAAATACTTATCAAGATTTAATTACAGATATTCAGAGTAAAAATCCTAAAATCAGTGGAAAACTTGAGGGAGGAATAAAGTTTAAAATTAAATCTGATTTTAAGCCAGCTGGCGATCAACCAGAGGCTATTAAAAAATTGGTAAATGGTGCAAATAAAGAGGAGTTCAATCAAGTACTACTTGGTGTAACAGGTTCAGGCAAAACCTTTACAATGGCAAAAGTAATTGAAGCAACTAATAGACCAGCATTAATTTTGGCTCCTAACAAAACACTTGCTGCACAGCTTTATGGTGAAATGAAAACATTTTTTCCTGATAATGCAGTTGAGTATTTTGTTTCTTATTATGATTATTATACCCCCGAGGCATACGTTCCTAGATCAGATACATATATTGAAAAAGAAGCCTCGATTAATGAACAAATAGATCGGATGAGACACTCAGCAACAAGATCTCTTCTAGAAAGAGATGATGTTCTTATAGTTGCAAGTGTTTCTTGTATTTATGGCTTAGGCTCAGTCGAGGCTTATAGTAAAATGACTTTAACTCTTCAAAAAAATTATGATTACAACAGGGAACAAATAATCAAATCATTAGTTGCATTACAATACAAGCGTAATGATCAAAATTTCTATAGAGGAACATTTAGAGCTCGAGGTGAGTATCTAGAAATTTTTCCATCTCATTTAGAGGATAGAGCATGGCGTTTGAGTTTATTCGGAGACAAACTCGAGCAAATAGAAGAATTCGATCCACTAACAGGAGATAAAGTAAGGGATTTAAGTTTGGTTAAAGTTTACGCTAATAGCCACTATATAACTCCAAAACCGACAGTTGAACAAGCAATCATAAATATTAAAAAAGAATTAGAGATAACGCTTAAAAAACATAGAGCGGAAAATAAATTACTTGAAGCTCAAAGATTAGAAGAACGAACAAAATTCGATCTTGAAATGATTGAAGCCACCGGTTCATGTGCTGGTATTGAGAATTATTCAAGATTTTTATCTGGGAGAAAACCAGGTGAACCACCCCCTACTCTTTTCGAATATTTTCCAGATAACACTTTAATTTTTGTTGATGAATGTCATGTCACTGTTCCTCAACTAAATGGAATGTACAAAGGAGATAGGTCTAGAAAAAGTACATTAGCTGAATACGGCTTTAGGCTGCCATCTTGTATGGATAATAGACCTTTAAAATTTGAAGAATGGGATTTAATGAGAACACAAACAGTGTTTGTTTCAGCAACTCCTGGCCCTTGGGAATTAGAACAAACTAAAGGTAAATTTATCGACCAAGTTATTAGACCTACTGGCTTAATTGATCCACCAGTTGAAATTAGACCTGCTAAAAATCAAGTAGATGATTTAATGCATGAATGCAAAAAGGTGATTGAAAATAATCACAGAGTTTTGGTTACTACACTCACAAAAAAAATGGCAGAAGATTTGACTGAATATCTTCATGAAAACGGTGTTAAAGTAAGATACTTACACTCTGACATTGATACTCTTGAAAGAATAGAAATCATGAGAGATTTAAGAATGGGTGTTTTTGATGTTCTTGTTGGAATTAATTTATTAAGAGAAGGTTTAGATATTCCAGAATGTGCCTTGGTTGGAATTTTAGATGCTGATAAAGAAGGCTTCTTAAGATCTGAAACCTCTTTAATACAAACGATTGGAAGAGCTGCAAGAAATGTTGACGGTAAAGTGATTCTTTATGCTGATAAAGAGACAAAAAGTATAAAAAAAGCAATTCAAGAAACAGATCGAAGAAGAAAAATTCAATTAGCCTATAATAAAAAAAATAAAATTGATGCAAAGACAGTAAAAAAAGAAATTAATGATATTTTAGAAAGTGTTTACGAAAAAGATTATGTCAAAATAAGTGAAGGATCTAATGTTGGAGGAAATCTTAAGAAACACTTAAAAGCTCTTGATAAAAAAATGAAAGAAGCTGCTTCAAACCTAGAATTTGAAGAAGCAGCAAAAATAAGGGATGAGATAAGAAAATTAGAGAGTACAGAGCTAGAAATAACATTAAATCCTAAAATCAGACAATATGATGTAAAAAATAAACTTTATCCAAAAGGTAGATCGACAATGGGAATGCCAGGAACTAAGGTTACTAAAAAAAAAGATAAGAAATGGAAGCACAAAGGATAATAATTACTGGTGGAGCGACTAGAATAGGTGCTGCAATAGCTGAAAAATTATCAGGTCCAAATAAACAAATTATAATTCATTATAATAAATCAAAAGTAAAAGCCGAAAATTTGAAAAAGAGGCTTCAAAATAACGGGTCGAAAATTCATTTAGTAAAGGGGGATCTTAGTAAAGAAAAAGATATCATTAAAATTATTAAATTCTCAAAATCAAAAATGAAATTTTTTGACTGCTTAATAAATAATGCCTCATTATTTGAAAATGATAAATTAGAAAATTTTACATCTAAAAGCTGGGAAAAACACATTTCTACAAATCTTAAAGCTCCCGCTCTTTTATCAAAAGAGTTTTCAAAAAATGTCAGAGGCAAAAATAACAATATTATCAACATAATTGATCAAAGAATATTTAAGCTTACTCCATATTTCTTCTCATACACATTAAGTAAAACAGGCCTTTATACTTTAACGAAAACAAGCGCGATGAGTTTGTCACCAAACATAAGAGTTAATGGAATAGCCCCTGGACCAACAATTAAAAACAAAAGACAATCGGAAAAACATTTCAAAAGTCAATATTTAGCTACACCACTTAAACAGCAAGTTAATGTTAATGAGATTCGTAATGCAGTTGACTTTTTTATAAAAAATAGTTCTATTACAGGTCAAGTTTTGGCAATAGATAGTGGTCAAAGCTTAAATTGGCAAACACCAGATATAATGAAAGGTAAAGAATGAAAAGAATAATTCTAGTAATATTTGCAATTTTTTTTACAACAAATCTTTTGGCGCATTCAACAAATATAGATTTTAACTCTAAAGATAATTGTACCAAAAGAAAATCAATGTTGAATGGTATTGCTAAATTAAAAACTCACAAAGGTGGAGAGATAATAAAATTTAACTCATACACTGGATTTGATCAAAGAACAGTATTAATAGATGGACATCTCCGAAATCCAATTGAGATTACAGGATATCTACAATTACCAAAAGGAACAGATAAAGTTCCGATAGTAATTTATACCCATAGCAGCGGCGGCCCAGGCGATTATGTATGGAATGACTTTGTTTATCATTCAACACAAAATCTTTTAAAAGAAGGTATCGGAGTATTATATATAGATAATTTTTGTCCTAGAGGCGCAAGAGCAACTTGGAGGGATCAGTCTAAAGTGCCTCTAATTAATGGTGCAATTGATGCTATGATGGCATTAAAAGTTTTACAATCACATCCAAGATCTAATGGAAAATTTGGAACCACAGGTCACTCGAGGGGTGGAACTAACTCCTTGTTTTTAGCTGATGTAAAATTTACTTCAAAATTTCTTAAAGGCACGAAAGGTTTTGATGCAATTCTACCAGAAGCAGCTGAATGTAGAATGGCTGGTTTTTTTGCGGAACCAGAATTAACCTCTAATACAACATTACTTGTAGTACACGGAGGTGCAGATGATTGGACTTTAGCTAAGTTTTGTAAAGAACACGCAGAGAGAATTAAAGCTCCACCAGGTAAAGTAAAAATTGATATAAAAGAAGGCTGGTACCATGTTTGGCACGCTGGTAAAAAACCTTGGAGAGAAAAAATGGCAATGACACTTCATGATTGTCCTGATGTATATATTGATAATAACGGTAAAGTTATCAATCCAATATGGAAAGAGTGGCTAATAGACAAATATAAATTTTTTCCTAGTGAAGAGGCTTGGTACGAAGCTGCTCAAAATAAACCAAGAAAAACTTTCAAAAAAATTTTTAAAGCTATGAAGAAAGAAAAATGTCTCTCTAGAGGTGTAACAATAGGTGGAGATAATATGGATGTATATATGCCTCAATTCATCAATTTCTTTAAAGAAAATTTGCTATAAATGAGAAAAAATAATTTTAAGATTGTTAAAATTGATAAATCCAAAAGCTTATTTAACTATGAGAAAAAAATTCTAATTAATGAACTTATTTTGGATTTAAAGCTTGGCTATTATGATTTTGAGAAAGAGAAGGCACAAAAAGTAAAATTTAGTTTAGAAATTGATTATCAAGACAAAAAACCTTCCAATGATAAAGATCTAAGATCAATCGTAAATTATGCAACTATTGTAAAATTAATAAAAAAACTTATTAAAAAGAAGCACTATAATTTCTTAGAAACTTTAGCTGAAGCCGTTTTTGATGAGCTTTTCAAAGATAAGAGAATAGGTAAAATAATGCTTAAAATTGAAAAATTAGAAATTATGAAACAATGTTCATCTGTTGGTATTCAAATTACCAAAAAAAGAAGTCATGATAAGTTCTGAGATTGGTAAAGAAGTAATAAAAAAAGAACTACCTTTAATTCCAAAATTACCAGGTGTTTATAGGATGCTTAATGATAAAGGAGATATCCTTTACGTTGGAAAAGCAAAAAATTTACCTAATAGACTCAAAAGCTATGTCGCTGAAAAAAATCATATTATTAGAACAGAGAGGATGCTGTCTCAAACGAGAAAATTGGAAATAACTACAACTTCTAATGAGAGTGAAGCTTTATTGCTTGAAGCAAATCTAATCAAAAAATATAAACCAAAATTTAATATTCTTTTACGAGATGATAAATCTTTCCCATTTATCTTTATTGGAAACAAAGATAAGTGGTCTCAAATAAAAAGGCATAGAGGAAAAAAAACAAAAGAAGGTTTTTACTTTGGGCCTTTTGCGTCAGCAGGTTCGGCTAATTGGACAATTAAAATGATTCAAAAAATTTTTCACTTAAGAGTTTGTGATGATACAGTGTTTAAAAATAGACAACGTCCTTGTATTTTATATCAGATAAAAAGATGCTCAGGACCATGTGTTGGATATATTGACGAAGACGAGTATAAAAAAACTGTCGAAGATGCAATTGAATTCGTCTCAGGTAAATCTAGAAAAATACAAAAAAATATTTCAGATCAAATGGAAAAAGCTAGTAATGATTTAGATTTTGAAAAAGCAGTAATATTAAGAGATAGGATTAAATCTTTAAACATTATTCAGTCTTCTCAAAGAATTAATGAGGCAAATTTGATTGAGGCAGATGTAATTGCTGGCTATAAAGAATCTGGTAAAACTTGTATTCAAGTTTTCTTTTACCGTTCAAAACAAAATTGGGGTAATCAAGCTTTTTTTCCTAAACATGATCCGGATGAAAAATTAAGTGATATATTGAATTCTTTTGTTTCTCAATTTTATGAGAATAAAAGCGTTCCTTCATCAATAATATTATCTGAGGAAATAAAAGAAAAAGATTTGATAGAAAAAACTCTTTCTCATAAAGAGGAAAAACAAATTAATATTTCTGTTGCAAAAAAGGGTTCGAAATTAAAAGTAATTAATCAAGCAATAAAAAATGCAAAAGATAGTCTAAATAGAAAACTGTATGAGAGTCAGAATAATAGAGAACTATTTGATGCTGTTGCTAGTAAATTTAGTTTAGAGACAAATATAAATTTGATTGAAGTTTATGATAACAGTCATATCCAAGGAACTAATAGTATTGGAGCATTGATTGCTTATGGTGATGAAGGATTTATTAAAAAAAGATACAGAAAATTTAATATAAAAATAAAAGAAAATGAACAAGATGACTATGGTATGATGCGTGAAGTACTAAATCGAAGATTCAAAAGAGCTATCCAAGAAAAAGATAATTATCTTACTTTTCCTGATCTAGTTCTAATCGATGGTGGAAAAGGTCAATATTCTGTTGCAAGAGAAACACTCAATGAACTTGGCCTTCACGATTTGCCAATAGTAGCAATAGCTAAAGGGAAACAAAGAAATAGTGGTAATGAAACTTTTTTTCATAATGGAAAAGAGTTTAAATTTACAAAAAATGACCCTACTCTTTTTTTTCTCCAAAGAATAAGAGATGAATCTCATAGATTTGCGATAAGTGCTCACAGAGCTAAAAGGAAAAAAGGAATTAGCAAATCTTTACTTGATCAAATTGAGGGCATAGGGTCTATTAGAAAAAGAGCTCTATTAAACCACTTTGGCTCAGCAAGAGCTGTGGAGTCTGCAAGTTTAGATGAAATTAAATCAGTAGAAGGTGTTGAGGAAAAAGTTGCAAAAAAGATATATAACTTCTTTCACGAATAAGAAATATTTATGCTGAAGAAAATACCAAATATTTTAACAGTGGGTCGAATTTTAATTGTACCTTTTTTTGTACTTGCGTTTTATTTACCAGGTTTTTATGGAGATCTAACAGCTTTAATTTTATTTATTGTTGCATCCTTTACAGATTTTTTAGATGGAATGTTAGCAAGACTTCTTGGACAAGAGTCTAAACTTGGCGAACTTCTAGATCCAATTGCAGATAAAATTATCGTAGCCACTGCGCTCATTCTATTAGTAATGGATGGAACAATACGTAACTATGAGGTTATTGCTGCAATAATTATTCTAACGAGAGAAATTTTAATTTCTGGCTTAAGGGAATTTTTAGCAAAAGGAAAAATAAAATTACCAGTTTCAAATCTTGCTAAATTAAAAACAGTTTTGCAAATGATATCTATCGCTTTGCTACTATCAGGAGATACAGGAAATAAGATTATTAATTTTCAAGATTACAATGCACAGACTATTGGTATAATACTTCTTTGGCTTTCAGCTATTTTAACCTTATTTACCGGTTATGAATACATGAGAAGAGGAATTGATCATGCTATTTCTGAGGACAATAAAGATTAGGCAGCTTTTTTCTTCTTAACCAAGAGTTGGTAACTCTCATTAAGATCAATAATTGTCTGACAAACTTTAAATTGATATTCGGCAATACAAGAGACCGGCGTTACCTCAGCTGCTGTTCCGGTTAAAAAACACCCAACAAAATTTTTCAACTCTTTAGGACTAATTTTTCTTTCATGAACTTTTATATTTTTAGATTTAGCAATATCAATAACTGTCCTTCTCGTAATTCCATCTAAAAACGAATCCGGAATTGGTGTATGCAATTCACCTTTATTGTCCTTAAAAAAAATATTAGCGCCTGTTGCCTCTGCAACGTTTCCTTCATGATCCAACATAAGCGAGTCAGTATAGCCTTGTTTTTCAGCTTCATGTTTTGATAAAGTACAAATCATATAAAGACCTGATGCTTTCGTATCCCACGGGATTGTATTTGGTGCAGGTCTTCGCCAACTCGAAATATTTAATTTTATACCCTCTACTTTTAGTTTTGGATCAAAATATGATCCCCATTCCCATGTTGCGATAGCTACATGAATTTTTGTTTGTTGAGCTGAAATTGCCATCATTTCACTTCCTCTCCAAGCAACAGGTCTAACATATCCATTCTCAACTTTTTGAGTGGCAATTATTTTTTTTGATGCAGAATTGATTTCATCTTCAGTGTAGGGAATATCAAATCCCATTCTTCTTGCAGAATGAAAAAGTCTAGAGGTGTGTTCCTCTAATTTAAAAATAGAGCCATCATAGACTCTTTCTCCCTCGAAGACACAACTTGCGTAATGTAAGCCATGACTTAAAACATGTACTTTTACGTCTGACCAATCAACTAATTCGCCATTGTACCATATTTTTCCAGATCTTTTGTCGTAGGGTATCATTTTTGAAACATAAAAAAAATTATTACCAAAAAATATCTTTGTATCTATAATATGTCAATATAACTTACCTATAATGAAAGAACTTTTATATCTAAAAGATGATCAATTAAAAGACTTAATTGAAAAATTATTTATTGGATATCGAGAAACATTTTCTGACTCCAAAAAAATTCTTGATAAATACTCAATTGGTTTAGCTCACCAAAAAGTAATTCATTTACTGTCGATGTATGAGGGTATTTCAATATCAGAGTTGTTGAAAAAATTAAAAGTTACAAAGCAAAGCTTAAATAGAGTTTTAAAAGATTTAATCAAGTTAGAGATTATTAATTTTAAAAAAGATGATCAAGATACTAGAATAAAACACGTATTTCTTAATGATAAAGGTAAAAAAATATTTGAAGAAATTTTTGTTGTACAAAAAAAAAGGATTTACAATGCGTTGTTAAGTTCTAGCTCTGAAGAAGTAATCAATTTTGACAGTGTACTAAAAAAAATAATAAATGGATAATTTTATAGCACATATATTAGTTGTTGATGATGATGAAGGCATACGATCATTAGTAAAAAAATATCTTAATGAAAATAATTTTTTAGTTTCAACTGCAGATAGCGCAGAAAATGCATCTAAAAAAATAGAAATAATCGAATTTGATTTAATCATTTTAGATATAATGATGCCAGGAAAAAGTGGCTTAGAATTTATAAAAGAAAATAAAAAAAATTTAGAAACTCCAATAATTCTTCTTACAGCAAAAGGTGAACCCACCGAAAGAATTGAAGGATTGGAAATAGGAGCTGATGATTATCTTCCTAAACCTTTTGAACCAAAAGAACTTATACTTAGAATAAAGAATATATTAGAAAAAACAAAAAAAATTGATCAGAAAAGAGTAATCGAATTTAGCGATATAATGATTGATCTTAATAAACTTTTAATTTCAAATCAAAAAAAGGAATATAAAATTAATAATACTGAAAAAGTAATTTTAGAAAAAATGATTAATAATCCTGGAAAAACTTTTTCAAGGGAAGATATTGGTTTTTTAATAAATTTAGATAAAGAAAGATCTATAGATGTAATAATCACAAGATTAAGAAAAAAAATTGAAAAGGATCCAAAAAATCCTAAATTTTTACAAACTATTAGAGGTGCAGGATATGTTTTATGGATTAAGTAAATTTTTAAAAAATATACTTCCAAAAAGTTTATTTTATAGAGCTTTATTAATTGTAGCGGTACCTGTATTGGTTTTGCAACTCGTAATAACAATAGTTTTTTTTGACAGTCTTTGGATAAAAACAACCAAAGGTATGACCAGAGCACTTGTAAATGAAATAAGTACTTTTTTAGAAGTTTATAATAATGAAAATTATAACAAAGAAGAGGTAGCTAATCTTTTTTCTCTTTATCAAGATTTAAATTTTGAATTTGTTGAGGATAAAAATTTTAATTATAATTTTAATGAAAGATGGTTTAGTCCAATTGATAGAACTTTAAGAAGAGAGCTTAAATCAAGATTTAATGAAAATAATTTTTGGTTTGATACTACTAATTATAAAGAATTGATTGATGTAA
Organism: uncultured Pelagibacteraceae bacterium; assembly: GCA_902573235.1. Classification (GTDB taxonomy): domain Bacteria; phylum Pseudomonadota; class Alphaproteobacteria; order Pelagibacterales; family Pelagibacteraceae; genus Pelagibacter. Next base: position 129,736 of record CACGIZ010000002.1, on the reverse strand, counting down.
GAATTAAATACGAGAACGGTTATTTTAAATTCTTAGTTCCCAAAGATAGAGTTACTACTGAATCTGCAAGAATATTTGCTTTATGGATAACTGTACCAGCACTAATAATGATTTTAATATCATTAATTTTTTTAAAAAATCAAACAAGACCAATTACAAATCTTGCAAGAGCAGCAGAGAAATTTGGCAAAGGAGAAGAAATAGACGAATTTAAACCATCAGGTGCCTCTGAAATCAGACAGGCAGGCTATGAGTTCGATAAAATGAGAAAAAGGATTATAAGACATTTAAATCAAAGATCTGAAATGCTCTCTGGAATAAGCCACGACTTAAGAACACCTTTAACAAGAATGAAATTACAAATAGCTTTCATAAAAGATAAAGAATTGTCAGAAAAACTGGGAGAAGATATAAATGAGATGGAAAAGATGCTTAACGAGTATTTGCAATTTACAAAATCATCTTTTCAAGAAAAAGATGAAACTTTTAATCTCACTGAACTCATAGATAATATTATCAAAAAATATAATAACCAAAACATATCAATGAAACTAATGCCAAGAACTTATTATAATGGAAGAAAAAATTTAATTAAAAGATGCGTAAATAACCTGATAGATAATGCAATAAAATATGGAACTAAAGTAAACATAGAGCTAAATAAAAATAACGACAATTTATTTATTAAAGTTGAGGATGATGGTCCGGGTATACCAGAAAAGGAATTCGACAATGTATTCAAGCCTTTCTATAAAATCAGCAAAGGTAGAGCGGACTCTAAATCTAGTGTTGGATTGGGATTGTCGATTGCATCTGATATAATAAGATCGCACGGTGGAAATATTAGACTAGAAAAGTCACCTATGAATGGTTTAGGTGTTAAGATTTTTTTGCCCGTTTAGTTTTTTTAGTTTTAAATTGATTAATTTTTTTTTCTAAATTTTCAACTCTTTTAGATAGAACTTCAAACTCATCTTTACTCGTTAACTTCATCTTAAAAACGATTTCATCTCTTTTAGATTTTAAAATAGCCATTATTTCGGCTGCTATATCTTTTGAAGAGATCAATCCTTGCTCAAATAACTTTGCAAGCTTATCGATAACAAATTTTGAATTTTTCATATAAATTTATAGTAACTTATTATACTTATAACTAATATAAATAATTAGAATGTTCATTAATAATTTTGACCCAGTAGCAATTCAGATATTATCACTGGAATTAAGATGGTATTCATTATCTTATATAGTAGGAATTCTACTTGGTTGGTTTTTCGCTAAAAAAATTTTTATTAATAATGAAAGTATCAGGAATAAATTTGATGATTATATATCATATTTGATAATTGGTATAATTATTGGTGGTAGAATTGGTTATGTACTTTTTTATAATTTTAATTACTACATAAATAATTTAATTGATATTTTTAAAATTTGGCAGGGAGGTATGTCATTTCATGGTGGGTTGCTTGGAGTTATAATTGCAAGTATTTTATTTGCTAAAAAGAATGACCAAAACTTTTTTAATTATTTAGATATTGTTTCTATTACTGCTCCAATAGGAATATTTTTTGGAAGAATTGCAAACTTTATTAATTCAGAGCTATACGGAATTGAAACTAAAGTTCCATGGGGTGTTAAATTTACCAGTATTGATGATCTTTATAGACATCCAACACAATTATACGAAGCTTTTTTTGAAGGGTTTGTCTTATTCATAATTTTAATTTATTTTTGGAAAAGAGGATTTATGAAAGCTCCAGGTTTGATCTCTGGTTTGTTTTTAATTTTCTATTCAAGTTTTAGATTCTTTATTGAGTTTTTAAGAGTACCTGATGAACAATTGGGATATATGATTTTCAATTTAACGATGGGGCAAATCATCAGCGTTGTTTTCTTATTATTTGGAAGTTATTTAATTGTAGCTAAATATGAAAACAAAAAAAAAAATTAATCTTTCATTGGATAAATTTATAGATTTTTGTCTTTATAACAAAAAGTTTGGTTATTATATGAAAGGAAATCCTTTCGGAGCTAAAGGAGATTTTGTAACTGCACCAAATATTTCAAGACTTTTTTCTGAAATGATAGCAATTTGGATCATAAGTTTTTGGCAAAGTTTGGGGTCACCAAAAAAATTTAATTTAATTGAACTTGGAGCAGGTAACGGTGAAATGATGAAAATTTTGATAGAAAGTTTTCAGAATTTTCCCTTTATTTTAAACTCTTGTAATTTTATTATTCACGAAAAAAGCCCAAGATTAATTAAAATTCAGAAAAGAAAATTAGGAAAAAAAAAAATAATTTGGATTTCAAAGTTAAATAAAATCAAAAAAATTCCTAGTATATTTTTGGCTAATGAGTTTTTTGATGCTTTACCCATAAGGCAGTTTAAAAAAGAAAATAACTTATGGTTTGAGAAATTTGTAAATCTTGATAATAAAAAAAAACCTTTTTATTTTTATAAAAAAACAAATATTAAAAATGTTGATAAAAATTTTGGATACATGATATCTAAAAACCAAGATTTCATTGAGTATTCAGAGCAAGGTTTTCGCTATATCAAAGATTTGTCGAGAATAATTAAAAAAAATTCTGGTGGATTATTATTGATTGACTATGGATACCTAGAAAAAAAAATGAAAAATACGTTAAAAGGTTATAAAGACCATAAATTTGCCAATATTTTAGATAATATTAGTAATGTAGATATTACTCATAATATTAATTTTGAAGTTTATAAAAATTTTACAAAACGTTTAAGAAATTTAGAAGTAAATTTGACAACTCAAAAAGAATTTTTAACAAGAATTGGTATCAAAGAAAGAGCGGAAATTATATCAAAAAATTTAAATTTTTTGAGAAAAGCAGATATTTATTATCGCTTAAAACGATTGATAGATAAAAAAGAAATGGGCAATCTTTTTAAAGTCATGTTCATCAAAAATAAAAAAAATAAATTTCAATTAGGGTTTTAAATTGATTAAATCTAAAAAATTATCATTACAAAATAATATAAGTCACGGTTTTTTCAATAAAAATGGAGGTACATCAAAAGGTATTTATAAAAGTTTGAATTGTGGACTTGGCTCCAATGATAAAAAAAGTTTGATTAAAAAAAACTTAAAAATCGCCAAAAATAAAATTAGTAAAAATTCTAAAAATATTTTTTTAGTACATCAGGTACATAGTAGTAAATTTGTTTATATTGACAAAAATTTCAAATTTAAAAAAACTAAAATCAAGGCAGATGCGATAATTACAAATTTAAGAAGATTCCCTATAGCAGTTTTGACTGCTGATTGTGTTCCATTGTTATTATATGACAATAAAAAAAATGTTATAGCTGTCATTCATGCAGGGTGGAAAGGCGCTTTCAAAGGTATAATAAAAAAGGTGGTATCTTTTATGTTAAAGAATAAATGTAAACCTGAAGATATCATTGTAGCAATAGGTCCGTGTATTTCCCAAAATAGCTACAATGTAAAGGAGGATTTCAAAAAAAAATTTATAAAAAAGAACAAAAAAAATAAAATGTTTTTTAAGATTAAAAATCAAATCATTTACTTCGATTTATTGAGTTATGTTAAATTTCAACTTAAATCCTGTAAATTAAGTAAAATTGATGTTATTAAAATTGATACATTTAATGAAAAAAATAATTTCTTTAGTGCAAGAAGATCTTTAAAACTAAAACATGATGATTATGGTAGAAATATTTCAATAATTATGATTAATTAAACTTTTCAATGAAATTATTAACAGGAAATAGTAATAAAGTTTTAAGTAAAAATATTGCAAAATATTTAAAAACGAAACTCGTCAATTCAAGTATTAGAAAATTTGCAGATGGAGAAATCTATGTTGAAATAAATGAAAATATAAGAGGAAATAGTATTTTTATTGTTCAATCCATTTCATCTCCTGCTAATGATAATTTAATGGAGCTTTTGCTTTGCATAGATGCATTAAAAAGATCGTCTGCTAAAAACATTACTGCCGTTATCCCATATTTTGGTTATGCTAGACAAGATAGAAAAGTTGTTCCAAGAACATCTATCTCAGCAAAATTAGTTTCAAATTTAATAACAAAAGCTGGAGCTGATAGAGTTGTAACAGTTGATTTGCATGCAGGACAAATTCAAGGTTTTTTTGATATCCCAGTTGATAACCTTTTTGCTACACCAATCTTTGCAAGACACGCAAGAAAAAAGATTAAAAGTAAAAAAATCGTTTGTATAGCTCCAGATGTGGGAGGAACAGAAAGAGCGAGAGCACTTGGAAAACTACTGGGAGTGGGTCTTGCAATAGTTGATAAAAGAAGACCCAAGCCAGGACAATCACAAGTGATGAATGTAATTGGTGATGTAAAGAATCACACTTGTATAATTGTAGATGATATCATTGATTCAGGCGGTACTATCGTCAATGCAGCTAAAGCATTAAAACAACGAGGTGCAAAAGAAGTGTATGTTTATATTACTCATGGAGTTTTAAGCGGAGATGCTGTTAAAAGAATTAAAAATTCAGTAATAAAAAATTTGGTTATCACAGACACCATTGATAATATTTCAAAAACTAAAAATGTTAAAAATATAGAGGTTTTATCAATTTCAGCACTTATGGCTGAAGCGATTAAAAGAATATCAAATTCAACGTCAGTATCAGATTTATTTAAATAATCGCTTGATTATTTACAAACATGGGTTAAAAAACTTTGTTTTATGAATTCTTTAGATGCAAACATTAGAGAAAATTCTACCAAAGGACAATTAAATGCTCTTAGAAATAATGGCAATGTTCCTGCAATCATATATGGTGGAAAAGATCAAAATCAAAAAATCTCAATCTCAAAAAAATCTCTTAAAATGCTTATCGAAAAAGAAAATTTTTTATCCAACATCATCACTTTAAATATTGCTGGAAAACCTCAGAATGTTTTACCTAGAGAAATTAAGTATCACATCTTGAGTGATGAACCTACCCATGTTGATTTTTTGAGAGTACTACCAGGTGTCAAAATTAAAATTGAAGTCCCAGTAAACTTTATTAATCAGGAGAAATCACCAGGTTTAAAAAGAGGTGGTGTTTTAAATATTGTTAGAAGAAAAGTCGAATTAAAATGTCCTAGTGAAAAAATCCCTGAAAATTTAACACTGGACCTTGATGGTATAGATATTGGAGAAAGTTTCAAAATTTCATCAGTCAAATTAGATCCTGAAGTAACACCAACTATTCAAGGAAGAGACTTTGTTATTGCTACCTTAGCAGCTCCAACTGTTATGAAAGAACCTGAAAAACCTGCAGAGGCTGAGGCAACTGAAGGTGAAGAGGGAGCAGAAGGAGCAGAAGCCTCAGCAGCTGATGGAGATAAAGCACCATCTGAGGCAACCAAGGGTGATAAAAAAGAAGGTGATGAAAAAAAATCTCCAGACAAGAAACCAGCTGAAGAAAAAAAATAATCTATCCAATTGAAAATCTAATTTCATTTACTTATGCTTTTATTTGTAGGATTAGGCAATCCAACCCCAGATAGTGAAAACAATCGTCATAATGTTGGGTTTAAAATTATTGACTCAATCAATAAAAAATTTAACCTTTCAAAACAAAAACCTAAATTTAAAGGACTTTTAACGACTGGAAATATTGCGGATAAAAAAATCTATGCAATTAAACCTTTAACATTTATGAATAACTCAGGGATTTGTATTAGAGAATTAATTGAATATTTCAAAATTGATGCTGAAGATGTAATAGTTTTTCATGATGATTTGGATATAGAGTTTGGAAAGATTAAAGCCAAATTCGGTGGATCTGATGCAGGTCACAACGGTATAGCATCTATAGATAAGTTTATTGGCAAAGACTATTCTAGAGTAAGGATAGGAATAGGAAAGCCAAAAGGAGACATTGAAGTTGCAGACTATGTTCTACAAAATTTTGATGAGGAAGAGTTTTTAAGCATTGAAAAGATTACAAAAAATATAACAGACTCAATGTCTATTTTAATAGAAAAAAAATTAGATCTATTTTCTAGCACTGTAAATAATAAATAATGAGTTTTAAATGTGGAATAGTTGGATTACCAAATGTTGGTAAGTCTACTCTTTTTAATGCTTTAACAAACTCTAGCAAAGCTCAGGCTGCTAACTTTCCATTTTGTACTATTGATCCAAATATAGGTGTCGTCCCAGTTCCAGATGAAAGATTAGAAAATCTAGCAAAAATTTCAAAGTCAAAAAAAATTATTAATACAACTATTTCTTTTGTAGATATTGCAGGTTTAGTAAAAGGAGCATCTAAAGGAGAAGGTTTAGGAAATAAATTTTTATCACATATTAGAGAAGTTGATGCAATAATACATATGATAAGGTGTTTTGACTCTGACGATATTCAAAACGTAAACCCTACTGTTGATCCAATTAGAGACCTTGAAATTATTGAAACAGAAATGATGCTAGCTGATCTAGAGTCAATTCAAAAGAGACTTGAAAAAAGCAATAAAAAGAATGTTGATGAAGAACAATTAAAAATTCTTGAAATGGCATTGGATTGTATCAATCAAGATAAAGATATTTCTATTCTAAAATCTAAATTTGAAAAGAAATTGCTTAATCAGAGCGGATTATTATCTCTAAAACCTAAAATATTTGTTTGTAATGTTGATGAACAGAGTATTCAAAAAGGAAACGATTATACTAAAAAATTCTTAGATAAATATGGTGATGATAACACCTTAATTGTTTCAGCAGATATCGAAAATCAAATAAATGAATTGGATACTAATGAAAAGAAAAATTATATGGACATGATTGATTTAAAAGAAACTGGATTAAATTTACTAATTCAAAATGGTTATAAAATTCTTGAGTTAGATACTTTTTTTACCTCAGGACCAGAGGAAACAAGAGCATGGACTATTCAAAAAAATTGTACAGCACCAAAAGCTGCGGGTGAAATTCACTCTGATTTTGAAAAAGGTTTTATTAGAGCCGAAACAGTCTCTTATGATGATTTCATTAGTAACGATGGTTGGTTAAACTCAAAAACAAATGGTAAAATGAGACTGGAAGGTAAAGATTACATTGTAAAAGATGGTGACGTTTTAAACTTTCGTTTCAATACGTGACCAAATTCTTTTCATACTAAAATAGACTAAAATTGTGAGAATTATCAAATACACTATAGCTTTGAATCCCATTCGATGTCGTGACTCTAAATGAGGCTCCGCCGCCCACATCAAAAAAGTCGTTACGTCTTTAGACATTTGTTCGACAGTTGCATTTGTTCCATCACCATATTCAACCAATCCATCAGAAAGCTGGTTAGACATTTTAATTTTATTCCCATACATATACTTGTTGTAATAAACACCCTCATCTAACTTTACACCTGCTGGAGGATCCTCATACCCTTGAAGGAGCGAATAAATATAGTCTACTCCTCCCCCTCGAGCTTTTACTAAAACTGACATATCTGGAGGATAAGCACCACCATTGGCTGCTTGTGCAGCTTTAACATTTTCATATGGCATAACAAATTTATCAGATAATTTTCCTGGTCTTGTAAACATATCACCATCTGCATTCGGGCCGTCTTTTACCTCAAAGGACGCAGCTATAGCCTTTGCTTGTGCTTCTGAAAATTCAGGTCCACCCTTTTCCGCTAAATTTCTATAACTAAGATATTTCATGGAATGGCAAGATGAGCATACTTCAGTATAAACCTGATATCCTCTTTGTAGTGCAGCTCGATCAAATTTTCCAAAAAGACCTTTAAAACTCCAATCAGTTTTTAAGTATTCCACTTTTTCCGCAGCATAAGAGTTTAATTGAAATCCAAGTAGGAGCGCTGTTAAGGTGAATATTCCTAAAAAATTTTTCACTTAATGTTTAAACTTTCTTTATTTTTTGCTGCAGCTAAATTAGGAGATCCCCCTAAAATAGGTTCAGTAATACTAAGCGGTATTGGTAAAGTTTTTTCTTTGAAACCTAAAATCGGCAATACTACTAAAAAATGTAAAAAATAATATGCAGTAGCTACTCTAGCTATCAACAAATATAATCCCTCTGCAGGCATTGCTCCGACATAACCCAAAATCAAAACATCAGCAACAAGTATCCAATAAAATTGTCTATATAAAGGTCTGAATACTGCTGATCTTATCTTAGATGTATCTAGCCAAGGAAGGGCCGCCAAAATAAAAATTGCTGAAAGCATCGCAATAACACCCAAAAGTTTATCAGGAACAGATCTTAAGATTGCATAAAAAGGTAAAAGATACCACTCTGGGACTATATGTGCAGGTGTCACCAAGGGATTTGCTTCAATGTAATTATCTGCATGACCTAATATATTTGGCGTATAGAAAACAAAAAACGCAAAAACAATCATAAACATCAACAATGCAAATCCATCTTTTATTACAATGTATGGATGAAAAGGCACTGTATCCTTTGAGGGTTTTTGTATATCTATTCCCACAGGGTTATTGTTACCAGGAACATGTAATGCCCAAATATGAAGAACAACTAAACCTAAAATTAAAAAAGGTATTAAATAATGTAGTGTAAAAAATCTTGTTAATGTTGGATTATCCACTGAATAACCTCCCCATAACCAAGTAACAATCCCTTCACCTACTAGAGGTATTGCACTAAATAAATTTGTTATTACAGTTGCTCCCCAGAAACTCATTTGTCCCCATGGAAGAACATATCCCATGAATGCTGCAGCCATCATTAAAAGATAAATTATAATTCCAATGATCCAAATTATTTCCCTTGGAGCTTTATAAGATCCATAAAATAGAGATCTAAATATATGAATGTAAACAGCTAAAAAAAACATAGATGCACCGTTTGCATGAATGTATCTTATTAGCCATCCGTAGTTGACATCTCTCATTATATGTTCAACACTATCGAAAGCCATGTCAGCATGTGCAATATAGTGCATTGCTAATACCAAGCCTGTTACTATTTGTGTAATTAAACAGAAAGTTAGTATTCCACCAAATGTCCACCAATAGTTTAAATTTTTAGGAGTTGGATAATCAGTTAAATGATTTGCAAGTGTCAGTAGCGGTAAACGGTCATTGAACCATTTTCCAAATTTTGATTTAGGTGTATACTGATGTTCACTCATAATAATTATCCAATCTTAATTGTATTCGCATTTACAAATTCGTATTTAGGAATTTCCATGTTTGTTGGTGCAGGACCTTTTCTAATTCTTCCAGAAATATCGTAATGAGATCCATGACATGGACAAAACCAACCGTTATAATCACCCTTTTGATCTAAAGGGACACAACCTAAATGAGTACAAACACCTAGCATCACTAACCATTCTGGATTTTTAGCTCGATCTTCGTCTTTCTCAGGATGTTTTAAATCTTTTAAGCTTACTGATTTTGCTTCTACAATTTCATCTTGAGTTCTTCTTCTTATAAAAACAGGTTTACCTCTCCATAACACAGTTATAGTTTTTCCTGGATTGACAGAACTAACATCCACTTCTGTGCTAGCTAGAGCTTTAACTGATGCATCAGGATTCATCTGATCAATCATTGGCCAGATTGTTGCCGCAACTCCTACCGCTCCCACAGCATATGTGGCAGTGAATAAAAAATCTCTTCTATCAGTTTTTTTTTCAGACATTATTTAGCTTAATTAAATATACTCAATATAAATTATTTCTACTTAAATATATGGTTTCATATAATATAAAATATTAAATTTTCTACTGAAAGAATGACACAGAATTCAACAAATCAAGGGCCAAAAATTGCTTTATTTGAACCAGATATTCCTCAGAATACTGCGGCTATAATCAGAACTTGCTCTTGTTTAGGTGCAAAATTAGAGATTATAGAACCCTGTGGTTTTTTGATGAGTGATAAAAGGTTTAAGCGAGTCGTTATGGATTATATGGACGAGAAAGAAATTAAATTCTATCAAAGCTCAAAAATTTTTTTTGAATCCAAGAAAAACCAGCGAATTATATTGATGACTACTAAAGCATCAACATCTTACACAAAATTTAAATTTGACAAAAATGATACCATTTTATTTGGTAGAGAAAGTGTAGGAGTTCCTGAAAATATCCATAAACTTGTTAAATTTAGATTAAAAATACCCATGAAAGATAATAAACGTTCACTCAATATTGCCTCATCAGTTTCAATAATATTGGCAGAAAGTTTAAAACAAACTAAATTGATCTAAATGGACTTAGAAATAAAAAAAGAATTAGCAAGTAACTGGTTTAAAATGTTGCAAGACTCTATTTGCGAGTCAATAAATAAACTAGAGAAGAAAAATGCAAAATTTAAATCTACAAATTGGAAAAGAAATCTAAAAAAAGATGAAGGTGGAGGAGAATATAGGATTTTAAAAAATGGGAAAATTTTTGATAAAGTCGGAGTAAACTACTCAAAAGTTTACGGAAAATTTCCAAAAAAACTTCAAAAAAATATTCCTGGAGCAAAAAAAAATCCAAGATTTTGGGCATCTGGAATTTCGGTTGTTATGCACATGAAAAATCCTCAAATTCCAGCTATGCATTTTAATACTAGATATATTTGTACCACTCTGGACTGGTTTGGTGGAGGAATGGATGTAACTCAATCTAAAAACGATCAAAATGAAAAAAAAGATTTTCATAAAATTTTAAAAGATATGTGTAATAGACATAATAAAAACTACTATTCAAAATATAAAAAATGGTGTGATGAATATTTTTATTTGCCACACAGAAAAGAACCGAGAGGAATAGGAGGAATTTTCTTTGATTATAAAAAAAATAATTTCGAAAAAGACTTTAAATTCGTTCGAGATGTGGGGATTACATTTCAATATATTTTTCAAAAAATTATAAAAAAAAAAATGAAAAGAAAATGGACTTTTAATGATAAAGAATTGCAATATATTAAAAGAGGTAGATACACAGAATTTAACTTATTGTATGACAGAGGAACAAAATTTGGATTACAAACAGGAGGAAACATTGAAGGTATATTGATGTCCTTACCTCCTTTAGCAAAATGGAAATAATATGGATAAAGAACCTATTACTTTAAATGGCTTAAATAAACTAAAAGAGGAATTAATTTTTTTAAAAGAAAAAAAAAGACCGGAAATTGTTGCGGCAATTGCTGAAGCAAGATCACATGGTGATCTTAAAGAAAATGCTGAGTATCATGCAGCAAAAGAAGAACAATCACATAACGAAGGAAGAATAACTGAAATTAATGATATAATTGCAAGAGCCAATGTAATTGATGTTACAAAGATAAATAATGATGGAAAAGTAATTTTTGGCTCAACAGTTTTTTTAGAAAATTTAGACACCGGTGAAAATATAAACTATAAAATAGTTGGAAAAGATGAGGCCGATTTAAAACAAAAACTAATTTATTTTCAATCACCCATAGGTAAAGGTTTGATTGGAAAAAATAAAAATGATTTAGTTGAGATAAATACACCTGCTGGTGTTAAAAATTTTGAAATTAAGGATGTAAAATATATTTAATTCTCAATTATATTCTCAACTTGTTTATCCGAGATAGTAAAATTATTTTTTACCCACTCTACCTCAATCTTTTTTAATTTTACTCCTAATTCTTTTCCTTCAGGTATTTTATATTTTTGCATTAATAATTCAGCTCCAATAGGCATTTTGGGTATTGGCTTATTTTTATAGTATTCGATTAGTTCAATGAGTGATTTATCTATTTTTTTTGATTTAATTACTTTAAATCTCAAAACATCTAGGACAGCTTGATTACCCTCATAATAAAAATATTCATTAAAGTTATATTGAGTAAATTTTTTTAAATTAAACTTATCTTTATAGAAACCATAAATAATCTTGATTCTTTTTTGATCTTTTTTAGAAAGATTATATTTATATAAAAAATAATCTACATTATCAGAGTTATCTATTATCATCAGAGATAGTAAAAAAATAAAATCAACTTCTCTCAAAACATTTCTTTTTTCTGAGTTAAGTTTATTAAAAAGGTTATAATTCTTTAATTCAGGAAAAATAATTAAAATTAATTCTAAACTTAATTTTTCATTAATTAATTTTTCTAAAGTACCTAACTTAAATATTTTTTTTAATTCATCTAGCAATCTTTCTTTCGAAAGTTTTGAAACTCCACCAATATTTATTTTCAATTTTCTTAAAATTTCTAAATTATGAGGTTGTTTTGAATAATTCAAAAAAAATCTTATATACCTTAGTATTCTTAGATAATCCTCTTGTATTCTTTTGTTTACATCTCCAATAAAATTTATGCAGCCCTCTTCTAAGTCTTTTTTACCATTATACGGATCAAATAAGTTTCCTTCAGCATCAGAATAAATTGCGTTAATTGTAAAATCTCTCCTTGAAGCATCATCTTTCCAATTATTTGTAAATTCAACCTTGGCATGTCTTCCATCTGTTAAAACATCTTTTCTTAAAGTTGTTATTTCAAATTTATAATTATCAATTAAAGCTGTGATTGTTCCATGATCAATTCCACTCTCATAATAATTTATTTCTTTTTTTTTTAAGGTCTCGCAAACTTGTCCTGGCACCAAATTTGTTGCTAAATCAATATCATCAACTTTTTCGTTATTTATGATTTTTCTAACGCAACCGCCAACGTATCGAATTTCACTTTCTTCAGAGTATTCATTTATTGCATCAAATATTTTTCTTACGGGCGTATTATTTGTGAGATTTTTTATTTTATTACTTAAATAATTCAAGTTGTTTGATCTAAAAAAAATTTTATCTAAAAAGGTTCTCATATTTGGCTGGGGCGCTAGGATTCGAACCTAGGATGCAGGTACCAAAAACCCGTGCCTTACCGCTTGGCTACGCCCCAATATTAATTTCGTATAACACAAAAAAATAAAATTTATATAGTTTTTGATGCTACACACCAGTAATTTTTATACTTTTTAATAAACAGTTTCTTTGCATTTTCACATTTTTTCTTGGAATTAAAATAAGCAATTAATGCTGAACCTGATCCAGTCATTCTTACAAAAATTGCTTTTGATGAAAATTCTAAATAAGTCTTTATAGCTTTTAGTTTTGGATGTTTAGAAAATGCTATTGGCTCTAAAGAATTTTTCATCTTAGATAGGAAATTTAAATTGAACATCTTTTTATGAGGTTGATTTAAACTTGATTTATCAAATTTTATAACTTTTGAGTAAATTTCCTTAGTAGAACATCCAAAATTAGGTTTCATAATTAAAGTATAAATTTTTTCAGTGTTTTTGAAATATCTAATTTTATTATTTGAAGTTAAAACTGAGTTAACAAACCTTTGGCCTAAAATCACGTCAGATCCAATTAATTTTGAAATCATAATTATTTCTTTTTTAGAAATATTTATAAGCTTTTTTTTTACAAAATATTTTAAAAGTGTAGCGGCATTCATAGATCCACCTCCCAAGCCAGCTTTAGTGGGTACCATTTTTTTTACTTTTATAAGGAATTTTTTATTTTTGAGAAATTTTTTCTTCTCGAGCAATTCTAGCAATTTAGCTATTGAATTATTTTTACCTATCCCTTTAGAAAATTTGCCTCTGAAAGAAATTATATGTTTATCAGAATTGATTTTTTTTATGAATATTTCATCATGTAAAGATAAAAAGGCAATAATAGACTCTATTTTATGTAATAAATGAGTTTTGCCTATTATGTTTAAGGCTAGATTAATTTTGGCATGAGATTTTATTTTGTCATAGGACATATTATGAGTTTTTAAGTCCTTCAATAATTTTTTTATTTATTTTATCTAACATTTCCTCATCTACATCCTCCATTTTTAGTACGTTACGCCAAAAATATCTTGCTTGAATTTTTCTATTTAATTTCCAAAGAATATCTCCGTAATGATCGTTAACAATGGAGTCATCTGGCATTAATTCGACTGCTCTTTTCAAAAATTTTTCAGCTTTTTTATAATCATTAGTCAAATAATAAGCCCAACCAATAGAGTCTATTATGTAAGGATCATCGCTCTCTAATTCATAAGCTATTTCAAGCATCTTAATGGCTTCTTCAATTTTAAAATTTCTTTCAAGCCAGGAATAAGCCAAATAATTTAAAACATAAGCATCATCTGGATCTATTTTAAGAGAGTCTTGCAAGTCTTTATCTGATTTTGAATATTCTTTCATTCTTTCATAAGTGCCTCCCCTTCTGTAAAGTAGATCCTGCTTAATTTCTGAATTATCATTAAATATTTCAATTAGTTGAGTATAATAAATAATCGCTTCATCATATTTTTTAAAATTTTTATAAAAATTTGCCATATCAAATAATATTTTTTTATTAGGAGAGACAATTTCTTTAAATTCTGAATTAATAAAGTTAAGCGACTCATTATTACCAACTTCTTTAGCTATAATTTGAGCTTCTTTCTTTATTCGATACCAGTCATAAAAAATGTTGTTTTTATTGTTTAGTTTTTTTAAAGTTTTTCTAGCTTTTTTATATTCTTTATTAAGATATTGGTTTTCAGCAACTAAAGATAAATTAAAAATAAATTTAGGATTTAAAAAATTTGATAAATTTAGATAAAAATTAGACTTTTCAAAGCTATCTTCTGATGAATATAAATTGGAGATTAAAAATAAAAATTCACTAATTATGTCATTTGGGTTTCTACAAGAAAAAACTTTTTGAAATTGATCAAAATTTCCTTTCTCAATCCAACTTTTTCCTTGTGATAACAAAAGTGTTGAATTGATGTAATGGATATCATCTGTGATTTTTTTAGCTTCAATTATTCTGTTATTTTCAATTAAATAGGCTAAATAAAAGAAAATATATCTACTGTAATCTATCTCAGGATTGTTTATCAATTTTGAAAAATAAGCATCTGTATTATTATCCTGAATGTAGCATCTTTGGAACGCTTCAGAAATACTCGACAACTTTCCGAAGTTTTTTTTATTTTTTAAAATTTTTATTTCTTTAAAGGTGAAAATATAGTCTTTAAGACTTTCTAGAATAGCCGCATCAACCCTGTCATCAGAGACAAAGTTTTCCATCTCAATCAAATGTGAATAAGCTCCAGTTAAGTCATTTTTTTTTAGATAATCTATAATTAACAACAGATGTGCATCAAAGTAATCAGTGTTGTTTTTATTCTTATTTCTTTTTATTATATTTATTGCTTGTGAAATCTTATTTTCTAAAACTAAAGAGTATATATATCTCTTTAAAAAAGGATCATGTTGATCAAGTAAAATTTTAGATGAGTTAAAAAAATTTAAAGCTGATGAATTATCTTTATTTTCATAAGCCACTATTCCTGAAAAATATCTCGATAAATTTTTTGAATTAAAATCATCAAAACTAACACTTTTAGAATTTACAGGTGTCTGATAAAATAAAAAAATTAGTATGATAAATTTAATATTTTTTACTAACATAATAGTACTTTATGGCTAAAAAGACTTTAAATCAAAATGCCAAATATGTTCAGGATTTAATAGAAAGTGTTGAACCAGACTACATTTTTAGTAGTAAGCCACTTAATAGATTTAAAGTTTTTGAAGAAAATGATAAAGACAATAAAAAAGAAAAACTCTCTAACCTAAAAGAAAAAATAAATTCAATTGAAAATTGTATTTTAAAAAGTAATTCAAAGAATCTAGTGTTGGGTGACGGTGATATAAATAGTCCAATAATGATAATTGGAGAAGCTCCCGGAATTGAAGAGGATAATTCCGGATTACCTTTTCAAGGTGAAGTTGGAAAATTATTAAATAAGATGCTATTAGCAATCAATATTGATAAAGAAAAAGTCTATACAACATATTCAATAAATTTTAGACCTCCAGAGGATAGAAAGCCAACAAGCCAAGAAATTAGAAGGTATTCATCATTTTTAATTGAACATTCGTCAATTATAAACCCTAAAATAATAATATTAATGGGCAGTACTGCAATGGAATGTCTCACAGGAATAAATGGCAAAATCTCTGATGAAAGAGGTAAATGGAAAGAAATTATTATTAAAGATAAAACTTTTCCTGTTATGATTACTTTTAGTGCCTCTTATTTAATGAGATACCCCGACAATAAAAAATATTCATGGGAAGACTTAAAAAAAATAAGAAAAAAAATCCAAGATTTGAACATTAATATTTAATGAAAAAAGTAGCTGGTGTTGATGAAGTTGGCCGTGGAAGTTTAATTGGCCCAGTTTATGCGGCAGCTGTAATATTAAACAAGAATATTAATACAAAAGTATTAAAAGACTCAAAGATTTTACCAAGAAATAGAAGAGAAATTTTAGCAACATATATAAAAAAAAATTCTATATGGGCAGTTGGAAAAGCATCAGCTAAAGAAATTGAAAAAATAAATATCCTTAATGCAAGTTTATTAGCAATGAAAAGAGCTATTAAAAATTTAAAAAAAAAACCTGAACTAGTTTTAATTGATGGAAATAAATTGCCTGATATGAAAAATTATAATTTAAGATCGGTTATTAAGGGAGACCAAAAGATAGCGTCAATATCTGCAGCATCAATTATTGCTAAAGTTAGCCGTGATAAGATGATAATTAAACTAGGAAAAAAATTTAAGGGTTACAATTGGAGTCAAAATTTTGGTTATGGAACACGACAACATTTAAAAGCAATAAAAAGGTTGGGAATTTCACCCCATCATCGTAAAACTTTTTCACCATTTAAGAAAAAAAAATAGGTTTCACGTAGAAACACAACATATTGTTATCTTAAAAAAACTTTGCACTAATTGAATCCAAATAATTCAATCGTAGGTTGACCCAAGAATCTTTTTGGAGTCTAATTTGTTTTTATAAAATGAATTTAAACTTAAAAAATAAATTAATTAACGGAGATAGTTTAAAAGAATTAAAAAAAATCCCTGATGAGACTTTTGAATTAATTTTTGCTGACCCTCCTTACAATCTACAACTTAAGAGTGAACTTACAAGACCGGATAGATCTAAAGTTAGTGCAGTGAATGATAAATGGGATCAATTTGAAAATTTCAAAAAATATGATGATTTTACTTACTCATGGTTAAGCGAATGTAAAAGAATTTTAAAAAAGAATGGAGCTATTTGGGTAATTGGTAGTTATCACAATATTTTTAGGGTTGGGACAGCAATTCAAAATTTAGGTTATTGGATTTTAAATGATGTTATTTGGAATAAAAAAAATCCGATGCCAAATTTTAGAGGAACTCGTTTTACCAATGCTCATGAAACTTTAATTTGGGCCTCAAAATCTGAAAAATCAAAATACACTTTTAATTATCAATCCTTAAAGTGTTTAAATGATGACCTTCAAATGAGATCTAATTGGGAACTGCCGATTTGTAACGGCCCAGAGAGACTAAAAAAAAATGGTAAAAAAGTACATTCTACACAAAAACCAGAGGCTCTGCTTCACAGGATTTTATTAGCAACATCAAATAAAGATGATTTAGTTTTAGATCCTTTTTTAGGATCTGGAACAACTGCAACAGTTGCTAAAAAATTGGGAAGAAATTATTATGGTATTGAGAAAGAAAAATCATATTTTAAAGCCGCTGAACAAAGATTAAAAAAAACAAAGCCTATTGAAGATCATTATTTAGACACTCTCCAGAATGGTAGATCTAAACCAAGAATACCTTTTGGTTCATTAGTTGAATTAGGAATAATTAAACCAGGCACAACAATTTTCGATGATAAGAAGAAAATTAGCGCAAAAATCATGGCTGATGGCAGTATTAAACACGATCAAACAGAAGGTTCAATTCACAAAGTAGCAGCTACAATTTTGGGTGCTGAAAGCTGTAATGGATGGACTTATTGGCACTATAATTTAAATGGTCGGGCTGTTCCCATTGATTATTTAAGACAAAGATTAATTTCAAATAACTAATTTTTGTAAATTTTTCCCAAATAATTTTCTAAAAATTTTTTATTTTTAACCAATCTCTTTAAAAAAGTGTTTCTTAAGAAATTAGTTAAAGGATTAGATAAATGGAATGCAAATTGATTAAACTTTGATCTGTTATTTACCATTCTTGTTTTATTTACTCTATTTCTTAAAAAATTACTCTCGGTGTTATTTTCTATACTAAGGAATAATTCGTATGCACTCTCTATTGACTGAGAAGCACCTTGAGCAAATGACGGAGGAAAGGCAAAAAAGGCATCACCTATTAAATGCATGTTATTATTTTTGGTTTGAGAAAAACTGTCACTTACAAATACTGGGAATATTTTTAATTTCTTAATTTCATCCAAAAATTCTCTCATTTCTATTGGAACATTATCTAAAACCCTTTTGATAAAATTTCCATCATTAAATAATGATTGGTTTTTTTGCTCTTCTTTATTAAGTTTATATTTCATAATAGCTATGAAATTTAAATCTCTATTTTGATTTACTGGATAAATTACATAATGAAAATCTGGTCCTAAAAATAATGAAATATTTCTACAATCAATTTTTTGAGAACAAGGCAATGTTCCTCTAATAGCTATTGTTTTATTGTATCTTGGAGGAATTTGACTCTCTAAGATAAGACTTTTACTTTTCGAAAAAACTCCGTCAGAAATAATTAAATGATCACATTCAGAGGTTTCATTATTTTCAAATGTAAGTTGGATCTTCTGATTTTGCTGCTCTACCTTCGAAATGTTGTGATTAGTTTGAATAAAGTTTTCTAAATCTGTTTTTAAAAATTTCACTAATTCAGATCTTTTTAAAGTGGTATACTTACAATCTACCGTATTAAAATCAGAAATTTTTAAATGACATATCTTATTTGAACTTTTGATAGAATAAAAATTTATTATATCGGGATTGAATTTTTGATCATTTTTGAATTTATCAAACCCAATTTGATTTAAAAGATTTACACTATTAACCGATAATTGAATTCCATAACCCTCATCTAAATCTATTGAGTAACTCTTTTCATAAAGTGCAATTTGATAATTTGAACTTCTTTTAAATAAATTAGCAATAAATAAGCCAGAGATACCAGCTCCAATAATAGCAATTTTTTTCATCAATTTTTCTCTAAGTATTGAACAATTTTTTTCGTAAATGATGGTAGCATATAACTATTCATTTTTGTTCCATCTACCCAATATGAATAAGGAAATTTTTTATTATCATTTGAATACTCAATTTTTATATTCATATTCATATTAGACATTTTAAAATTTAAATTTTCCTTAAAATTTTTAGGATTAGATAATTCTTCCATAGGAAAGATAGTCAAATTTTTTAAAAAATTAAATTTTGTATTTTTAATCAGTAAATACCTTTGATTTTTTTTGTAAACTTTTAGCACAAAATATTTATCTTTATTTTTCTTAATATTCTTTATTAAACTAAAATCTTTCTTTTTATAAGATTTACAATTTTTTATAATTGGACACTGATCACATTTTGGATTGTTTGGTTTGCATATCAATGCTCCTAATTCCATTAAAGCTTGAGCATAATCACTAGATCTTAAAGTTTTTCCAAATATAACTTTCCTTTGAAACAAGTAATCCTTTTGAATTTCTTTATCTTTCTTTAAATAAAGATATCTTTTTAAAACTCTTTCAATATTTCCGTCCATAGGAATATATGGTTTGTTAAATGCAATAGCTAAAATTGCATTTGCAGTATAATTCCCAATACCAGGTAGAGTAATTAAATCTTCAAAATTGTCAGGTAATTTTCCATCAAAATTTTTTAAAATAACTTGCGCAGATTTTTTTAAATTTCTTGCTCTAGAATAGTATCCAAGACCTTCCCAAAGTTTTATAAGTTTTTTCTCACCAACTTTTGCAAGAGAATTTATAGATGGTAAATTTTTAATAAACCTATTAAAAAAAGGAATTACAGTTATAACTTGGGTTTGTTGTAACATAAACTCACTAATTAATGTGTAATATTGTTTTTTTTCTACAGAAACTTTTTTCCGCCAAGGTAAAGATCTTTTATTTAAATCATACCATTTAAGAATTTTTTTTGTTATTATCTTTTCCTTCATATGCAATTTAAAAATAATACTAAGCAGAGATGGGGCACCATTCAAGGTTTAAGATCTCTTAAGGACACTTTACCAAAAAATATCAAAAAAGTTATAAATAATAGAGGTGAAGTTTATTCAGAAACATTAAACAATTGGAAGCACATAGCAGGACAAACTCTTTTTAAAGTTTGTTATCCAAAATCATTTAAAAATTCAAATAAATTTGGAGTAAGCACATTATTGGTAATGGTAAAAAGAGGTCATGAGGTAGACTTAGAATATTCAAAAAAGGAGATTATGGATAGGATGAATATTTTTTTTGGAAAAACAGTCGTAGAAAAAATTAAATTTACTAGCTTTGAAGAAGATCAAAAAATTTCAACAGAGGTTTCAAAAAGTTTTAAAAATAATGTGACAAAAAACAAACATCAAAATCAAATAAATAATGTTAAAAATGAAAAAATAAAAAAATCATTATTAGAATTGACTAAAGTATTTAAAGAAAAATGAAAAAAATTTACTTATTAATACTCATTCTTACTGGTATCACTTTAAATGTAAATGCTGAAACTAATCGTATATTTTCAGGAAATGAAAATGCAAAAATAACAATAATTGCTTATGAGTCTTTAACGTGCAGTCATTGTGCTGATTTCCATAAAATTGTTTATCCAAAGCTAAAAAAAGATTTTATTGATACTGGTCTTGTAAAATTAGAATTCAGACACTTCCCATTAGATATTGCAGCCCTTAATGCTGCGAAAATTGCCCAATGTAAAAAAGACCAAAGTTTAGAAATTTTAGAAAGTTTATATTTCAATCAACAAGATTGGGTAAAAGGTAGTACAATCGAAGAGGTAAATAATAATCTAAAATTATTTGTAAAAAATCAAGGATTTAACATAAACTTTGAGGAGTGTTTAAATAACAAAGTTATTGAAGACTTTATTTTAAATGATCGAGTCGAAGGCACTAAAAACTTCAAAGTGAATGCTACTCCTACGATAATAATCAATAATGAAAAGTTTGAAAAATCACTAAATTATAAAAATTTAAAAAAAACTCTAGAAAAACTGATATAAGTTAATTTATGGAGTTTAAAAAAATCCAACTTAATGGATTTAAATCTTTTGCTGATAAAACGAATTTCCTAATTGAGGAAGGTTTAACAGGTATAGTCGGTCCAAATGGTTGTGGGAAATCAAACATTGTTGAGTCCCTTAGGTGGGTAATGGGAGAAACCTCAGCTAAAAGCATGAGAGGGTCTGGCATGGAGGATGTTATTTTTTCTGGTACCTCGAATAAACCATCTAAAAATATTGCTGAAGTTTCTGTAACAGTGGAAAATAAAAATAATGAAGGTCCAATTCAATTCAGAGAACAAAGTGAGGTAAATGTAAGACGTAAAATTGAGAAGGATAAAGGTTCAAAATTTTACATGAATGACAAAGAAGTTAGAGCTAGAGATGCCCAAATGTTTTTTGCTGATTTATCTACAGGAGCTCACTCTCCTTCAATGATTAGCCAAGGTCGTATCGGAGCATTAGTTACAGCGAAACCAACTGATAGAAGAGCAATTTTAGAGGAAGCAGCTGGAATTTCTGGTCTACACGTAAGAAGACATGAGGCTGAATTAAGATTAAATGCTGCAGAAAATAATCTTAAAAGAGCAGACGAACTAAGAAGACAACAGGAAAAACAATTGGCTAATTTACAAAAACAGGCTGAAGAAGCTACCAAATATAAAAATATTTCTGATGATATAAAAAAAATTGAGGCTGGTTTATATTACTTAAAATTAACGGAGATTGACAAAGAAATTAGAGTTGAAAACGAAATAAATACAGAAGCTGAAGGAGAGGTAAGTGGTTTTAACAATAAAATTTTTGAGATAGAAAGTTTGATAAAATCCGAGACAGACAAAGTAACACCATTAAGAGAAAAAAATATTGAAAATTTGTCTACAATTCAAAGACTTAATTTAGAACTCCAGGGTTTAGATGAAGAGAACACAAGAATTCAAGATCAGATAAAAGATATAAAATCCTCAATTCAAACATTAGAAGATGATATTAGTAGAGAGAAAGGAATAGTAATTGACGCAAATTCTAATGAAAAAAGA
The DNA here is from genome assembly GCA_902573235.1 of uncultured Pelagibacteraceae bacterium. GTDB lineage: Bacteria > Pseudomonadota > Alphaproteobacteria > Pelagibacterales > Pelagibacteraceae > Pelagibacter. The sequence goes on along the minus strand of CACGIZ010000002.1, from coordinate 107,589 downwards.
CTTAAGGAAGAAAAGAATGATCTAATTGAAGTTGACTCAAAATATTATGAAACAGAAAAAAAATCTAATGAAGATTTAAATAAATCAAAAAATCAATTAAATTTAGAAATAGATAAAATTAAAGAATTAATCAATTCACAAAAAAATAATCAAGCGATTGATGTTCTTGAAAATTTTAAAACTGTAATCGAAGAATATGCCGACAGCTATAGTAAAAACCAAAATATAAAAAAAGAATCTGTCAAAAGGAATGAGAGAATAAATATAATAGATAATGAAATAGAAAGTTGGAAAAATTTATTATCAAGCTCTGAAAAAATGGTTTCTGAATTAACTGAGAGAAAAAAGAAATTAAATCTACAATTAGAAAAATTGGATAATCAACCAAAATTACAAGCAGAAAAAAAAGGTCAAATTTCTGAGGGGTTGAGAATTTCTGAAAAAGAAAAAAATGACAATGATTTAATCATAAATGAAACTGATGAAAAAATTGAGACACTTAGATCTGAATTAAACAACATTCAAGAACAATCGATACAAATACGTGAAAGAAAAGCAAGCTCGAGTGCAACGATTGAAGGACTAAAAAAAAGGAAAATGGATTTAGTAGATAGAATTAATTCAGAATTAAATTTAAACGAGGATAATATTTTAGAAAATTCAAATTTATTTGGAAAAGAAGAACTTCCAGATGCAGTAAATCAAGAGGATTTACTCGATAAAAAAAAACAAGAAAGAGAAAAATTAGGATCTGTAAATTTAAAAGCTGATGAAGAAACAAATAAATATGAAACAGAAATAAGAAAAATGGAGCAAGACAGAACAGATTTAGTTACAGCAATAATAAAGTTAAAAGATAGTATCAATGAATTAAACCAAAAAGGGAGAGAGAGATTAATTGATGCTTTTGAAAAAGTTAATAGAAAATTTAATGAAGTTTACACAAAATTATTCAACGGTGGTAACGCAAAATTAGAATTGGTAGATTCTGATGATCCCCTAGAAGCAGGCTTGGAAATGTTAGTTAGTCCTCCTGGTAAAAGACTTCAATCAATTACTTTGTTATCTGGTGGAGAGCAAGCTTTAACGGCGCTATCTCTAATCTTTGCGGTTTTTTTAACTAACCCATCACCTATATGTGTTCTTGATGAAGTAGATGCTCCATTAGATGATGCTAATGTTACTAGATTTTGTAACTTGCTAGATGAACTCACAAAAATTACCAATACAAAATTTATAATTGTTACTCACCATGCTTTAACCATGTCTAAAATGAATAGACTTTATGGTGTTACCATGCCCGAAAAAGGAATTAGTCAGTTAGTTGCTGTAGATTTACAAAAAGCAGAAAGTATGGTTGCCTAATAGAACTGATCAGGAATGCCAAAAGACACATTTAAAACTCGCTTAGAAATTGCAAAAAAAAAAGCTTTAAAAAGAAATCCTGACACAAAAAAACATGATCCATCGCCAATTGGCACCGCTTTTAAGCTAAGTACAGAACTTGTGTCAGCTGTAGCTGTAGGGACAATTATTGGGTTTATTTTAGACAAGACCTTTGGTACTAAACCATGGTTAATTTTAATATTTTTTTTTGTAGGCGTAATTGCTGGAATAACCAATGTAATTAAATCTGCAAAAAAAATGCAAAAATAAGATTTTTTATGGCAGCTAATCCAATGACCCAATTCGAAGTTTACAGAATTGGTCCAGAAATCAAGATAGGATCTTTCGATATTTCATTTACAAATGCAAGTTTGTTTATGGTTATAAGTTCGTTGGCAATTTTGATAATTTTTAATTTAGGATCTAAAAAAAATTCTTTATTGCCTAATAAGATTCAGCTTCTAGCAGAATTAAGTTATACCTTTGTTTCCAAAATGATAAGTGATACAGCAGGCTCAAAAGCTAAACCTTATTTCGCTTTCATTTTTTCATTATTTATGTTTGTTCTTTTTTGCAATATGTTTGGTATGATTCCATATACATTTACAGTTACTAGTCATATTATCGTAACTTTTGTACTTGCTGCATTTATTTTTATTGGAGTAACAATAATTGGGTTTATTAAGCACGGATTTGGTTATTTGAAACTATTTGTACCTAGTGGAGTACCAGTCGTACTTCTACCACTTATAGTAATTATTGAAATTATATCATATTTAAGTAGACCAATAAGTTTATCTGTTAGGCTTTTTGCTAACATGATGGCTGGTCATACTATGATGAAAGTTTTCGGAGGCTTTGTAATAAGTCTTGGAATAGTCGGTGGATGGCTTCCACTGAGTTTTTCGGTTGCCTTAACTGGTTTGGAGATCTTAGTTGCTTTTCTTCAAGCATATGTTTTTGCAATCTTAACCTGCATCTATTTGAATGATGCATTAAACTTACACCATTAATTAACATAAGGAGGATATAATGGAATTAGAAGCAGCAAAAATGATCGGAGCAGGTTTGGCAGCAATTGCTTTAGCTGGTGCCGGTGTTGGTATTGGTATAATTTTTGGAAATTATTTGTCTGGAGCAATGAGAAATCCATCTGCAGCACAAAAACAATTTCCTAATTTGCTTTTAGGTTTTGCACTTGCGGAAGCTACAGGATTGTTTGGATTGGTTGTGGCGTTAATCATTCTTTTCGCGTTTTAATTTGATGATTAAAAAAATATTTTTTCAGTCAATATTTTTCAATTTCTTTTTTCTAAAAGAAGTTTTTTCAGCTGAAAGCGGAGGTATGCCTCAATTAAATCCTGAATTTTGGATTTCACAAATTTTCTGGCTCTCACTTACTTTTGGTATTTTGTATATTGTCTTATCAAAATTAATTTTACCTAAGATAAGTGCCAATTTAGAATTAAGAAAATCTCAAATACAAGAAAATATTGAAGCTGCAGAAAAACAAAGGCAAAGTAGCGAAACGAAACTTAAAGAATATGAAGAAATAGTGGCAAAGAGTAAAATAGAAGCAAAAAATATTTTTAAAGATGCTAGAGAAAAAGCTTTAAAAAATATAAATTCTAAAAGGAAAACCTTAGATCAACAAATAGATGAAGAAATAAAAAAAGCAGAAAAAGAAATAGACTTGCTAAAAAAGAATGCTCCAGAAAAAATCAATAAAATTGCGATTGAAGCTTCCTCTGAAATATTAAAAAAATTAATTGGAGCTGATGTCAACAATAGTAGTATCTCTGCTATTGTAGATGATTTATCAAAAAAGGGTGGAGATAAATACTATGGAAATTGATTCAACTTTCTGGGTAGCAGTTTCATTTTTTATTTTTTTTGGAGCACTTATATACTTAAAAGTTCCTCAAAAAGTTAACGAAACCCTAAACAAGCTAATTTCAGACATCAAAAATGAAATTGATGAAAGTGAAAAACTTAGAACTGAAGCAAAGAAGTTATTAGATAATGCTCAAAGCAAATTAGATACTGCTCAATCGGTAAGTAACGAGATACTTGAACAAGCAAAAAAAGATAGTGATATAATGATAATCGAACTCAATGATAAATTTCATAAATCTTCAGAATTAAAAAAGAATTTAGCTGAAAATAAAATTAGTCAAATGAAGGAAGCAGCTATTAAGGATATTAAAAAAGCCTCAATCAAAATAGCAATGGACTCTGTAAAAAAAATTATTACTACATCGGTAGATAAATCAAAACTTGATACATTGTTTCAAAAAAATTTAGATGAAACAAAAGAAGAGTTAAAAAAAATTAATTCATAATACTCTTACAATTTTCCAAAAAAACTATAGATTATCATAATGAACTCTATTGTAATTGGGTCTGGATTTGGTGGTATAGCAGCGGCACTCCGGCTAAAAGCTAAAGGGCACAAAGTTACATTAATCGAGAAACATCCAGACCTCGGTGGGAGAGCACGTGTTTTTAAGAAGAATGGGTTTATATATGATGGTGGCCCAACAGTAATTACTGCTCCATATCTTATTAATGAATTATTTGAACTATTTAAAAAAGACCCAAAAAATTACATTGAGCTAACACCTCTTAAAGTTTGGTACCAGTTTATCTTTGAGGACAAAACTAAGTTTAATTATTCAGGCGATGAGCAAGAAATGAAAAGACAAATTGAGAAACTAAATAAGAATGATGTTGAGGGCTACGAAAAATTAGTAAATTTTACTAAAAAAATTTTTGATAAAGGTTTTACTGAACTAGCTGATGTGCCATTCGATAGACCATTAGTAATGGCGCAACAATTACCAGCTCTTTTAAAACTAAAAAGCTACAAGTCAGTTTATTCATTGGTTTCATCATATGTAAAAAATGAAAAATTGAGAAGAATGTTAAGTATGCACCCATTACTTGTTGGGGGCAATCCTTTTACAACAACATCAATTTATGGATTAATTTTATATTTAGAAAAAAAATGGGGAATACATTATTCGATGGGAGGAACTGGAAATATCATAAAAGGGTTTGAGAGATTAATGGATGAGGAAGGAATAAAAATAATCAAAGGTCATGAAGTAACAAAAATAATTTCAGATAAAAAAAGAATAACTGGTGTTCAACTTAGCGATCAAACTATATTACAATCTAATTATGTCATTTGTAATGCAGACCCACCTGCTGTTTATGAAAAAATGTTAAATGGAAACACAAATAACTCTTTTCTTTTTAAATGGAAAAAAAATCGAATGGAATATTCAATGGGATTATTTGTTTATTACTTTGGTACTAAAGTAAAATATGAAAATGTAGAGCATCATACAATTAAGTTTGGCAACAAATACAAAGAACATCTAGATGATATATTTAATAATAAAAAGTTAAATGATGATATTAGTTATTATTTACACAGACCATCTTCAACTGATAAATCTATGGCACCTGAAGGAAACGATTGTTTTTATGTTCTTGTGCCTGTTCCAAATAATCAATCAAAAATTAATTGGTCTGTAGAGGGAGAAAAAATGAAAAATTTAGTAATCAATAAAATGCAAAATGATTTAATGCCTAATCTTAAAGAAAATATTGTTGAGGACTTTTATTTAACCCCGGATTACTTTGAAAAAGATTTAAACACCAAGTATGGTTCGGGTTTTTCAGTTCAACCAAAATTTTCTCAATCAGCTTATTTTAGATTCCATAACAAATCTGAGATTTATAAAGGGCTTTATTTTGTAGGTGCAGGTACTCACCCAGGCGCTGGTGTCCCCGGCGTTCTTTCATCAGCAAAAGTTTTAGATAAAATCTTATAATGTCTAACAATAGTTACTTGTCTGTTTATGCTAAATCATTTAGTTGGGCTGGTTTTTTTTTACCAAAAAAAACACTTAATAAATGCTCAGCTTTATACGATTTTTGCAGAGTTGCAGACAACTTAGCTGATGATGAAGAGAAGATTGAAAATAAAGAAAAAAAATTTAATCAATTTGAGAAAGATTTTAATCAAAAAAACTTTGATAATCCTATTATCAAAAATATGTGGGATCTCATTGAGGAATTCAATATATCTTCAAAGATTGTTCACGATTTATTGATTGGGATTAAATCAGACATAAAAGAAAGTGTTAAATTAAATTCAAGAAAAGATTTGCTAATTTATTCATACAGAGTGGCTGGAACAGTTGGGTTAATGATGGCAAAAATTTTAAGAGTAAGCAAAAAAAGTTCACTAAAATCAGCTATCGATCTTGGAATAGCTATGCAACTTACAAATATATCAAGAGATGTGATAGAGGATTTTAAAAATAATCGTTCTTACATAGACAAAAATTTCGAAGAAATTTCATCAACTGTTAATTTGGCTGAAACTTTCTATGAAAATTCTTTTTATTCAATTAAGGATATACCAATAAGTTTTCGTTTTTCAATTTTAGTTGCAAGAAGAGTCTATAGAAAAATAGGACATAAAATTCTTAATAAAAAAAACTTAAGTGACTATCAAAATTCAGGAAAAATATATGTTTCTAATGCAGAAAAGGTCTTGGAGACTTTCCTTTCAATTATTGACTTAATTAAACTATCATTCGTTTATAAAAAAGATGAACAAATAAAACACGATCATAATTTGATAAATGAAGAAATTAATTTAGATGAAAGAATTTGATTATATTATTATTGGTGGTGGTTGTGCCGGTTTATCACTTGCATATGAATTAGAAATCAATGAAAAATTAAAAGATAAAACTTTGGCTATTGTTGAACCAAGACTAGAATATAAAAGGGATAAAACATGGTCTTTCTGGAAAGTAGTGCCCCACAATTTTGATGATTGCGTTAAAAAAAATTGGCAAAATTTTTCAATCAACATTCCAGGTAAAACCAATCATTTAGAATGTAAAGATTATCCATACCAAAGTATTGATAGTGGTTTATTTTATGAAAAAATAAATAATAAACTTAAAAAGAATAAAAATATTTATTTCTATAAAGATACAAAAGAGATCAATACAAGAAATTCATTTATCTTCAATAGCGTATCGAATATAAAAAAAAATCATCTTAATCTTTGGCAACATTTTTGTGGTGTAGAAATTGAAACCAAAACGAATTATTTTGACAATGAAATTTTTAATTTGATGGACTTTGATTGCGAACAAAGAGATAGTGTTCATTTTTTTTATACACTTCCCTACTCAAAAAATAAGGCTCTAGTTGAGACTACTTGGCTTTCAAAAATGAATGACAACTCTCAAAAAGACTATGATAAACAAATTAAAGATTACATTGATAAGCATCTTAAAATTAAAGATTACGAAATCACATACAGAGAGGAAGGTGCAATTCCCCTCTTCTATCCATTGTATGAAAAAGAAAAAAATAAGATAAATATTGGAACTGCTGGTGGTATGACAAGACTAAGCACTGGATATACTTTTTTAAATATACAAGAACATAGTAAATATATTAGAAAAAATATTGAAAGTATTCATAATACTAAAAAATTTGAAATAAATAAAAAATATCAATTTTTGGATGAAATATTTTTACGTGTTCTTGAAAAACACCCAAAGAAAATGTCAGAAATTTTTTTTAAAATGTTTCAAAACTCACCTAAAACAATTATCAAATTTTTGTCCAATAAGAGTAATTTTCTTGAAGATTTGACTATAATTTTAAAAATGCCAAAATGGATTTTTATTAAAGCTTTATTTTATTAAACCCGAATGAATATGAACCTAAAAAAAGTAAATCTTAATCATTCTTTTATTTTTTTTTTATTCTGTAACATTTTTTCTTTAATACTATTTAAATTAAACAACTTTATATTATCACCATTATTTTGTTTATTTTTGATTTTAATCATTGGTGTATCACATGGATCTTTGGATCATGTCAAAGGTGGGAAACTTATAAAGATTTTTAAAATTGAAAATATGACTTTATTTTATATTTCATACATCTTAATAGCTGTAATTGTTATAACACTTTGGGTTTTAGCACCATCTATCTTGTTAATAATATTTCTATTAGTTGCCTCGTATCATTTTGGTAAAGAGGATACACAATTTTTACATAATTATGATTCAAACTTTATGGGTATATTGTATTTCCTAAAAGGGTCTCTTGTTATTTTGGCACCATTGTATTTTCATTTTGAAGAAACCATTGAAATATTTAAATTATTATTAATTGATAATGAAAATTTTTATTCAAGTTTAAGTTTTATTGAGAATAATAGATTAATAGATTTTGGGGTAATCTTAAGCTCTATTTCGAGTATTATTTTGTTTATTAAAAAATTTAATTTAAAAAATTTTTCTATTTTTTTTGATTATTTTTCAATATTAATTTTAAATTACTATCTATCTCCTTTGATTGCATTTACTGCTTATTTTTGCTTTTTACATTCTGTAAGACATAGCATGACATTAATTTATGAATTAGATAACAATAATATGAAAAATGGTTTGTTGATTTTTATTAAAAAGGCTATGCCACTTACTGTATTAACTGCTGTTATTTGTTTAATTGGTATTTATTTACTCAATTTTAAATATGAATTTAACGACTCAATTATTAAAGTCATATTTATAGGTTTGGCGTCTTTAACATTTCCACATATATTACTCGAGTATCTTTTAGATAAAAATGAAAAACAAAGAACTTAAAATATTGTTATCTGCTCCCCGAGGATTTTGTGCTGGTGTTGAAAGGGCAATTGAAATTGTTGAAAAGTCAATTCAAAAGTACGGTTCCCCAGTTTATGTTAGACATGAAATAGTACATAATAAATTTGTTGTTGATGACTTAAAAAATAAAGGTGCAATATTTGTAGAAGAGCTTGAAGAAATTGAGGATAAATCAAGACCAGTTATTTTTTCTGCGCATGGTGTCCCAAAAAAAATTCCTCAAGATGCAAAAAACTACAACATGACTTATGTTGATGCAACATGTCCCTTAGTTTCTAAAGTTCATAGAGAGGCTGAAAATCTTTATAAGGCTGGATACCATTTAATCTTAATAGGACATGAAAATCATCCTGAGGTAATTGGAACAATGGGACAATTACCTAAAGGATCTATAGACCTTATTCAAAATGAGGATGAAGCAAGGAATTATTATATAAAAAATTTTGAAAAAATTGCCTACGTTACTCAAACAACTTTATCTGTTGATGACACGAAAGAAATAATATCAATTCTTAGAGAAAAATTTTCAAATATTAAAGAACCTGCAAAAGAAGATATTTGTTACGCGACAACCAATAGACAAATGGCTGTTAAAAACATTGCAAAAAAGTGTGATCTATTTTTTGTTATCGGTAGCCGAAACTCATCTAACTCGGTAAGACTTGTTGAGGTTGCTAAAAAATCAGGGTGTGAGAACTCAGTACTGATCCATTCACAAAGTGAAATTCCATTCAACTTAATTGAAAATTCAAATATTATAGGAATTTCATCCGGTGCTTCTGCCCCTGAGATACTTGTTGAAAATTTCATTAAAGAATTGAAAAATAAATTTACAGTCACTATAGAGGAAGTGGAAATTATAAAAGAAAACGTTGTTTTTCGTGTTCCAAAAAAATTAAATTAAATGGCTGTTTATACAAAGATAAATAAGAAAGATATTTCATATATTAATAAAAAATTTGAGAACCAAAAATTTTTAAGTTTTAAAGGTATAAAACAAGGAATTGAAAATACTAATTATCTATTAAAATCAAAAAACAATAAATTTATATTAACTATTTTTGAAAAAAGAGTTCAAAAAAGTGAAATACCTTTTTTTATGAGATTAATGGATCAACTAAATCACCTTAAGATAAGATGTCCAAAACCATTAAAAAATCGTGATGGAGAATATATATTTAAAATAAAGAATAAGGTTGCTTGTGTTGTTTCATTTCTTGATGGAAAAGATAAAAAAAACCTCAGCTTGAAAAATTGTTATGATATTGGAAAAACTGTTGCTCAAATGCACTCTTCCTCAAAAAAAATTAAACTATTTAGAAAAAACTCAATGAATATCAAAAATTTAAATCCTTTGTTAAAAAGTATTAAATTTAAATCAAAAAAATTCATTAATTTAGAAAAATTTTTAAAAAGTAATTTTATAGAAATTAAAAATAAATGGCCAAAAAAATTACCAAATGGAATAATACATGGTGATCTTTTTATAGATAATATATTTTTTAAAAATAATAAAATCTCTGGAATTATTGATTTTTATTTTGCTGCAAACGATTATTTTATTTATGAAATAGCAATATGTATCAATGCTCTTTGTTTTGATAAGAAAAAATCACAATTTAAATTAAATAAAAAAAAGGTTAAAAATTTAATTAAAGGATACGAGAGCATTAAAAAGTTCTCAGGTATTGAGAAAAAATCATTAAATATTTTATGCCGAGCTGCTGCGATGAGATATTTTCTAACAAGGCTTTACGACTACACAAATACTCCAAAAACTGCTTTGATAAAAATTAAAGATCCAAGAGAATATTATCAAAAACTGATAATTCATAACAATTTAAAAAAATATAACGATTATTTAGTTTAATGATTAAAATTTACACTGATGGTTCATGTCTTGGCAATCCAGGCAAAGGTGGTTGGGCAGCAATTATAATTAATAATGGGAAAAAAACTGAAATAAAGGGAAGTAAAAACGACACTACAAATAATCAGATGGAATTATTAGCGCCTATTAAAGCTCTTAAAGAAATTCCAAAAGGTAGTAAAGTTCAAATTTTTACAGACTCTAAATACGTTAAGTCTGGAATAACAGAATGGATATTTAATTGGAAAAAGAATGGATGGAAAACTGCAAACAAAAAAGAAGTAAGTAACAAAGCACTATGGACAGAATTAGATCTACTTAATAGTGAGTTTGAAATAAGTTGGAACTGGGTAAAAGCCCATTCAACCGATGAATTAAATAATGAAGTAGATTTACTCGCTAAAGATGCTGCCGACTTTTAATTGGGGTACCCGTGCATTCTTCCAGTAAATCAAATGTGTTTGTTAAAATTTTACTGCAAACTTGTTTTATTTATTAATTTTTAAAAAAATTTAAATATAATCGTAGATATATTTTGTTGAAAAGGTTGGTATAAATAGAAATATGACTAGCGCTGAAAATCTTAGAAAATTAAATTATTATGAAAATGTTCAAAAAAAATTATTTTTAGCTACAAAAAAAACAATCGAACACGATATAGAATTAATTGAATCTATCAATGAATTGTACAAAAATGAGTATGATCAATTAAAAAATAATTTTGTATTTAGGTTTATATATCCTTTGGAAATGTTAGTTGAACTTGCTGATAATATTGAAAAAAAAAGCATAATTTTGAAAAAAAATTATCTCAGGTGTATTGACGAAAATGATTATATAAGTTCACCTATATTGATAAGATCAGATTTAGAACTTACATACTTTTACTATTATCTAATAATTAAATCACTCGATTATCTAAAAAATAAAAATTGGATAGATTTTACAAAATTAATAATAAGAATTGATATGGGAAAATCCAAAAACTCTGGTTTTGATAACAGGCTGGTAGATATGTTAAAAACAGTATTTAGAGAAGAGTTTTCAAATATTGATAAGAAAATTCATATTAATGATGTCATTAAATATTTAAGCAATCAAAATATAAAAAGTTTTAAAGACAAAGTTTTTGAAATTTTAAATAAAAATTCATTTCTATTTGAACACGATAAAATTCTATATAAAACAAAGGGAATTGTTGAGAAAGGAAGCATGATAGATAATTCAAATTGGCAAAAAACAATAAACCACTATGGATCTATAAGTGAAATTGTTCACCCAACAGCTTTCTTCTTAGTTGATAAATTGTCCTCATTTGATCCAAAGAAAAATAACGAGTTAAATTTTATAGATTTAAAAAAGTTTAACTTTGATGGTGATTTAATGGGAAAAATTGAATCCATTAATCTTTGCATGAGTTTATTAAGCAATCTTCATATTTTAAAAGAAATTATAATAAATATATATATATTCTACAGTAATGAATTTAACAAAAACAAGAAAAATATATTAAATTCTTTTGGATTAAAATTAATTAATGAAGCTAATGATATAATCGAAATAGAAAATATAAATACAAAAGATGTTTTTAAACTTAAAAAAATTAATAATTAAATGTAACTTTTATTTAACGTATAAGTAATTAATGCCTAAAGAAGTAAAATTTCAAGGAGATACTTACAGAGATGATCGAATGTTTGTAATGAATCTTTCAAATGGATTATTGGATATTAATTCAAAAAAAAAACCTAAATTTGTATTAGTCACTTACAGAAATAATATAAATCTTGTTGCCACACGAGCTGATCATTTTGAAACAAAAGAGGAGGCCGAAAAATATATAAAATCAGTTGAGTTTGAAGTGCCCCTAATTAGTAATAATGGAAGCCCACTTTTGATACCTGATACAGTTGACAAGTGGAAATTTTGGATGAATTGGTTGAATGAAAAAAATCTACACTCGACTTTATCTGGATATCAAAACGTACCCTATCGTTACAACTCTGATGGTGGTGACTTCAAACGAAACAATTATATAACTCTAGTTGTTGATGATGAAGGTAAAATGATAATAAGTGAAGATATGACTGAAAAATAAAAAAATTATTTTTAAAAACCAAAAAACAATTTAGCAATATAGAAAAGCCCAAAGCAAAAAATAGCAAATAAAATTAATTGCGATAGAAAAGACCAAATAAACATTTGAAAAATAGAATTATATGTTATTTTTATAAAATAACAATAATACTAATGACGTTAAAAAAACTGCTCCACCTATATTAGATTATTCAATAAGTTCTCTGCTGAAGTTAAACCACATTCTTTAGTTTCTTTCTCGACATGAATATTAACAATTGTAAAATTTTCAATCACCATTAAATAACGATTTGATCTAATTCCCATACCTTTTGCATTACGATCAACTTCTGCTCCAATTGCTTTCGTAAATAACAAATATGGATCAGATAACATTTTTATTTTATTTCCAGTGTTATTGACCTCTCCCCAGCCATCCATCACATAAGGATCATTTACTGATAAACAAAATATATTTTCTATTCCTTTTGCTTTGATTTTATCTGCATTTGCTACAAAACCTGGTAGATGAAGCTTGGAGCAAGTTGATGTAAATGCCCCAGGTAAACCAAATAAAACAATTTTTCCATTACCTATGATTTCTCTTAAGTTTTTTTTTTGAGGTTCTCCATCAACAAGTTGAAAAATCTCTGTATCTGGAATTTGATCTTTTATTTTAAGTTTCATATCGAATTCATTACATATTTTTTTACTTTTTCAATATCATTTGAAAGAAGTTCAAATTTTTCTTTTCTGTCATTAACATATTCAAGACTTTCTGGTAAATTTTCAGTTTTTGAAATGGCATCTTCAATCGCTTTTGGAAATTTACATGGGTGTGCAGTTGATAATACAACACAATTTCTTTTGAATCCTAATTTCCTCACAGCACCAATACCCACTGCAGTATGCGGATCAACTACAATCTGATGTTCATCATTAATGGTCTTTATCATTTCAACAGTTTCATTTTCATCAAGCATTTCTGATATAAAATTTTTTTTTATTTTATCTAGATCATCTTTATCAATTTTATAAGTATTATTTTTTATTTCATCCATTACTTTTTTTGTAACTTCTGAGTTACAATCTTTTACATCATATAAAAGCCTTTCAAAATTACTTGCTATTTGTATATCCATACTTGGGGTATTTGTTTCTTCAACTTTCTTTTGAGTATAGTCACCATCTGATATTGCTCTGTGGAGTATGTCATTTTTATTAGTAGCTACTACTAGTTTATCAATTGGAAGACCTAGTTTTTTTGCTAAGTAACCAGCATAAATATCACCGAAATTTCCTGTTGGAACAGAAAAACATAGAGGTTGGGCATTTCCAACTCTAAAGTAGGCGTAAAAATAATACACCGATTGAGCAACTATTCTTGCCCAATTAATTGAATTTACACCCGACATATTTATTGCTTTAGAAAATTTTTCATCATTAAACATTGCCTTAACTAAATTTTGGCAGTCATCAAAATTACCCTCCACTGCAATATTAAATACATTGCTCTCTTCATGTATCGTCATTAGTCTTCTTTGCACTGGCGAAATCTTGTTATTTGGGTGTAGTACAAAAACATTTAAATTATTTTTTCCTTTCAGCGCATCAATAGCAGCTGCACCAGTATCACCCGAGGTTGCTACTATTATATTAATTTTTTTTTGATCCTGTTTTAAATGATGTTGATAAAGATTTCCTATAAGTTGCATGGCAATATCTTTAAAAGCAAGTGTGGGTCCATGATATAGTTCTAGTACTTTTAAATCTCCCAAATCTGAGATTTTAACAACATCGTCAGATCTGAAATTTGAATATGATTTTGAAATCATTGAACTTAGGTCATCTTTAGACATGAAATCTCCAATGAAAGGATAAATTATTTCAGTCGCTAGATCATTGTAACTAAGGTTTTTTAGATTATCTAATTCCTCCTCTTTAAATGGCTTAATTGATTTGGGTACGAATAGCCCCCCATCATCTGCCAAACCTTTGAGGAAAACATCTTTAAAAGAAAAGGTTTTCTGATTATTTCTTGTACTAATATAATTCATTTAATAATTCTTTTTTCTAAAATATAGATATAGCAAAAGAATTGAAATCGCTAATGAAAACCAGGTAATAGCATATTTTTTATGATTATTAGAAATATTAGCAGTAATTTTTTTTGGTTTTGGAAATTTATAGTCCCCATTTAAATAAATTATATATTTAGAAAACTCTTTACCGGTAAATTTCATGACATCTTCTCTATCTAGACTAAACCAATAGTTTTTTTCAATATCATTATCAGGTTTAAAAATATTTTTTCTTCCTTGTAGCTTTAATGTACCAACTATATTTTTTTCATCAAATTCATTAATTTCCTGCATACCCTTTTTTTCAAAGGGGATCCAACCCCTATTTACTAAATAGTTTTTTTGATTTACTGACAAAGGATTTATTACTTCGAAACCAGGTGTTCCATTTTCATTTAAATTATATAAATATATTTGTTTTTCAAAATCTATGTCTCCTGAAGTTTTAACTCTGAGATAGTTTTCATGATTAATATTTGATAATTCAACCGGGGGGTTTTTAAGGGAGTTTTCTATCTCAAAAATAAGATTATTTTTCCAGTTCAAACGGATGATCTGCCAAGTTCCAAGGGAAACAAAAACTAAAATAAAGAAAATAACAAAAACCGAGAATAAGAATTTATGTTTCAAGGATCAAATTAACTTCCCCAAATATAGATAGCAGCAAACAAAAATAGCCACACCACGTCGACAAAATGCCAATACCAGGCAGCAGCTTCAAAGCCAAAATGATGATCTTTATTAAAATGACCCAATTTTCCTCTCCACAAGCACACTGCCAAGAAAATAGTTCCAACTATGACGTGAAATCCATGAAATCCTGTAGCCATATAAAATACAGATCCATATATGTGATCAGAGAATGCAAATGTTGCATGATGATACTCGTATGCTTGTAAAGCTGTAAAACAAACTCCCAGAATTACTGTTAATATCAAACCATTAATAAAACTTTTTCTATCATCCTCAAGAAGTGCATGATGTGACCAGGTAACTGTTGTTCCTGATAATAATAAAATCAATGTATTGATTAAAGGAATGTCCCATGGATCAAAAGTTTCAATATCTTTTGGTGGCCAAACATTACCTACAAACTCATTAGGGAAAAGACTTACATCAAAATAAGCCCAGAACCAAGCAACAAAAAACATTACCTCAGATGCAATAAACAAAGTCATTCCATATCTATGGTGAATTTGTACAACTGGTGTGTGATGTCCTTGATGTTCAGCTTCAATAACTACATCTCTGAACCACATATACGCTCCATAGATTAACAAAGCTAAGCCAAGGTACATGCCCCATGAAATATCTGAGTGCATGTAATAAACTGCACCTAACGCCAAAACTAAACAAGAAAATGAAACATAGATTGGCCAAGGACTTGGGTCTACTAAATGGTAATCGTGTTTTTTTTCAGCTGACATTTTTTGGATTATGATTGTTTATAGTAATCTGTCGAGAAAAAAGTATATGACATAGTTACATCTTCTAGATTTTGCACAGTCGGATCATTGACCATTTCAGGGTCTAAGTAGAAAGTCATTACATAAGTAGCTTTTTCACCAGCTTTTAATTCTTGTTTTTCAAAACAGAAACATCCTAATTTACTATAATATTTTCCAAAACTTGAAGGTGAAACATTAAAACTTGCTACACCAGCTGTGGGCTCATTACTGTAATTAACCACCTCAAACTCAATCTTATTAACTTGCCCTACTTTTACATCCATAACATTTGACTTAGCTTTAAAATCCCAAGGCAAGTTGTTCACATTGGTATCAAATCTAACACTCACCACTTTGTCTAATACTATTTTTGGAGCATTATTTGCTACTTGAGTAGTTCCTCCAAAACCAGTTACTCGACAAAAGAGATCATAGAGAGGAACAGCAGCATATGATAAGCCTAACATTAAGACAAAAATTCCTGCTAATAATAAAGGGGTTAATTTTTTTTTTTCAATCATATAGCTCTGTCAAAAACTCCAGTATTGTACAAAGTAAAGAAAAATAGAAAAATCATAAAAGCAATAATTGCTATTGCAGTAATTACATTTTTCTTTTTTGTTTTTTTATCAGGTGTAATCATAAAATTTTATCTATCAGAAAAAGTACAAAAATTAAAAATAAATATAATATCGAATATCCAAATATAGATTTGGCTTTTTTGGGGTCAAATTTGTTCTTTTTATAATTATAAAGCTCATAACACAAAAAGTTATAATAAAGAGTTAGCAATAGTGATGGAATTAAAAAAACTAATCCTACAAAACTAATGAGATATGGAAATATTATAACAGGTAACATTAATAACGAATAAACAAAAATATTGATTTTAGTACTTTCCACTCCATTGGTAAGTGGGAGCATAGGTATGTTTGCTTTTTTATAATCATCAGACTTATATAAGCTTAATGCCCAAAAATGTGATGGTGTCCAAAAAAATATTATTAAAAAAAATGCAAGGGGCTCGATTGATATAGAGCCTGTCGCGATTGTCCATCCAATGACTGGAGGAAAAGCACCAGCTGCTCCACCAATAACAATATTTTGTGGTGTTCTTCTTTTTAACCAAATTGTGTAAACAAACACGTAAAACAAAATTGTTAAAAGTAAAATTGATGCTGAAACTCTATTTGTAAAATAATCTAATGCTAAAACTGAAATCATTGATAATGTAACGCCAAAAATTAGTGCCTGATTCCTATTAACTTTTCCTGTTGGAATTGGTCGTAAACAAGTTCTGGTCATTAAAGCATCAAGATCAGACTCATACCACATGTTTAATGCGCCTGCAGCTCCAGCACCTAATGAAACCAACAAAATACCAATAATTGCATCTTTTGTCGAAACAAGATTTGGAGCTGTTAATAGACCTACTGCACAAGTAAAGATTACCAAAGACATTACTCTTGGCTTCATTAATTTAAAAAGCTCTGAAAAGTTAAATAGGTCCTCTTGGCTTAAACTTCTTTTTTTTAGCCTATAGTTACTCATTAGTTTTATCAGCTCTTTTTTTAGCTATGTGATTTCTGTGTATCTTGGTCATCTTCAAACTTTGGCAACTCTTCAAAAGTATGAAAGTTTGGTGGAGATGGAACTGTCCACTCAAGTGTTGTTGCACCCTCTCCCCATGGATTTTGTGCAGCTGCTTTCTTTTTTGCAAAAGCATATATAAGATTTACAAAAAACACAGCGAGTCCTGCTACTGCAATATAAGAACCAATCGAAGATATATAATTCCACCCTGCAAAGGCATCTGGATAATCTGCATATCTTCTAGGCATCCCTGCTAAACCTAAAAAATGCTGAGGGAAGAAAATTAAATTAACCCCTATGAATGTAAGCCAAAAATGTAGCTGACCCATCCATTCAGAATATTCATAACCTGACATTTTTGAAAACCAGTAGTAGAAACCTGCAAAAATTGCAAAGACCGCTCCAAGTGATAACACATAATGAAAGTGAGCTACAACATAATAAGTATCATGCATTGCAGTATCAACTCCTGCATTTGCTAAAACAACACCTGTTACACCACCAACGGTAAACATAAATATAAAACCTAGTGCCCACATCATGGGAGTTTTAAATGAAATCGATCCACCCCACATAGTTGCTATCCATGAGAAAATTTTAATTCCTGTTGGCACCGCTATAATCATTGTAGCTGCTAAAAAGTAAGCTTTGGTATCTGTACTTAATCCAACAGTATACATATGGTGAGCCCATACAACAAATCCAACTATTCCAATTGCAACCATTGCGTATGCCATGCCTAAATAACCAAAAACAGGTTTTCTAGAAAATGTTGAAACAATATGACTTATCATTCCAAAGCCTGGTAAAATTAAAATATAGACCTCTGGATGACCGAAGAACCAAAATAAATGTTGAAATAGAACTGGATCTCCTCCAGTTTGTGCCTCAAAGAAAGCAGTTCCAAAATTTCTATCAGTCAATAACATAGTAATAGCTCCAGCTAAAACTGGTAAAGATAACAATAATAAGAATGCTGTGACTAGGATTGACCAGGCAAATAATGGCATTTTATGAAGTGTCATTCCCGGAGTTCTCATGTTTAAAATTGTAGTAATAAAGTTAACAGCACCTAAAATTGATGAAGCACCCGCTAAGTGTAAACTTAAAATTGCTAAATCCATTGCTGGTCCTGGCTGACCTGCTTTTGATGATAATGGGGGATAGATAGTCCAACCACCACCAACACCAGTTTGACCTGGAGGGCCATCAGCAAATATAGATAAAATTAATAAAGTTAAAGATACAGGTAATAACCAAAAAGAAATATTATTCATTCTTGGAAATGCCATGTCAGGAGCACCGATCATAATTGGAACAAACCAGTTACCAAAACCCCCAATCATTGCTGGCATGACCATGAAAAAAATCATTATCAGACCATGACCAGTTACAAGAACGTTATAGAGATGATAATTGCCACCTAAAATTCCATCACCTGGATGCATCAATTCCATTCTCATTAAAACTGAAAATGCAGTACCGATAACTCCTGCAACAATTGCAAAAATTAAGTACATTGTACCTATATCTTTATGGTTTGTAGAATATGCCCAACGTTTCCAACCTCTTGGGGTGTGATGATCGTCATGTGATGCAGTTTGCGTATACATAATTTATTTACTCGCTAATTTAAGTTTATCATTATCAATTTCTTCTTTTGCAAATTTTACACGTGCCTCAGACAGCCATTCTTGGTATTCGTCTTCACTTACAACCTTAACTGCTATTGGCATAAAAGCATGTTTTATACCACAAAGTTCAGAACATTGCCCATAGTAAGTTCCAACTTTTTCTGCTTTGAACCATGTTTCGTTAATTCTTCCTGGCACTGCATCTCTTTTAACTCCAAATGAAGGTAAAGCCCAAGCGTGCAAAACATCGTTAGCAGTAATTAAAACTTTTACAACTTTTCCTACTGGGACAACAACTTCATTGTCTACTGCAAGTAATCTAGGTTGATCAGCTTTTAAGTCTTTCTCCTCAATCATATAAGAGTCAAACACTAAATTTTCATCTGGATATTCATATCCCCAATACCATTGGTAACCTATAGCCTTAATTGTCAAATCTGCTTTTGGAATTGCATCTTGTTTATATAATATCTTAAATGATGGAACTGCCATCACAATCAGGATTAAACATGGAATTAAAGTCCATAAAACTTCCACAGTTACATTATGTGTTCTTTTTGAAGGATTTGGGTTAGCTGAAGCTCTAAATCTCACACAAGCATAGAGCATTAAAAATAAAACAAATACACTTATCGCAATTATTATTGGCAATAAAAGATTATCATGGAATGCAACTATATCTCTCATGGACTCTGAAGCTGCTTTTTGAAAACCAAGTTGCCAATCAACTGGCTGATTTGCATAAGCACTTTGAGATACAAAAATACTTGAAAATATGTATAAAAAATTTTTCATTTTTAATAGCTATATAAAGCTCTTTTATAAAAATTACACTTTAGTTTTCGCGACAATTTATCAATTAACCACATAATTTAAGATCGAAATAGCTGATATCACTGCTGTTTCTGATCTTAAAATATTCTCATTAATTTTTAGAGCCTGAACATTCTTAAAAGAGAGAATCTCTTCTCTCTCAGTCTCTGAAAAATCGCCCTCTGGTCCTATTATAATACAAATAGGTTTATTTGTTAACTTTGATTTATCAATTTTTTTATTATCTGAATTCAAATCAGTAAAAATTAAATCCATTGAATTTAATTTTAAAAAATTTGTTAAATTTTGAGCCTTCTCAATGAGAGGTACATGAAGACGATTTGATTGTTCACTTGCTTCGATAACTATTTTTTCTAACCGTTCTTTATTAATCTTTCTAACGATTGTTCTATTAAAAATGATAGGGATAAACTTTGTTACCCCTAATTCAGTAGCTTTTTGTATCATAAAATTTTGATAGTTTGACTTGATTGGAGAGAATGCTAACCAGATTTCTTTTGAACTTTCTTTGCTCCTTATTTGTTTTATTATCTTAAATTGAACAATCCCATTTAATATTCCCAAAACCTTTGCTTCCCATTCTCCATAACTATTAAACAAAGAAAAAAATTCATTTTTTTTGACTCTCATTACTTTCACTAAATAATGTGATTGGGGCTTATCTAATTTATCAGTCATTTTTGCTGATAATGTATTTGAAAAAAATAATCTAATATTACTCATTTGTGTTAAGTTAATTTATGAAAAATATTAAAGCAATAATTTTTGATGCTTACGGTACGTTGTTTGATGTCAATTCTGCTGCTGAAAAATGTAAAGATAAAATTGGAGATAAATGGGAGCCTTTTGCAAATTTCTGGAGAACTACTCAGTTAGAATACACTTGGCTTCGAAGTTTAATGGGTAGACATAAAGATTTTTGGAAGATTACTGAAGATAGCTTAGATAAATCTATGAAAGCTTTTCAAATACATTCCTCGATGAAAGATGAACTGCTAAGTCTTTATAAAGTTCTTTCTCCTTTTAAAGAAGTTCATAAAACATTAAAAATTCTTAAAGAAAAAAAATTTAAACTAGCTATTCTTTCTAATGGAACCCCATCCTTACTTAATGAATTAGTTAAAAGTAATAATTTAGAAAATTTATTCGATGATATTTTTTCTATCGAAGAGGTAGGAGTTTATAAACCTAATTCAAAAGTTTATGACATGCCTGTAAAAAAATATGAAATAAAAAAAAATGAAATTGCTTTCTTAAGTGCAAACACATGGGATGTTTCTGGTGGAGGAAATTATGGCTATCAATCAATTTGGGTAAATAGGAATAATAATATTTTTGATAATTTAGACTTTAAGCCTAACTTTGAAATAAAAGATTTATCTGGATTATTAAATAGATTTTAATATATAAATAATAATTATGGCAAAAATTTTTGATGTAATCGCAAGAATTTCAATTTCTACTTTATTTCTTTTGAATGGTATTTTTAAAATCAATAATTACGAGGGAACTGTGGGTTGGATGGAAAGCTTTGGTTTGCCCGGTATTTTAATTATTCCAGCTATAATTCTTGAAATTGTTGGACCAATTTTAATTATTATTGGTTATCAAACTAGAATTGCTGCAGCCAGTTTGAGCTTATTTTGTATTGCTACTGCAATAATATTTCATAATGATTTTAGTGATCAAATGCAACTTACCGCTTTCTTAAAAAACATTGCTTTAGCAGGTGGTTTTTTATTTTTAGTGATTAATGGTGCTAAAGGCTATTGTTTAGATAAAAAGTAATCTTGAATTAATCATTATAATAATTAATTTCAGAGCAATGAAAAATATTGAAGTAAAACAAATTATAGATCCTATACCCGCCTCTGATGGTGCAGGCGTAAAGTTGAAAAGAAGTATTGGTGTTGAGCCTAATTACTTTGATCCATTTTTAATGCTAGATGAATTTGGCTCTGAAAACAGCGAAGATTATATTGCGGGTTTTCCTCCTCATCCTCATAGAGGTATTGAAACAGTTACTTACATGCTTGCAGGTGATTTTGAACACAAAGATAGTACTGGAGGTGAAGGCAGAATGACTGCTGGAGATGTACAATGGATGAAAACAGGAAGTGGTATCATTCATTCAGAAATGCCAGCTATGAAAGAAGGTAAACTTCATGGTTTTCAATTATGGATTAATATGCCTGCTAAATTAAAAATGAGTAAGCCAGAGTACATTTATATTGATGCAAATAAAATGTGTGTTCATAAAGATAAGGATAAACAAATCAAAGTTATAGCTGGTAAATTTGAAAATGTGGAGGGTCCAGTTAAAGGACATAATATTGAACCTGTTTATTTTGATGTTGAATTGAATAAAGGTAAAGAATTCAAATTTAAAATACCATCCTCACATAATACTTTTGTTTATTTAATTAATGGAGAGATAGAAATTGGCAGTAAAAAACATGACAATGTAAAGGATAGTACTTTAATACTTCTAACTAATGGTGAAGCATTAAAAGTAAAGGCAAAATCAAAGGCAAAATTTTTAGTAATATCTGGTAAACCTATTAATGAAGTAATTGCAAGAGGTGGTCCTTTTGTAATGAACACCAAAGCAGAAATCTTACAAGCTGTTGAAGATTATCATAGTGGTACATTTGTAAAATGAAAGCTGTTACAATATCTAAAAATGGTGGTCCAGAAGTTTTAGAGCTTAAAGATATTAAATTAGATAATCCCAATTCTGATGAAGTTTTGATTAAAAACGAGGCTATTGGTCTTAATTACATAGATACCTACCATAGGTCAGGTCTTTACCCTGTTGAGCTTCCGTCAAATATTGGAATTGAGGGGGCTGGCATAATTAAAAAAATTGGTCCAAATGTGAATGATTTCAAGGTTGGAGATAGAGTTGCTTACGCTGCCATGCCAATCGGATCTTATGCAACTCACAGAATTTTTCCAACAAAAAAACTGGTCAAAGTTCCAAACGAAATAGAATTAGAAAATGTAGTTACCTTAATGACAAAAGGTTTTACTGTTTTCTATCTTCTACATAAAACATATCCAGTTAAATCTGGAGAGACTATATTGTTTCACGCAGCTGCTGGGGGTGTTGGACAAATTTTTTGTCAGTGGGCTAAAAGTTTGGGATGTACAGTTATTGGAACAGTTGGATCGGATGAAAAAATCGAAATTGCGAAAGCAAATGGTTGTGATCATATTATAAATTATACCAAAGAAAATTTTTCAAAAAAAGTCAAGGAAATAACTAATGGCGTTGGGGTTCCTGTAGTTTACGATGGTGTTGGAAAAAAAACATTTGACGGTTCAATTGAGTGTTTGAAAGTAAGAGGTATGATGGTTTCTTTTGGTAATGCTTCAGGTCCATTAGATCCATGTAACGTAACAAAATCGCTTGCCCCAAAAGGTTTATATTTAACTAGACCCAGTATTGCTCATTATACATCAACGAGAGAAGAATTAGATGAAGCTGCACAAAAAGTTTTTGAAATGTACAAAACAAAAAAATTCAATCTCAAAATTTTCAAGAAATATTCATTGAATGAAATAGTAAAAGCTCACCAAGATTTAGAAAACAGAAAAATTTTAGGTCCGGCTGTAATAATTCCCTAATCTACTTTTACATCCATGTCTGACATGTGCAATCTAAGTGCATTAGTAGAAATATGAATTTCTCTTATGAAAAAAAGTATAGAAATCATCATTGATAAACAACATGATCCAAAAATTACTCTTGCTATAAAAATTTCATTTAAATAAAGACCTAAAACTGTAAGCATATTAAACAAAAAACCAAAGGCTCCAAACATTATTGACCATCTAAGTAGTGTTATTCTACCACTTAAATTAAGAAATTGTTTTTTCCATTCGGGAGGCACATGTTTTTCATAAACATGCTCGTCATGTAATTCTCTTATTAATGCACTTAAAGAATGAAACCTATTACTATATACTCCCATTATTAAAGGAATGGCTGGAAACATCAAAGCTGTAACTGTGTAATCTATATTCATACGAATCAGTTTGATTATCAATCTTGCCTTTGTTATTTACAAGTAAATTTTATGCATCAAATAAACTTATTTTTAGAGCTTACTAGATTGAAAAGACCTATTGGATACATGTTGCTATTTTGGCCTTGTGCTTGGGGTCTTACTTTAGCTTTCGACTTCAATTCAGACCATGGCTTATATTTCTTTTATCTTCTTTTATTTTTTTTAGGTTCTGTATTAATGAGATCTGCAGGATGTATCGTTAATGATATTGTGGATAAAGAATTTGATAAAAAAGTCTCAAGAACAAAGAATAGACCAATCGCGTCTGGTAGTATTTCAATTAAGCTTGGTTTGATATATGCCTCAACTTTATGCTTGTTGGCTTTATTTGTATTGATTAATTTTAATAAACTAACAATAATATTAGCTTTGTGTTCAATGCCTTTAGCATTTACCTATCCATTAATGAAAAGATTCACTTACTGGCCTCAATTATTTTTAGGTATAACATTTAATTATGGTTTAATCTTAGGTTGGACTTCAATTGAAAATGAAATTTCAATAATTCCTGTTATTATGTATCTCGGAGCCATATTTTGGACACTTGGATACGACACTATATATGGATATCAAGACATCACTGATGATGAAATTATAGGAGTAAAATCTACATCAATAAAGTTTAAGAAAAGTCCAAAAAAACTACTTTTTATATGCTACTTTTTTACAATTTCATCTTATTTAATTTTAGGTCAACTCATGAATTTTAATAATTTGTTTTATGTTGGCGTTTTTTTTATGATCGCACATCTATTTATTTATCAAATTAGATTATTTGACTCCAAAGATGTTGAAAATTGTTTGAAATTATTTAAGAGTAATAATTCTTTTGGTTTATTAGTTTTAATTTTTATTTTCCTAGGAAAAATAAATTTATGAAATCTAGTGAAATAATAAAAAGATTATACCACGATTATTCAAAAAACTTTTTAGGAAAAATTTTTTTAGCAGCATTTTTTTCAATCATGGTAGCCGGTGCGACCTCATCAATTGCTTGGCTACTAGATCCAGCTATCAAAAAAATATTTATTGATAAAGATGAAAAACTTATATTTTTGATTCCTGCTCTAATTGTAATCACATTCTCAGCTAAAGGAATTTCACTTTATTTGGCTAAAGCTACTATGATTAGCGTGGGTGAAGAGATAAAAAAACTTCTACAATTTGACATGGTTTCATCATTAATTAAAGCTGATACCAAACTAATAGATGCTAAACATTCTGGGAAATTTATTTCAAATCTCACTTACGATGTCACTCATATTACAAATATGCTAAGTGATGCTATTTTAGCAATTTTTAAAGATACTTTAACTTTGATGGGGCTTTTAATAGTGATGTTTTACCAAAATTGGAAGTTATCTTTAATTGCAATAATTATGATACCACTTGCAAGCACTGCAGCAAAAAGTTTAGGAAAAAGAGTTGGAAAAGTAGCGACTGAAGCTCAAGAAAGATCTGGGTTTTTAAATTCTTATTTAATTGAAATATTTAAAAACCACAAATTAATAAAGATATTTCAAAAAGAAAAATACGAAATTAAACGTTCAGATGAACACTTGGAAATTTTAAAAAATAAAAATGCAAAAATTAGAACAGTTTATGTGCGTGTATCACCAGTAATGGAAACATTCACAGGTATAATGATTGCTATTTTGATTTTCTACTCAGGAAAATTAATAATTAAAAATGAAATAGATATAAATAATTTTTTTTCGTTTTTAGCTGCAATGATGCTCGCTTATCAACCTGTAAGATCTCTAGCGACTGTGAATATGTCTATTAGTCAAGGATTATCAGCAGCATCTAGAATATTACCAATTATAGATAACAAAAATGAAGTTAAAGATAAAAGTGATGCAACTGAACTTAAAATTAATAACGCTAATGTAAAATTTAAAGATGTTTTTTTTGAATATGATGAAAACAATCCAATTGTTTTAAATGGAATAAATTTAGATTTTGAGGGAGGAAAGATGTCTGCTTTAGTAGGTCTAAGTGGTTCTGGAAAGTCTACAATAATGAATTTGATACCAAGATTTTATAATGCAAAATCTGGGGATATTGAGATTGATGACCAATCTATTTACAATATTAAAATTAAATCATTAAGAGATAAAATTTCATTAGTAAGCCAAGACACAACTTTATTTGATGATACAATTAAAAATAATATTGCTTATGCAAATCTCGATGCTTCTGAAAATGAAATAACTGAGGCAGCTAAACTTTCTTATTGTGATGAATTCATTAAAGAACTCCCACAAAAATATGACACTATTATTGGTGAAAATGGTATTAGGTTATCAGGTGGTGAAAAACAAAGAATATCAATAGCAAGGGCTATGTTAAAAAAAAGCCAAATTATTTTACTAGATGAAGCAACTTCTTCTTTAGACTCTGAGACAGAGGAAAAAATTAGATCTGCAATTAATATCCTTACTAAAAATAAAACTACTGTTGTAATAGCTCACAGACTCTCAACTGTTCTTAATGCAAATAAAATATTCGTGGTAGAGAATGGTAAAATATTATCATCAGGAAAACATGAGGAATTATTGCAAAATTCTAAACAGTATAAAAATTTTTATGATAAACAAATTAGAAAAGAATAATGTTTTTTTTTTATCAAATTTTATTTTTAATTGTAATATTATTTTCTCCTTTAATTATACTAATTAGATTATTAAAAAATAAAGAAGATAAAAAAAGATTTTTAGAAAAATTTACTATAAATTTAAAAAAAAGAAAGCCAGGTAATCTAATATGGTTTCATGCTGCGAGTGTTGGTGAGTTTTTAAGTATAGTTCCTTTAGTTAAAGAATTGGAAAAAAGAAAAGATATCAAAAATATTTTAGTTACTACATCTACTCTTAGCTCATCAAAAATTTTTGAAAATTTTAAATTAAAAAAAACTATTCATCAATTTTTTCCCATTGACTACTTCTATTTTACATCAAAATTTATCAATTATTGGAAACCTAGAGTTGCAATATTTATAGACTCAGAGATATGGCCCTGCATGTTCAGAGAAATTAAGAAAAATTCAATCCCTCTTTTATTAATGAATGCAAGAATTACTAATAAATCATTTACCAAGTGGAGTTTTTTTAAAAATTTTTCAAAAGATACATTTGCAAAAATTGATATTGCATATCCTGCAAATACAGAAACACTAAAATATTTAAAAAAATTTAATGTAAAAAAAATCAAGAATATTGGAAATTTAAAGTTTACTGATGATAAAGACTCCAGTAAAGACACATTAACTAAATCTTTTTTGTTAAAACTTAAAAAAAGATTGATTTGGGTAGCATCAAGCACACACCCAAGTGAAGAGGTTATTGTTGGCAAAACACATTTAGAATTAAGTAAAAGATTTAAAAAATTGTTAACAATAATAATTCCAAGACATGTTAATAGAGTTTCTGAAATTAAAGATGATTTGACAACTATTGGTTTAAATACAATAACTAGATCATCCAAACAAAAGATTGATTTTAATACGGATATTTACTTAGTCGACACATATGGAGAAACAAAAAAATTTTTTAAAATAGCTAAAATGATTTTTATAGGAGGTTCTATAGTCAACCATGGTGGTCAAAATCCTATAGAGCCAGCAAGATATGGTTTGAGTATTGTTCACGGACCGAATGTAAGAAATTTCAAAGATATCTTTAAATTTTTTAAGGAAAAGAAATTGGCTTTTAAGATTAAAAATCAAAATCAATTAACAGCTATTTCTCATAAATTATTAAAAAAAAAGAAGACGAAAACAATTGATTTAAAAAAAATTGGAAAAAATATATTAAAAAAAAGTGTGTTAGAAATTAATCAAATCTTTGTAAATGAAATTAAAAAAACCTAAATTTTGGGATTATAAAAAACCAAACTTTTTATCAAATTTTTTATTTCCAATTTCAAAATTCTATGAATTAGTTTTAAAATTTCAACCAACTAAAAATATAAAAAAAATAAATAGCATCAAAACAATTTGTGTAGGTAACATTTATATTGGTGGTACCGGCAAAACTTCATTCTCAATTGAATTAATGAAGCTTTGCGATAAAATGCAAATAAAAGCTTGTTTTATTAAAAAATTTTATTCAGATCAAATAGATGAACAAAAATTATTAGAAAAATTCGGTAAAACTTTTATCAACAAATCTAGATCAAAAGCTCTGGATGAAGCGGCTAAAAATGGATTTAAAATTGCAATCTTTGATGATGGTCTTCAAGATAAAAGTATTCTTTATGATATTTCATTTGTTTGTTTTAATGAAAAAAATATGTTTGGTAACAGAAGAATAATTCCCTCTGGACCATTGAGAGAAAGTTTAGATAATTTAACAAAATACAAAAATGTTTTAATAAGCGGTAATCAAAATAATCAATTATCAATAAAGAGTTTTTTTTCTGAAAACTTTGGAAAATTAAATTTATTTAATTCCTCTTATCAACCAATTAATTTAAATAATTTTAACTTAGAAAAAACTTATCTAGTTTTTTCTGGTATAGGAAACCATAATACTTTTTTAGAAATGCTCACTCAAAATAAGTTTAAAATTGTAAAAGATTTAGAATACCCAGATCATTATAGTTATTCAAAAAGAGATATTAAAAAGATTCTTGAGTTAGCAAAATCTTTGAATGCAGAAATATTAACGACAGAAAAAGATTATATGCGTATAGGAGAAAATTTTCAAAAAGAAATAAATTGTTTTAAGATCAGTCTGAAAATAGATCAATTAGACGAGATAAATAATAAAATAAAAAAGTTATATGAAAGTATTTAAATTTTTAAGGTATCTAATTGAAACGATAATTATAATTTTCTTTTTTTTTATATTTAAGATAATTGGATTAAAAAAATCATCATATCTATCTGGAAAAATTTTTTTATTTTTTGGCAAATTTTTTAGATCACAAAAAAAAATTGAGAATAATTTAAAAATTGCGTTCCCTAATTTAACAAACATCGAGATAAAAGAACATATATCAGAAATGTGGAATTATTATGGAAAAGTATTTGCAGAATATATTTTTTTGAATGATCTTAGAAAGAATCAAAAAGGAAATATTCAAATAAATGGAACTGATATTCTAAATAAACTTAAAGAAAATAATGAAAGTGTAATATTTGTTTCTGGTCACTTTGATAATTTTGAATTGATGGCTATGTATCTTGAAAAATCTGGAATTAAACTTTCAGCAGTTTATCGTCCACTTAACAATATCTTTATGAATTTAATTATGGAAAGACTTAGAAAAAAATATATTTGTAAAATACAAATTAAAAAAGGACGAGTTGGAATACGAGACTCCTTGAAATTGTTCAATGAAGGTTATTCTGTTGCTTTAATGATTGATCAAAGAGTAAGTGAAGGTTCTAAAATTAAGTTTTTTAATAAAGAGGCTTATACAACTACTATACCAGGACAATTTGTTAAAAAATTTAATTGTAAAGTTATTCCAATTGATATCGTTAGAATTAATGATATTGACTTTAAGATACAAATCTTTGAGCCTTTTGAATTTAAAGAAAACGTATCGATTGATGAAATAACGCTTGAACTCAATAAATGGCTCGAAAAAATTATAAAAAAGAGTCCTTCTAAATGGATATGGTCACATAATCGTTGGAAGTAAAATTATTGAGTTTCTCTTTTTTTTGCAGCCTCAACATATGAGAAGTAAGGCTCTTGAAGATCAACATTCCAGTATTGCAAGTCTTCAAGTTTAATTTGCTTACCAGAGACTGCACATATCACATGATCACCTTTTTCTAAAATTTGGAAATTATTTGGTAAATATTTTATTTTAGCTAATTTTTTGTACATTTTTAGTTTATATATCTATACATGAATATTGGAATAATAGGAAGTGGCGGTCGTGAGCATGCAATTAGCCATAGTTTAAAAAATTCCAAAAAAGTAAATACAATTTACTGCATACCTGGTAACGCAGGAACTAAAGAAATAGCAATAAATATAGACATTGATTTAAAAGACTTTGATCAAATTAAAAATTTGATTATTGAAAAGAATATTGAATTTTTAATTATTGGACCAGAAAAACCATTGGTTGATGGATTAGTAGATTTTTTGAAAGATACAAAAGTCAAAGTATTTGGGCCTAACAAAGCAGCTTCGCAACTTGAAGGATCAAAAATTTTTACTAAAAATCTTTGTAAAGAATTTAACATTCCAACAGCTAATTTTGGAATTTTTCAAAATCCATCAGAGGCTAAAATATTTTTAGAAAAATCTAATTATCCAATAGTAATTAAAGCAGATGGATTGGCCGCTGGAAAAGGAGTTTATATTTGTGAGAATATTAGTAATGCAGTTCAAGCAGTCAAAGAAATATTTAATGGAAAATTTGGTTTAGCAAAAAACGTATTAATCGAGGAATTTCTAGATGGAGAGGAAATGAGTTTTTTTATCATCACTGATGGCAAAACAATCAAAAAATTTGAAACTGCGCAGGACCATAAAAGGGTCTTTGAAGGTGATAAAGGTAAAAATACTGGAGGGATGGGAGCGTACTCACCATCTAGATTAATAAATGATCCATTAGAAAAAAAGATTATTGAAAAAATTATAAATCCAACTCTTCAAGGTCTTAAAGATAGAAAAATAGAATACGTTGGATTTCTCTATGCTGGGCTAATGATTAAAGATAATGAGCCTTATTTGATTGAATACAACGTGAGAATGGGAGATCCCGAATGTCAAACTATTTTACCTAAATTGGAAACTCAACTTTTAGATATTTTATTATCATGTACAAATAAGACATTGGATAAAATTGATATTGAATGGAGTAATGAAAAAAGCATATGTGTAGTTGTCTGTTCTAATGGTTATCCTGATGAATATAAAAAGAATATTTTAATTAATAATTTAGATAAAATTAATTTAGATAATAAAAATTTATGTTTTCATGCAGGCACTGTTTCAAAAGATAATCAAATTTTAGCTATAGGGGGAAGAGTCTTAAATTTTGTATCGTTATCAAGTAGCTTCTTAAGTGCTAGAGAGAAAATTTTTAATAACCTTAAAATTTTAAATTGGGATCATGGGTTTTTTAGAAAAGATATTGGATACAAAGTTATAGACCTATGAGGATTATTGCAGGTCAATTTAAAGGTAGAAAAATCTTAGAACCAACTGACAAGAAAACACGACCTTTAAAAGATTTAGTAAAAGAGTCAATTTTTAATATTATTAATCATTCAAAAAAATTTGATTTAATTTTAAAGAATTCTAATGTACTGGATCTATTCTCTGGGGTAGGTTCATTTGGTCTTGAAGCACTATCTAGGGAAGCTAGTAATGTAATATTTGTTGAAAATTACCTAGTTTCTTTATCAATTTTAAAAAAAAATGTTAAAAATTTTAAACTTGAAGAGAAATGTAAAATATTTGATGCAGATATTTTCAATGATTTTAATTTTAAAACTTTAAAGAAAAAAATTAATATAATTTTTTTAGATCCACCATTTAAAGAAAAAAATATTTCTCTTATATTGTCTAAAATTAAAGAAGCTGAAATTTTAGATAAAAATGGAATTATTATCATTCACCGAAATTTTAAAGAAAATGAATCATTTCCAGAGTTAAAAATTGTAGAGGAAAAAAAATATGGACTTTCTAAAATATTATTTTGCAAATTTTAGACTTTAAATTGTTTTTTTGTTTCTGTTTTAATCAATTCTACAGATGGTTGGTCGAAAGGATTTATATTAAGTGCTCTCCCTAATAAGATTGTTTCAAAAATAAAATAACAAAATAATTCACCTAAAGTTTTTTCATTTCTTTTTTTAACCTCAAAACTTCTAAATGGAATATTCTTTTTTGAAAAAACATTTTCAGTTGCTTTTTTTTGTCTTAAAATTATTTCATTAAGTGTATATTTGCCTAAATATTTGTGACTTAACAATAAATTTTTTTTTTCTAATTTGTTTGAAATTTTTTCTTTACATGAAAAAAAAGTATAAAAATTATTTTTAAACCCATCTAAAAATAGTTGCATCACACTATGATTATCTTTTGGCATTGTTGAAATAATTGGCAAGATTCCCTTTCCTTTTTTACCAAGACTTTCTGCAACTAGCTGTTGGTACCATTGAAAAAAAAAGTCAGATTTTTCGTCATAATTTATTATTATTGAATTGAATTTCTTATTTTTTGCAAAAAACAAAATTCCACCAGTATTATGAATTAATAAATTAAGAAATTTTCTATCTTTAATAAGATTATCAAATTGTCTAAATTTTTTAGGATTAAGGCCCATCAATTTTGCTGGTAACATTCCAACTTCAGACAAAACAGAATACCTACCACCAATAAAGTTATTATGATGTACTACTTCTGACTTAAGTTTTGATGCAAGATTGAAAAGATAGCTAGGCTTATTTTCAGTAATAAATATATTTTCATCTTTTCTGTTAATCAAAATATTTGCATTTGAAATAGTTTCTAAGGTATTTCCTGATTTTGAAATTATTAGATTAGTAAATTTTTCTTTTTTATTTATTTTTTGAAATGAATTCAAATTATTAAAAAATAAAAAATTTTTTTTTACTTTACTTTTAAGAAAATTATAGATTGCCTGAGAACCTAAAATAGAACCTCCCATACCAATTAGTCTGAAATTCTTTTTTCCTTTTATCTTTTTAAAATCATAATTATCTTTATAGTTTTTGCTTAAAGATTTAATTAATTGATTTTTCTCACTTAAAAGAATTTTGAGTTTACTCTGAATTTTTTTTTTATTTTTATTGATTTTAAAACTTTTTAAATTAATAGATTTTGAAAACATTAATTTTTCTTTATTTTATCTATTATTGATTTTTTTAATGATTGATTAACTGAATTTTCCGAAGGAGTGTTGCTATCAGATGTTTCTAAAATCTTTTGCAAATCAAACTCATTATTTTCCTCAACATTTTTTTCAGATGGTTCAGGTAGCTTTGAATAATCAGGAGGTAATACTAACGGATTTTTTTTTTCAATAAGAAATTCTTCTGCACTTTTTGACTTTTTATTTCCTTCTAAACCTTCCCTTAAAGACTGACATCCTGAAAAAAGGCCCATTAATAGAAATAAAAAAATAAGTTTTTTATACATTTTCCTTTTTCTCTATAAAAATTTCATCATAAATAAGGCAAATCACTCCAATGGTGATGAATATATCTGCAATATTAAAAATAAACCAATGGAATCCATTAATATGAAAGTCAATAAAATCAGGGACTGATTTATAGACAATTCTATCAAATATATTTCCTAGAGCACCTCCTGTAACTAAAATATAAGAAAACTTTTTAAAGTTTTGAGATTTATAAATTAAATAAATTAAAATTAAGATTATAAATCCTATTAGCAATGTTATAAGATTATATAAATAACTTTCTTGTAAAGATAAGAGTCCAAAAGCTATACCATCATTCCAAATCAAAACTAAATTTAAATATTCTGATTGAAAAATTTCTTGGTCAAAATTTTTTTTACTTAGTGTAATGATGTAAAATTTTGAAATTCTATCAACTAAGAAAATAATAATAATTAAAAATAAACTTATATTAAATTTATTTTTCAAACTCATGTTGGGTGTCTAACACATGAATTTGGATTTATTTTCCAGCAAACAGGACACTTCACTCCTTTTGCCTTGCTTGTATCAACCTCTATTTCAATTTTTTCGCTAAATGTAATTTCAGCATTCGAAGTTATGCATAGCTCGGAAAAATCAATATTTTTTACCATATCTCTATATTTATCATTTAGTTTTATTTTAAGATTTGCCTCAAGACTGGAACCAATTTCTTTCGAGCTTCTTTTTTCTTCAATACTTACATTGCTAAAATTTCTTATCTTTATTAATTCAAGCCATTTTTTATTTAAACTTAAATTCTGAAAATTTTTGGGCATCTGAATAAATTTCTGTAAATGGATACTTTTATTTTTCTTTGAAATCAGCTGATAGATCTCTTCTGTTGTGAATGAAAGGATTGGAGCAAACCATTTTAATAATGCATCTAAAATTACATTCAATAATGTTAATGTCGATTTTCTTTTATTGGAATCTTTTGGGTCACAATATAATGTATCTTTTCTTATATCAAAATAGAAGGCCGACAAATCTACAGTGCAAAAATTTAATAATTCTTTGTACAAATTATGAAAATCATAATTTTTAAAATATTTATTAAAATTTTCATTTAAGGTATAAATTCTATGAAGCATATATTGTTCTAACTCTGGTAGTTTTTCTATATCTAAATTTTCTAGTTTAATTTCATTAAAGTCATCATTCAAATTACCAAGCAAATATCTAAATGTATTTCTAATTTTTCTGTATGAGTCTGCATGTTGATCCAATATCGAATAATCAATCCTTAAATCTTCAGCATAATTTGATGATGCAACCCAAATTCTTAAAATATCAGCACCATATTTTTTTAATATATCTTCAGGTGCTATTACATTACCAAGTGACTTTGACATTTTTAAACCCTTCCCGTCAACAACAAATCCATGCGAAAGAATAGACTCAAAAGGTGCTCTTCCTCTAGTTCCACATGATTCCAACAATGATGAATGAAACCAACCTCTATGTTGATCCGATCCTTCTAAATACATGGATGCAGGCCACTTTAAATCTTCTCTTTTTTCTAAAACAAATGTGTGTGTTGATCCACTGTCAAACCATACCTCAACAATGTCGCTTAACTTTTCAAAATCTTCAGATTTATAATTTTTTCCTAAAAATTTTTGAGGATCATCCGAAAACCAACAATCTGAACCTTCCTTTTCATAAATTTTTGCAATATTTTCAAAAACATCCTCATCAATTAAAATTTTTTTCGTTTTTTTATTTAGGAAGATTGGTAAAGGAACTCCCCAAACTCGTTGTCTAGATACACACCAGTCAGGCCTGGTTTCTATCATTGATTTTAATCGTTCTTTACCTTTGCTTGGATAAAAATTTGTATCCTCTATAGCTTTGAGAGCTTTTTTTCTTAATTCATGACTCTCCATCGAAATAAACCACTGAGGTGTTGCCCTATGAACTAAGGGAGCTTTTGATCTCCAAGAATGGGGGTAAGAGTGGACTAGCTCTCCATTTGATAAAAGTTTTTTTTGTTCTTTAAGTTTCTCGATTACTGTTGGGTTAGCTTTAAATATATGCATACCTTCAAATAATTTTACGTAATTTGTATACTTGCCATCACCATCTACAGTTTCGATAGCTTTAATTCCATTATTCAAACATAAATTAAAATCATCAGGTCCATGACTTGGAGCACAATGAACAATACCAGTACCTTGTTCGGTGGTAACGAATTGAGCGCTTAACATTGGAATATCATAATCATAACCTAAATCAAAAAAAGGATGTTTGCATATAGTTCCTTTCAAATTTTTTCCCTTAAAGTTATTAATCTTTTTAAAATCTTTAATTTCACATTCTTTTGTTACTGACTCTAATAAGGCCTCAGCAATCACAATTTTTTTATTTTTAAAAACTTTATGATCCTTAATTTTTATTAAGAGATAATTTAAACTTTCGTTATATGCCAATGCTCTGTTGGCTGGAATTGTCCAAGGAGTAGTTGTCCAAATAATTACTTCACTGTCTTTCAGTTCCTCAATATTCGATGATTTAACAGGAAAAGATGCATAAATAGTATCAGACTTGTGATCTTGATATTCTACTTCTGCATCAGCTAAAGCAGTTTTTTCAACCGTGGACCATAAAACTGGTTTAAAACCTCTATATAAACTTCCCTCTTTTAAAAACTTTCCAAGCTCTCTAACAATTTGAGCTTCAGCATCATAACTCATTGTAGAATAATAATTTTCCCAATCACCTATTACCCCCAACCTCTTAAATTGATCTTTATGAATGCCTATCCATTTTTCAGCAAAAGCTCGACATTCTTTTCTGAATTCAACTATTGGAATTTCGTTCTTATTTTTTTTATTTTTTTTATATAGCTCTTCAATTTTCCACTCGATCGGTAAGCCATGACAATCCCAACCTGGAACATAAACTGAGTCTTTACCGTCCATTTGATGAAATTTCACTATTATATCTTTTAAAATTTTATTTAAGGCAGTGCCCATATGTATATTGCCATTTGCATATGGCGGACCATCATGAAGAACAAATTTTTCTTCACCTTTTCTTGATTTTCTTAACTGATCATAAAGATTGATATTTTGCCAAAATTTTAAAATTTCTGGTTCTTTTGTTGGTAAATTAGCTTTCATAGAAAAAGCCGTTTTGGGAAGATTGATTTGGGATTTACTCATTTTATTTTTTTGCTTTTATAAGATCAATTTTTATTTGTTTTTTAAGTTGATTTATATTTTTAAATTTTTTTTCTTTTCTTATAAATTTTTTAAATTCTACTGTTAAGTACTTATTATAGAGATTTCCTGAAAAATTAAATAGATGAACTTCCAGTAATATTTTTTTTCCATTAAATGTTGGTCTATAACCCAAATTTGCGATACCTTTAAAATAACCATTTTCTCTAATTTTTTTAGCTCTAACCGCATAAACACCAGGGCAAGCCAAAACATAATCTTTAATATCAATGTTTGCTGTGGGAAACCCTATTTTTTTACCTAATTGTTTTCCTTTTTGAACTTTTCCATGAATAGACCAGTTTCTATTCAACATTTTATTTGCTTTCTTCAAATTACCCTTTGTTAAATAATTTCTAATTGAAGAAGAAGAGGCTATTCTTTTGTTAATTGTTAACGGTTGGGGTTTCACAACCTTAAAACCACATAATTTCTCAAATTTTTTTAGTTGTTTTACATTGCCTTCTCTTTTATTTCCAAACCTAAAATTATTACTAACAAAAATAAATTTCGGTCTAAGTTTTTTTCCTAATATTTCTTTTATAAAGATTGTTGATTTTGTTTTTGAAAATTTTTTATTGAAATTTTTAATAATAATAAAATCAACATTTAAACGCTTCAAATTATCTATTTTTTGCTCTAAATTTGATATTTTAAAATTTTTTAAATCTTTATTAAAAAAAAATTTTGGTATTGGTTCAAAAGTTAAAACTCCAACATTTAAAGAATATTTTTTTTTGTATTTTTTTGCTAATGAGAATAGTTTTTGATGTCCTAAATGAATACCATCAAAGTTACCAATTAAAATAATTGAATTTTTATGTTGGGAATGAATTAAGAAGTTTTTATAAATTTTCATTGATTTACCATTTCAATTCCGATTGAATATAATTACAAATTGTTTCATAAGACTTTGAAACTTTTTCTATTCCTTTTTCTTTAATTTCATTTTTATGAATTCCATTTGAAATTAGTAATGAATCATATTCTAATAAGTTTGCGCCTTTAATGTCCGTATTTAAATTATCCCCTATTGAAAGAATTTTTTTATTTTTGTTGTCAATAGATTGATTATAAACCTCTGGATATGGTTTTCCAAAATATACAACTTCACCACCCATTTTTTCAAACACCATGGCAACAGATCCTGCGCATAATTCTCTTTTATTACCTCTGTCCACGATTAAATCTGGATTTGTACAAATCATCTTTTTTTTAATATTTTTTTCAAATAAATCCTTATAATATTTTAAATCATCGATATGATCATCAAATAATCCGGTACATAAAAGATATTCACTTTTTTCTATACTCTTAGATTTTAATTTTTCGAAATCTTTAAATAAGTCAAAATCCCTAGGAGGACCAACATGAAAAAAAGTTTTTAGTGAAAAGTTTTTTTTTAAATAAAGTAAAGCTGCCTCCCCAGAAGTAAAAACATGTTCTCTAATTTCCTTTTCCATTCCCAGTTTTTCTAAAAAAGATTTAACTACAAAATTTGGTCTTGGTGCATTTGTAAGCAAAACGTAGTCTTTTCTCTTCTTCGCAATTTCTTTTAAAGTTTTGATTGCCTCTAAGTGTAATTTAATTCCATTATGAACTACTCCCCATAAATCTACGTAGAATAGTTGATAATTGTCTACTATTGATTTAAGTCCTTCTTTGTCTAAATTTTTAGTCATTAAATTAATCTATAAACCATAAAACCCCTAAATTCCTATGTTTTTTCATCAACTTATTTTGAACTATATCTTGAAATAGTAAGGCCAATCTCTATATGAAGTTCATACTAATAAGGAGAATTTATGAAATTTAGACCGTTACATGATAGAGTTTTAATAGAAGTTTTAGATAGCAGTGAAAAAACTGCTGGTGGAATAATCATTCCAGACACAGCACAAGAAAAACCGCAAGAGGGTAAAGTTGTTGCGGTAGGTGGAGGTGCAAAAACTGAAGATGGAAAAATAATCCCAATGGATGTTAAAATTGGAGATAAAGTTTTATTTGGAAAATGGTCAGGCACAGAAGTCAAAATTGATGGGAAAGAATACAGCATAATGAAAGAGTCAGACATTATGGGTATCTCAAGTAAATAATTTAATTTAAAAGGAGAAAATAAAATGGCAAAAGTTGTAAAGTTTGATGCTGAAGCAAGAGCAGCAATGATAAGAGGTGTTAATATCTTAGCTGATACTGTTAAAGTTACATTGGGTCCAAAAGGAAGAAACGTTGTGATGGATAAATCTTATGGAGCTCCAAGAATTACAAAAGATGGTGTATCTGTTGCAAAGGAAATTGACTTAGAAGATAAGTTTGAAAATATGGGTGCGCAAATGGTTAAAGAAGTTGCTAGCAAAACTAATGATGAAGCTGGTGATGGAACTACTACAGCAACTATCTTAGCACAAGCAATAGTTAAAGAAGGTGTTAAATATGTTACTGCAGGCATGAATCCTATGGATGTAAAAAGAGGAATAGATGCAGCGGTAGAAGTTGTAAAACAAAACTTAGTGTCTTCTGCTAAAAAAGTAAAAGATAGTGATGAGATTGCTCAAGTAGGAACTATTTCTGCAAATGGTGATAAAGAAATTGGAACTATGATTTCTAAAGCAATGCAAAAAGTTGGAAATGAAGGTGTTATCACGGTTGAGGAAAATAAAGGTATTGAAACTGAATTAGATGTAGTAGAAGGTATGCAATTCGATAGAGGATACCTTTCTCCGTATTTTATTACTAATAGTGATAAAATGACAACTGAATTAGAAAATCCATTTATTCTTTTACATGAAAAAAAATTAACTAATCTACAACCGATGGTTCCTCTTTTGGAGGCTGTTGTTCAAGCTGGCAGACCGTTAATGATTATTTCGGAAGATGTTGAAGGTGAAGCTTTAGCAACTTTAGTTGTAAATAAATTAAGAGGTGGTTTGAAAGTTGTAGCTGTAAAAGCTCCTGGATTCGGAGATAGAAGAAAAGCAATGTTAGAAGATATTGCTATCTTAACAGGTGGTCAGGTTATTTCTGAAGATTTAGGTATTAAGCTTGAGAATGTTAAACTTGATGATCTTGGATCTTGCAAAAAAATTAAAGTTGATAAAGATAATAGCACAATTGTAAATGGCAGTGGTAAAAAATCTGACATTGAAGCTAGATGTTCATCAATTAAACAACAAATTGACGAAACAACATCAGATTATGATAAAGAAAAACTTCAAGAAAGATTAGCTAAGTTAGCTGGTGGTGTTGCAGTGATTAAAGTTGGTGGTGCAACGGAAGTTGAAGTTAAAGAAAGAAAAGACAGAGTCGAAGATGCATTGAATGCAACAAGAGCTGCTGTTGAAGAAGGTATTGTAACCGGTGGTGGATGTGCCCTATTATATGCAGCACAAGAGTTAGACAAAGTTAAAGCTAAAGGTGAGGATCAAAAAGCTGGTGTGGATTTGGTAAGAAGAGCATTAGAGTCACCAATAAGACAAATTACTAAAAATGCTGGTGTAGATGGTTCAGTGGTAGTTGGTAAATTATTAGAACAAAATAAAAAAACTCATGGCTATGATGCACAAAACGAAGAATATTGTGACATGTTTGCTAAGGGTATAATTGATCCAGTAAAAGTAGTAAGAACTGCTCTTCAAGATGCTGCTTCTATCTCGGGATTATTAGTTACAACTGAAGCAATGATTGCTGATAAACCTGAAGAAAAAGATGCTGCACCAGCAGGAATGCCTGGTGGAATGGGTGGCATGGGTGGAATGGGAGGTATGGGTGGTATGGGAATGTAAACCCAACTCTCTTCAAATAGAATTTAAAGGCCATCTTATGATGGCCTTTTTTTTAACTAAAAAAATGATATGTCAAAACGATACAGTGGAAAATCTTTCAAAGACTCAAGTGTTAAGAAAAAACCAAAATTTAGCTTAAAAGAAAAAAGAAAAATTAAACGTGAAAAGCGAAAAAAAGGGAATTAAATTAAAAATGCTAAATTTATTCAATTACAGCAAGAGTTTTTTTAAGTTTCCAAAAGCCTTTAAATATGTATAAGAGCACCAATTTATGAATAATACTATTCGAAACATCACCATCATAGCCCATGTAGACCATGGCAAAACAACATTAATTGACAATCTGATGAAACAAAGTGGATCATTTAGAGAAAATGAAATTGTAGATGAAAGATTGATGGACTCTGGAGAGTTAGAAAAAGAGAGAGGAATAACAATCTTAGCTAAACCTGCATCAATTAATTGGAAAAATTCAAGGATAAATATAATCGATACACCAGGTCATAGAGATTTTGCTGCTGAAGTTGAAAGAGTTCTTAGTATGGCTGATGGGGCCTTATTATTAATAGATTCTGCTGAGGGTGTGATGCCTCAAACTAAGTTCGTTTTAGCAAAAGCATTGAAACAAGGACTTAAACCTATTGTCGTTATTAACAAACTTGATAAAGCAGACCAAAGAGCTGATGAAGTTTTAAATGAAACATTTGATTTATTCGTAAGTTTAGATGCTAATGAGGAACAATTAGATTTTCCAGTTTTATACGCTAGTGGTAGATCTGGATGGGCTGACCTTGAAATTGATGGTACAAGAGAAAATCTTAATCCTCTTTTAGATAAAATTATAGAACATGTAAAACCTGCAGAATTAGATAAGTCAAAACCATTTGCTATGCTATCTACTCTTCTTTACGCAGATAGTTTTCTAGGTAGAAGTTTAGTAGGTAGAATTTCTCAGGGAACTGCTAAAGCAAATCAAGCAATCAAAGCAATCAACTTAAATGGAGAAAAAGTTGACGAAGGTAGATTAACTAAAATTTTCAGATATGAGGGAACTAAAAAAGTTCCAATCGAAGTTGGTGAGGCTGGAGACATTGTCGTGGTTGCCGGGTTAGAAAAAGCTAATGTTGCAGATACAATTTGTGATCTCGAAGTTAATGAACCGATAGAAGCTACTCCAATTGATCCTCCAACAATGTCAATTACAATAACAGTGAATACATCTCCTTTAGCAGGTACAGAGGGTAGAAAACTTACAAGTACACAAATAAGAGATAGACTAGTACAAGAGGCACAGAATAATGTTGGAATTACATTTACTGAAAATGAGGGAAATGATTCATTTGTAGTTAGTGGACGAGGTGAACTAATGTTAGAAATTTTACTTACTCAAATGAGAAGAGAAGGTTTTGAAATGACTGTAAGCCCTCCTAAGGTTCTTTATAAAAAAGATGAAAATGGTAACAAGCTTGAACCAATAGAAGAAATTACAATGGATCTTGATGAAGAATATTCGTCAAAAATAATAGACTCAATGAATAGAAGAAAAGGTAAACTGATTGAGCTTAAGGACACTGGTAAAAATAAAAAAAGACTTATTTTTCATGCCCCAACTAGAGGCTTAATGGGATACACAAGTAGATTTTTAACACTTACAAAAGGAAATGGTGTTATCAATAGAATTTTTCATACTTATGGGCCATTTGAAGGTGAAATGGAAGGTAGAAGAAACGGTGCCTTAATTTCTATGGAACAAGGAAAAGCAGTGGCTTTTGCAATATTTAATCTACAGGCCAGAGGTGAGATGTTCGTAACTCATAATGATCCTGTATATCCTGGAATGATTGTTGGTTTATCCCCAAAACCAGGCGATATGATTATTAATGTAATGAAAGGTAAAAAATTAACTAACATGAGAACACAAGGCACTGATGAGAATGTTGTTTTAACTCCAGTTAGAAAAATGTCTATTGCAGAACAGCTAAGCATGTTAAATACTGATGAAGCTTTGGAGATTACTCCTGAGTCATGTAGA
The DNA here is from genome assembly GCA_902573235.1 of uncultured Pelagibacteraceae bacterium. GTDB lineage: Bacteria > Pseudomonadota > Alphaproteobacteria > Pelagibacterales > Pelagibacteraceae > Pelagibacter. The sequence continues at coordinate 65,675 of CACGIZ010000002.1, read as the reverse complement.
TTAAGAAAAGCTATTCTTGACCCTCATGAAAGAAAAAGAAGTGAAAAATCGGGCGCTGCTGCCTAATCAAAAATCTTATCAACCAAAAATAAACCTAAGGCAACGCAAGGACCAATACCAAAAGCAAATAATAAAGTTCCTACACCTACAGTTCCACCCAAGTACCAACCAATACTTACAACAGATATTTCTAAAAACGCTCTAACAGCCGCTACAGGTAAATTGGTTAATTTTTGTAAACCAATCATCAATCCATCTCTTGGTCCAGCTCCCAAATTTGAAACTAGATAAATTCCTCCTCCTATTCCAACCATTACTACTGAAGCAATGGCTAAAATCAATTGATAAAAATAATTTGATGGAGTTGGAACAAATTTAATACATAGATCAATCATTAGAGCAATTATAAGAGCGTTAAATATTGTTCCCATTCCTGGTTTTTGACCTAATGGTATCCATAAAATTAAGACCATAATACTTATCAATAAAGTTATTGTTCCAATACTTAAATTTACATTTAAAGAGATACCTTGTGCTAAAACGCTCCAAGGAGAAGCCCCTGTAAATGAGACAATCAATAGTCCCTCACCAAGACCAAACAACATCAAACCAAAACATAAGAAAAAAAATGTAGAAAATTTTGGTTTAAAATTATATGGTTTTTCAGAACTCCACTTGACTTTAGGTATTTTCTTTATTTTTAAAAACATTTTAATAAGTTATTTCTATTATCTTTAAAGTCTACTAAAGTAATTCCTAAATGAAAAAATTTACAGTCATTTTATTTCTTTTAATTTTTCCAATTAATTCTATAGCACATATGGGTCACTACAATAAATATAACAAGATTGAAATGGAAATTTTTAGAAATGGCAAACTAATTGGATATAATTATTATTTTTTTGAGAGACAAGGAGAAGAAACAATTATCACAAATCAATTTAAATTTTCTGTTGATCTTTTGGGCACCACAATTTTTGAGGTCGAGTCATATGGTGAAGAAAAATACCTGAAAGATCAAATGATTTCATTTGAATCCAAAACTTTACAGAATGATAAAAAAAAGTTTGTGAGTCTTAAATTCAATAAAAATAGTAAAAAATTTGATATTAAAGGTTCTTCTTATAGTGGAGAAGCCTCAACTAATAATGTGGTTGGAAACTGGTGGAACCATAAAATTTTACAAACAAATAGTCAAATAAGTCCAATTTCAGGAAGTGTAAAAGAACAAATTGTAACTTTTGTTGGTAAAGAAAAAATTGATCTTTATGGAAAAACATACGAGGTAAGTCGTTTTACACTCAAATCTAAAGATATGACTATTGCAAAAGATAAAAGATTAAATTTTGATATCTGGTTTGATCAAAAAAATTCAAGAATTTTAAAAGTATCTTATTCAAGAATGGGTAATTGGGAGTATAGATTAAAAAATTTTGAATAATTCATTTTGAAATTTTTTTAAATAAATCATTGGCACTTATCCATCCAGACTCTAATCTGGGTCCAACAAACCAATCGGCACAAACACCTAATTTTTTTTTTGAATCCCAGTAACTTTTGATTCTAAAAGGTTTTGAATTAGATGAATATTTCCACCCGTGATTAAAAGAATAATTTATTTTTGTTTTTTTGATATTGGAGAGTTTAAAAAATTTATCTATCATTATATCTGAATTTTCTTTTTTCTTTTTCTTATTTTGATTTATTTTTTTATTAGCCCATATAAAAGTACTTTGGAGAGTCCACAAATCATGTTTCGATTTAAACCTTTTTTTTGAATTTTCATTTCCAGCCCAACCCAGAACAGGATCCTCAAAAAAGTAACTACTTTTAGAACTGTTATCTTTTTTTATGGCAATCATAGTTGTAATATTTGCGTCCATTTTTATGGACTTATCTAAAAAAGAATTTTTAATGAATTTTTTTGAAAGTTTTTTTAGTTGTGGAAAAGGACAAGTTAAAATAATGCCTTGGAAGGATCTTAATTTTCCATCATTAAATAATAAGTGCCATAATTTATTTTTAAAATAAATTTTCTTCAGCTCACATTGATAATTGCAGTTAATTTTTTTTAACAAATACTTGCTAATATCATTATTTCCACTTCTACCAATTATCTTGATATGTTTTTTATCCTCTTTTTTCTTAGAATTAAGAAAAATATGTTTTCCACCCCAAACTTTTAAGACCTTTTTTTTGATTAAATTATTTGTAAATCTTTTAAATTCTTTGGTTTTTGGAGAAATATATTGAGTACCATGATCAAAGCCTGTTTTACCTTTTATTCTTTTAAAAGATGCACGGCCTCCTGGTCCTCTCGCTTTATCAAATAATATTACTGAGTGTTTTTTACTTAAAAGATTTGCAATTGTTGCGCCAGATATACCTGAGCCAATTACACAAAATTTACTCATTTACCTGCTACAACCATCCCCTCAATCATCATGGTTGGTGAATTAGTTGAATATTTAAAATCTAAATCATTTGCTAAAGTAATATTTTGAAACATATCTTTAAAATTACCAGCGATTGTAATTTCATTAATTGGATATTTAAATTCTCCATTTTCAACTAAAAATCCCGTTGCACCTACTGAATAATCACCAGTCACAATATTACTTCCATGACCTATGGTTTCTGTAATGTAAAGACTTTTGGAGCTAGAATTCAATAAATCTTTATAACTCATCCTACCATTTTCAAAATAAAGATTACTTGCTCCTCCACATCTTCCATTGGATTTAAGACTTAATTTTTTTCCATTGTAAGTATCTATAAGGTAATTTTTTAAGATTCCATTATCCACTAATTTTAGTGTATCAGTCTTTACTCCTTCGTTATCAAAACTTCTTGAACCTAATCCTTTTAAAATATCTGGTTTATCAAATACATTGATACTATCTGCAAATATTTTTTGATTTATTTTGTCTTTCAAAAATGATGTCCCTCTACTAATTGCTGAAGAAGAAATGGCGCTTGCAAAAGCACTGAGCATTCCTTTTGCAATTCTTTTATCAAAAATTATCGAAATTTTTTCACTACCAATTTTTTTTGGACTTAATTTTCTTATAGTTTGATCTGCAGCTAATTTACCTAATTTTTCTGCGTCTTCCAAGTCTTCAAGATGACATTTACTTGAGTACTCATAGTCTCTTTCCATGCTATTTTCATCCTTAGCAACAGTAACACTTGATGCAGTAAATGAAGATGTTTTATAACCATCACAAAAACCCTCACTATTAGCCAAAATAAAATTTGATTTATTTTGAGTGAAACTAGACTCAGTATTAATAATTTTTTTATTAAATGCGGCAGAAGCCTCTAATTTTTTGAGATAATCTATTTTATGATCATTTTTTAAATTAGTATCATCATATAAATTTAAATCTTTTACTTCTTTAGCTAATAAATCCCTATCTGGAAGGGAATTAAATTCATCTTCAGGTGTATTTTTTGTTGTTTCAATACATTTTTCTAACAAAATATTTAAATTTTCATTTAATAAATTTGAGGATGATATGGATGATTTTTTTTTACCAACATAGGTTGTTATATTAATACTTAGATTGTCTGACCTGTTAGATTCGTCTAATTTTTTATTTCTAAAATTTACAGTTTCAGAAATAGAATTGCTCACAATTACACTTGCTTCTGTAGCTCCTAATTTTTTTGCTAAATCTAAACAATATGAGGTTTTTTTTTCTAAAAATACTTGATCTTTAACCATTTAAAGCTTTGTTCCACCAACAGTCATCTTGTTTATCAAAATTGATGGTTGGGCAACACCCACTGGAACTCCTTGACCAGCTTTACCACATGTTCCTATCCCAGGATCAAGCATCATGTCATTCCCTACCATTGAAACTTCTTTCAAAATTGAAGGTCCATCACCTATTAATGTTGCGCCCTTAATTGGAGATCCGATCTTGCCATTAATTATCTCATAAGCTTCTGTGCAATTAAATACAAATTTTCCAGAGGTAATATCAACCTGTCCACCTCCAAAACTAACTGCAAAAATACCTTTGTCTACAGCCTTAATCATTTCATCTTGAGTTTGTTTTCCACTTAACATCATTGTATTTCTCATTCTTGGTAAAACAATGTGTCTATAATTTTCTCTTCTTCCGCTACCAGTAGATCTTGTATTCATTAAACGTGCATTTAATCGGTCTTGCATAAAGTTCTTTAATATTCCATTTTCAATTAAGACTGTTTTTTCTGTTGGAGTTCCTTCATCATCAATAGTAAGACTACCTCTTCTGTTATCAATGGTACCATCGTCGACGATTGTAACTCCCTCACTTGCAACTTTTTGACCCATTAAATTATGAAATGCTGAAGTTTTTTTTCTATTAAAATCCCCTTCTAAACCATGACCCACAGCCTCATGAATTAAAATTGCTGGCCAACCTGGTCCTAGTACAACTTTCATTTCACCAGCTGGAGCTGGTTTGCTCTCTAAATTTACCGATGCAATTCTCAAAGCTTCATCACAAACATTTTTCCAATTGTCCTCTTTTAAATAAGAGTCGTATGATTGTCGTCCACCAATTCCATATACGCCAGTTTCTTTTCTTCCATTCTTTTCAAGCATCACAGATACATTGAATCTTATCAATGGGCGAATATCAGACAATGACTCACCTCCAGATCTAATTATTTCGATAGATTTTTGTTCCCCTAAGAAATTTGCAGTTACTTGTTTAACATTATTATTTTTTGATCGAATATATTTGTTAACATCATTAAGTATTTTTATTTTTTCATTTAGTGATTTTTGTTCGATAGGATTTATATTGTCATAATATTTTTTATTAGATTTAGGAATTTCATGATTATAATTGCCTTTAACTGATTTCAGGGTTGATTTGAGGTTTTCGGAAGATTGTTTTAATGAGTCTTTTGAAATTTCATTTGAATGTGAGTAAGCTACAATTTCACCTGAAATTGCTCTAAAACCAAATCCTAAATCAGAGCTGTAACTTGAATTTTTTATTTTGTTATCATCTAACAAAATTGATTCAGATTTAGAGTTTTCTAAATACAATTCACCATCATCACATTTTTGCAAAGTATCAGAAATAATATTTTCAGCCTCATTTCTAGATAAATCTGATTTCTCAAAGAAATTAGTCATAGCATATTTACATAGATTGTTTCTTAAAATTTTCAACTAGAGTATTTTACGCATGTACTTTATCAAAAAAATTAGTAATTAATTGATTTATTATGAAAGTATATTTTAATAATTCTTGTAAGATTTGTAAGGCTGAAATTGATCTATACAAAAAAGAAAAAATTGAAGAAATTGATTGGATTGATATAACAAATAATAAATTAGCAGAAGAGGAAACCTCAAAAGACAGTAAACAACTTTTAAGAAGACTTCATGTAAAAGATGGTGAAAAAATTTTAGGTGGTGCAGCAGCTTTTTTGTTGTTATGGAAAAAAATGCCAAAATATAAATTTCTTTATAATTTTTTTAAATTACCAATTATCTTTAATATATTTTCTCTTGTTTACGAATTGATAGCTTTTTTTCTTTATATTAAGAATAAAAAACAGTTAAGAAATTAACTAAAAAAAAATAATAAAAATTTACTTAGTAAAGACATAGAGGATATAAACATTATTAAAACAATTGAATACATAAATAAAACAATCTTGTTTTTTTTTCTTCTAAGTCTTACAAAATCTTTATCATCTAAATCAGAAATATCTCTTTCACCAATCACCGGATAATCATAAGTAAATCTCCAAGTGCTGTCTCCGAGTCTTGGGTCTAGATTATTATAATAAGTAATCCAAGCAATGATATATCTAAATATCAAATATAAAATTATTAAAAAAATAGAACCTAAAATCATAAATTATAATACCTAATTAAATATGAATATTTAATTATTATTTTTGGCTCTTTTTCTAGCAATGAGTTGCGTTAAAGAGTCTACCATGGTGTCTGAGGCTTTAAAGATATCTACATTTCTAAATTCATGAGAAAGATTTTTTTCAGGATTTGTTTTATCTTCAATAACAATTCCTTCATCGGGAGAATTATTTTTAATATAAATAAGCAATAACCATTCATCATCTTGCGACTCATCCCATTTTATAAAAACCTCTCCAGTTTCAAATCTTCGATCGATACATCTAAATATAGACATATCTCGAGTGATATGTCTTTTATTCAATTGGAATACTAAACTACTTGCACTTCTGTAAAAGCTTTCTAGTGCAAACTCAATTTTTTGCCTAGCTAATGTATACTCTTTTTCTTTTTCTAATAAAGTTTCTCTATCCTCATCACCTTGTAGTTTAACACCTAGCGCCTCAACTCTCTCTTTTATTTTTTGATCTCTGAGTAATCGATATTTTTCTTTTAGTTTATCAATTCTTTCTTGTAATCCAGCATAATCCTCTCTTTTTTCCTTAAGAGAAATTTTTTCAAGTTTTTCAAGTTCTTTAACCTCTCTAATTCTAAATTTTTCAATTTGTTTATCTAATCGTAGCTGCTTTAAAAATTGTTTCTGTTTTTCTGCCTGTTCAATTCTAAGTAAGGCTTGTTCTTTTCTCAAAAATAATTTGATATCTTTTGTTCGCTGTTTTTCTAACTTTGCCTCTTCTTTTAATGTCTGTTCTTTTAGTTTTAATTTGAGGGCTTCTTGCTCCTTTTTTTGGTTTGCCAACTCAATTTTTGCCTCTCTTTCTTTTTCAATTTTTTCAATTTTTAATCTTCTTTTTTCATCACGTTTTAAAATTTTGTAACTTGAAATACTTTCTGAAATTTTATCAAAAAAGCTTTGAATATGTTTTTCTAAATTAAAATTTAGTTTAAAATTAAATTCAGGCTTAAGAGATAATTGAAGTTTTACGAGTTTTAAAATTATACTTTCTTTTTGTGGTTTCTTTGCATTTGTCTGAATATCAGCTATTACTAATTTTTTGACTCTTTTTTTTCTTTTTTTGATATTTTTTCTTTTTTTAGATTTTTTTACTCTTTTTTTTATTTTTCTAATTTTTTTATAAGATTTGAGAACTTTAACTTTTTTTTTTACTCTCTTAATCTTTTTTGATTTTTTACGTTTTTTTTTCATTTTAGAGAATTGCTGATTCTATCAATAATTTATTGATAAATATAGTCCCTAGTCACTGGGGTAGATCTATAATTTTTCGTAAGTTGAAATTGGTATACAACTTGATCCCCCCACTTAAATGCCATTTCACAACCAGCAAGATAAAATTCCCACATTCTAAAAAATTTTTCATCAAACATTTGAATTATTTTATCTTTATTTTTTAAACAATTCTCTTTCCAATGCCTTAGAGTATGCGCATAATGAAGTCTCAAAACTTCAATATCAGTAACAATTAAACCAGCTTTTTCAATTGGATTAGTTACTTCACTCAAGCTAGGAGTGTAACCTCCGGGAAAAATATATTTTGTAATCCAAGGATGAGGGTCTCTAGGAGGATTTACAGATCCAATAGTGTGTATCAATGAGACACCATCATCTTTCAGCATTTTTTCTATTTGATTAAAAAATTTTTTGTAAAATTTTCTGCCAACATGTTCAAACATTCCCACACTTACAATTCTGTCAAATTTTTCATCTAATTCTCTATAATCCATTAATTTAAATTTTACTTGGTTTTCTAAATTCAATTCTTTAGCTTTTTTATTACAATAATTTAATTGATTTTCTGATAAGGTTATTCCTGTCACTTCACACTTGGCACTTTTTGCAATATCAATCGCTAGTGATCCCCATCCACAACCTATATCAAGAACTTTTTGATCAGCTTGAATATTCAGTTTTTTAATTATGTGTTGAATTTTATTATTTTGAGCAGTTTCAAGACTATCATTTTCATTTTTAAAATACGCACAAGAGTATTGTCTTTTGGGATCCAAAAATAAATCATAAAGCTCATCTTTGATGTCATAGTGGTGAGATACATTCATTTTTGATTTTTTTATAAAATTAAAATTAGTTAAATATCTGTACGATCCTCTCAATCTATTAATTAGATAACTAAATATATTTAATTCCCCTCTTCCAATATTCATCAATGCTAAATCGAGAAAATCTGTCAACGTTCCGTTTTCAATTGTTATATCTCCATCTGTATATGCTTCTCCAAAATAAAGATCTGGATGAAATAATAATTTATAATGTAGATTTTTGTTATGGATTTTTAATTTAATTGGATTTTCATTTGGTTGACCAATAATGAAATCTTTTGAGTTTGCGTCTGTTAAAATAAAACCACCTTTTTTGAAAACTTTGTTGAGAAATCTTGCTAAGTACATTCTATGCTGCTAATTGTGATTTAGTTTCAAAGTTAAGATCTTTTAAATTTTGAATTAGATTTTTCTTATCAGTCTCATTTAAAAGACTTAAAGGTGGTAAAAGATTTTCATAAATTTTATCATCTATTGAAAACAAAGTGTGAAGAGCAGAAATTAAATTGTATTTTTCAAAACTGTTTCTAACATCAATTAATTTTTGATTTAACGATTTTTCTTTATCATTTTGATAATCATCATAAACTTTTCTTGCCAGTTGAGCGGTTGCATTACAGGTGGCAGTTATTATGCCAGAGCAACCTTTTTCTAATCCTCTTAATAATTTTGACTCAGACCCAGGCATAACTGAGAAATTTTCTATACTTAAATTTTCAAATAAATTATATGAACTATCTTTTACTCCGATAATTTGTTCTGGAAATTTTTTTACAAGATTTTCTACACATTTAATACTAAATTTATAACCACATAATTTTTCAAAATTATAAAGTATAATTTGAGACTGTGGAATAGTATCAATAATTTTTGAGTAAAAATTTATTACATCTGAGTCTTGATAATTATAATAAGCAGGTGGCATAATTAAAAAATTTTTAAAATTTAGAGAAACTGCTATTTTCATAAAATTAATTGTTTCGTTAAGTGAGTTTAAACCTGTGCCAATTATATGCTTGTCTTTATATTTACTTTCTGAAAGAACATTTAATAATTTTATTTTTTCAGATATTGAAATTAATTGGGCTTGGCCTGTGCTTCCAAAAATTGCAGTTCCGTGACAACCCTGATCTATCAGTTTTTCTGCATGTAATATTGTTTTCTCAACATTTAGGCTTAAATCAGAGTTTAAAACTGACATTGATGCTGCATATATTCCACTTATTTTTGTCATATTAAAAATTTATATAAAAAATATACCTAGTAAAGTTTATAAATACCATATGAAAATTTTAGCAATTCAAAATAGAATGGGTATTGGTGATACTGTAATTTTTTTACCTTTTATTAAAGCAATATCTGAAAAATTTGGTTCACCTATAAGTTTACTTGTTAAAGAAAGTTCCAAAGCAAAGCAGTATTTATATCAAACTGATTATATTGATAAGATAATTACATTAGAAAGAGATGGTAAAAATAAATTAAAACATAGTGGTTTTTTTGGAAGTTTGAATTTAATAAAAGATTTAAAAAAATATAATTTTGATAAAATTTTTATATTTAACTCATCCTTACGATTTAATTTAATAGCAAGATTTGTAAGAATTCCTGAAATTTATCAATACCCTTTGTTTAAAAAAACAGAGCAACATATAACGAATGCTCCAAAAAAATTTATTAAAGAAAAACTTAATTTAGAAATTAATCAAGATCCTGAAATTCAGATAGATAATAATGTAGTTTTAGAAACTTTTAAAAAATATGAAATAAAAAAAGATGAATTTAATATACTTTTAGGGATAGGTGGTTCCGGACCAACCAAAAGAATTCCCTCAAAAACATTTCTCAGTATAATCGATAAAATATTGAAAGTGAAGAAAAGTAAGTTTTTTCTTGCTACTGGAAAAAATTATGATGAACAAATAATACTAAATGAAATTTTATCCTCAAAATTTAAAAGGTTTTGTGTTCCGTTAGACAATTTTTTAATAAGAGAAACACTGCCAATAATAAAAAATTGTGATATTTCAATTTGTAATGACTCAAGTTTTAGTCATTTGTCTGCTGCTCTAGGTATCAAAACAATAACTTTAATGGCAGATACTCCTTTAATCTATGGAAGTTACAGCTCTAGAATGTTCCCAATAATTCCTGACGGTGAAAATACCGTAACCCATAATACCCTTGGAAAAGATAAAATTAATCCTCAAAAAATATTTGATAAAGTTATTGAAATCATGAATTAAGAAATATCATTCAAAACAATATCTTTAGCCTCATTTACAATTGAAGATAATCTTGAGGTCTCAGGTGAAACATCTGGGTGTATTTTTTTTTGTATTTTAACGTAAGCCTTGTTTACATCTTCCTTGGAAATTTTTTTGTTCATATCTAGATTTAGAATTTTATATGCTTCTGAGACAGATATTGAAGATTGGTTGTTAAAATTTTTTTGATTGAAAGAGAACCTTCCAGACTTTCTTAGAGTTTGTATTAATCTATAAAGTGATATTAGTTGAAAAATTGATAAACCTTTTAACTTCAACAATGCTAGACTTGCTAATGTAAGGGGTAAAGTTAATATAAATCTCCCTGCTACTGCAAATAGTATGGCAAGAACTATCAACCCAATAATTATTAAAATCCTAAGACCTTTTGATAATTTTTTTGATGAAACATTACTAATAAATCTTAAGAGTAAATAAAAAATAGCTAATATAACTACTGTATAAATTATTATATTCATATATTTGTATCAAAATGAAAATACCACAACTTAAAAAAAAACCAGAGTTAAAATCTTGTCACAATGTAACCTGGGAAGATAATTATAGCTGGGTTCATCAAGAAAACATTTTGGAAGTTTTGAAAGATAGCTCAAAGTTATTACCCGATGTAAGAAAGTATCTTGAAGAAGAAAATTCTTATACAGAACATAATTTAAAAGATACAAAAAAATGTCAAAAAGAATTGTTCAATGAAATTAAGGGTAGAATTAAATTAGATGATGAGTCATTACCATTTAAAGATAAACAATATGAATATTGGACAAAAACAACCGCTGAAGGAAATTATTCTATTAAACTAAGAAAAAAAATTAATTCAAATGAAATAGAAGAAATTTGGAACGGAGATAAAGAAAAAGAAAAATTAAAAACAGAGTATTTTGGCATTGGCGATTTAGAAGTGAGCAACAACGATCAATACTTGGGTTACTCATTAGATTTAAAAGGTTCTGAATATTTTACAATATATATAAGAGATATCACATCCGGAGAATTAGTTACAGAAAAGATCGAAGAGACTAGTGGAAGTATTACTTTTAGTTTAGATGACAAATATTTTTTTTATTCAAAGCTTGATGAATTTCATAGACCTAGAAAAATTTTTAGACATAAGCTCGGAACAAATATTAAGGATGACGAGCTTATTTTTGAGGAAAAAAGTGAAGCTTTCACAGTTGGAATTAATTTAAGCTCTGATGAAAAGTATTTTTTTATTACCACTTCTGATCATAATACATCTGAACAATATTTCTTTCCAGTCAATGAACAAAAACCAAATCCAAAATTAATTAAGAAAAGAAAAAAAGGCATTATTTATTCATTAAACTCCTGGGATAATTATTTTTATTGTCATACAAATGAAAATGCAGAGGATTTTAAAATTGAAAGATGTAAAGATTTATTAAATCAAAATTGGGAGATCTATATAGCACCAAAAAATGAGGTTTTAATTGGTGGTTTAACTTTTCTAAATAACTGGGTCATCAGAGCTGAAAAATCAAACGCCTTAGGGAAATTATTTGTAAAAAATATAAATTCTGAAATTGAAGAGGAACTTAATTTTTCTGATGAAAAAGTTATTGTTCCTGGTGTTTCACTTATTCAACGAGATAGAAATACTGACTTAGTATATTTGTCTTACTCATCTCCAAAAACTCCTGGAAAAACTTATCTGTATAATCTTAAAACAAAAGAAAAAAAATTAGTAAAAGAACAAGAGATTCCATCTGGTCATAATCCTGATAATTATGTTGTTGAAAGATTAGAATGTTCTTCTCATGATGGAAGGTTGGTTCCAATAACTTTAACCAGGCACAAAAAAACAAATGTAGATGGATCCGCTAATTTACTTTTATACGGGTATGGATCTTACGGAAGTTCAATGTCACCCGATTTTTCATCAACTAAATTTAGTCTAATCGATAGAGACATTATTTGGGTAACAGCACACATAAGAGGTGGAATGGAAAAAGGAATGAAATGGTGGAAAGAAGGAAAACTCCTTAACAAAAAAAATACATTTGAAGATTATATTGCAGTTGCAAAATTTTTAATAAATAAAAAATACACTTCCAAGTCAAAAATAATTGGAATGGGTGGTTCTGCTGGAGGTCTATTAATGGGAGCAGTTGTAAATAAAGAACCTGAATTATTTTTAGGTATGATAATGGCGGTCCCGTTCGTAGATTCATTAACTACAAACTTAGATCACTCACTCCCCTTAACAATAGGGGAATTTGATGAATTTGGAAATGCTCAAGATAACAAAGAACATTTTGATTACATTTTTTCGTATGCACCTTATCAAAATATAAGAAAAATGGATTATCCTCATATTTTGATCACAACAAGTTTGAGTGATAATCGAGTTTTATTTGATGAGCCTACAAAGTTTACTGCAAAACTTAGAGATTATAAAACTGATAATAATCTTCTTTTACTTAAAACTGAAATGAATGCTGGACATGGTGGAAAATCTGGAAGAGATGGTGCTATAGAGGAAATAGCATTTGATTATGCATTTGCACTTAAAATTTCAAAAAAAATTTAATTTTGTATCTTGAAAAAATTTAAATAATTCCCACATAAATATTGTTAGTCGCCTAATGGGACTTTCAAAATAAACTTGCTTAAATAAAGGAGGATATATGACAAGTAAGGATCTATCTATATTCAACTCATTAAGACCTTTTTCAATTGGTTTTGACGATATGTTTGACCAATTTGAAAATATGTTAGGCAACGGAGGTTTGACAATGCAGTCAAATTATCCGCCATATAACATAAGAAAAACAGGTAAAGACAACTACGCTATAGAAGTTGCCCTTGCGGGTTTTAACAAAGATGATGTTGAAGTTGAGTTTGAAGATAATTTATTAACTGTAAGAACAAAACAAGTTAATAAGTCTGAAAACAAAAATGATGATGGTGAAGTAATTCACAGAGGTATTTCACAAAGACAATTCGCTAGATCATTTACTATTGCAGATGATGTAAAAGTAAATGGAGCTGAGTTAAAAGATGGTCTTTTGATTGTAGCTTGTGAAAGAATTTTACCAGATCATAAGAAAAAAAGACTTATAGAAATTAAATAAGTAAAACCTTGCTTGCGAGGCAAGTCCTCGCAAGTATGCCTTAAAAACATCCATTAGATACAAAACCTATAACAACATTTTCAGAATTTATTTCAAATCTTCTCTCACAAGGAATTAAGTATTTTTTTGTGTTATATATAAGTTCTAAATTTCCTTCTGCATTCTTAAAATCTTCGTCAGGTTTACCTAATTGTATTTGAAGTTCACTGGAAGACTTCCCTATAAATTTACTCAATTTTTCATTTTCTTTTTTTACAATCGCGTCAGTTTTTTGTTGAACAGTTTGGCATCCTGTTACTAAAATTGAAAATAGAATAGAAACTAAAATAATTTTTATTTTATTCATAACTGGAAGGTTAACAGTATAATTATGGCATAAATATAAACTTCTAAGTTGAATTTTGTGAATAAACATTATTTTAAGGAAGTATTTCTTATTAGAATCAAATATTTTTGCAGCATTAGGAGGATATATGCTTGATAAGTATTTTAATTATAAAAAACATAAAACTGATTTTAAAACAGAAGTAATAGCCGGAACTACAACTTTTTTAACAATGGCTTATATAATGTTTTTAAATCCTTTCATATTATCGGGAGAATTTGCTGGACCCGAAAAAGGTTTCTTTGATTTTGGTGCAGTTTATACTGCAACTATCTTAGCAACAGCGTTAGCTTGTTTTATCATGGCGCTCTATGGAAAAACTTGGCCAATTGGACTTGCTCCTGGAATGGGAATAAATGCGTTCGTGGCTTTTGGAGTTTGTGCTGGAATGGGATATTCACCTCAAGAAGCTTTAGGTGCTGTATTAGTTGCAGGAGTATTGTTCTTAATTATATCACTAACACCAATAAGAGCTTGGTTAATTAACTCAATTCCAAAGAGCTTAAAGTTAGGGATAGGTGCTGGGATAGGTTTATTTTTAGCAATTATTGGACTTCAAATTATGGAGGTTGTTGTTGATAACCCTGTTACATTAGTACAGCTTGGTAACTTAAGTGATCCACTTGTTTTATTAGGATGTGCGACTTTCATCGCAATAATTGTTTTGGACAAAATGAATGTTAAAGGTAACATCATCATTGGTATTTTGGTTTTTAGTATAATTGCTTGGGCTACGGGTCTTGCAAAATTTAACGGTATCGCAAGCGCTCCACCTCCAATGACTTATCTTTTTGAATTTGATTTATCAGCTGCAATGACTGCTGGAATGTCTACAGTAATATTTACTTTATTATTTATAGATTTTTTTGACACAGCTGGAACTTTAACATCTGTTGCGAATGTTGCGGGTAAAGTTGGTAAAGATGGTAAAGTTCAAGATATCAATAAAGCAATGTTATCAGATAGTGTAAGTACTGTTGCAGGTGCAATGATGGGAACGACGACAGTTACAAGTTATGTAGAGTCTGGTGCTGGAGTTAAAGCTGGTGGAAAAACTGGGATGACTTCTCTGGTTATTGGAATTCTATTTTTAGCGTGTATATTTTTTGCCCCTTTAGCAACTAGTTTGCCTAAACAAATAGATGGTGCAGCTTTACTTTTTGTATCTGTTCTTTTCATAAGAAATATTACTGACATTGAATGGAACGATATTTCAGAATCTGCTCCCGCTATCCTTGCAATGATATCCATGCCTTTAACTTATAGTATCAGCAATGGTATAGCTTTGGCTTTTGTTTCCTATGCTTTGATTAAGATATTTACTGGAAAGTTTTCAACAACTTCACCAGCAATATGGGTAATAGCAATTTTAAGTGTTGTTAGTTTTGCTGTAGCATAAATAACTGATTATATAAGGCCAGTTCAAACTGGCCTTATTTATTTTTTTTCATAATTTCTTCAATAGACAATTCTTCGTAGTGCTCCGTGGGCTGCACAATCCAAGGATCTGAATCAAGCTTTATAGGGCAGAAATCAGGCTCGAATTTAGATGATTTTTTTTTCCATAAACAAGCTGTTTTTACTTCTTTGATATAATCTTTGGTTGGACCATAGTTTTTTAACCATTCAATACTTTTATTTAATGTTAATCCGGTATCAGAAAGATCATCAATCAAAAGTACTTTATTAAAATCTTCATTATTAGCTAAAGAACTTATTTCTCTTGCAAACATTAGTTGACCCTGTTGATCTTCCATTCCTTTTCCTGAATAACTTTGAATAACTATATAAGCTATTGGTAATTTTAAAATTCTAGATAGAATATCTATGATAGGCGCTGCTCCTCTCATAATGCCTACTAACACCGTAGGTTTGTATTTTTCGTGAATTTGTATTGCTAATTTTTCAACAATTTTAGTATATTCATTAAAACTGATAATTAATTTCTCTGCCATGAAATTTATTATCATAATTAAAATTATTTAAAAAGGAGAAATCATGAAGGCGTATTGGATAAGTTTATATACAAAAGTAGATAATCAAGAAAATTTAAAACAGTATGCTGAGACCGTTACACCAATTATACAAAATTATGGGGGCATACCTTTAGTAAGAGGAGGTAAACACACAACTTTTGATGGTGATGATTTTTTACGGACTGTAGTTTGGGAATTTCCTAATTATGAACAAGCTTTAAAATGCCATGAGTCAAAAGAATATCAAGCTGGTTGGAGTTTAGCTAAAAAAACTACCATTAGGCACATGCAAATCGTTGAGGGGTTTAGTACTGAATAGGTTCAGGATCTATGCTTCTCCACAAATACCAAGTTGCCACTGAACAATATGGTGAAAACCTTTTTTTGAGTAAGGATACAAATTTTTCTGGAGGCAAATATCTTTTATTATAATTTTTAGAAATCGCTCGCAAAAGACCAATATCTTGCACTGGCCAAATGTCAGATCTATTATAAGTAAAAAGTAATATCATTTCTGCAGACCATCTTCCTATTTGTCTTAAATTAGAAAGATAATCTATAGCTTCCTCATCACTCATATTTTTTATCAATTTTGGATTGAAGGATTTATTTAATATTTGTTTTGCTAAACTTTTAATACCAAGAACTTTTTGGCGACTCAAACCACATCTTTTTAGTTGTCTTGCACTTAATTTTGATACAATTTTAGGATTAATCTTATTATCACATTTTTTTTTAAATTTTAAAAAAACTGAGTTTGCGGCAGCAACACTTATTTGTTGACCAATAATACTTTTACATAATGAAAAAAATATATCTCTTCTTGATGTAAGAATTGTTTCATTTGGACTTTGGTAATTTTTGATTAATTTAGACATAACCTTGTCTTTTTTAGATAAATATCTTTTAGCTATATTCCAATATTTCGGAACTTTAGTCATTGATTGTTTTAGATGTAATTATTTTTTTATTGTAAATTTCTCTTCTAAAAATAATTAATGTTGAAATGATTACTAAAAATGCTCCTGCTAGAGTTTTAACTGTTGGTACCTCACCCCAAATAAAATACCCAAAAATTATCGCAAATAAAAGAGCCAAATATTTTAATGGTGTTACTAAAGAAACCTCTGAATATTTATATGATTGACCTAACCATAAATTTGCAACACCACCAAAAATACCAACAAAAGATAATAAAATAAAATCTTGTAAATTTGGCATAACCCATCCTTGTGGAATAGTTAAAAAACTTAATAAAGTGATTGATAAAGAAAAATAAAATGAAATTAACCAAACTGGCTCTGTGGTTGATAATTGTCTAATAGAAATTGCTACATAGGATAACCCAAGACAAAATATTATAGGAAAGATATAATAAATGTTTAGCTGACTTATCCCAGGTTCAGTAATTACTAATATTCCTATAAAACCCACTATTACTGCTAACCATCTATAAATTCCAACTTTTTCACTCAATAAAAAAATTGAAAAGATTGTTGTAAAAATTGGTGCTGCAAAAGAAATACTTACTACTGTTGCAAGTGGTAACTTTCTTAAAGCTATAAAAATTGCTACCAAGGCAATTAAACCAGATAAACACCTTAACGTATGCAAACCTGCTCTTTTGGTTTGATAAAAATTATGAAGTCTATCCCTAGGTATTATAAAAAAATAAAAAAGTATTCCAAAAAATCCCCTAAAAAATAAAACCTGTCCTATTGGATAATCTACAGACCATTTAACAATTATATCCATAAGTGAGAATGCACATACAGACATAAACATGTACAAAAATCCTAATTGATTTTTACTTAGCATAAGAATAATTTGTAAATTAATTTAAATCTTAATCAATGGAAATAGCAGTTTTAGCACTTGGATGTTTTTGGGGACCTGAAATTAAATTCAGTAAAATTAATGGCGTTATTAAAACTGAAGTTGGTTACTGTGGAGGTGACAGTTCACAAACCACATATAAAGAGGTTTGCACAGGAAATACTAATCATGCAGAAGTAGTTAAAATTGATTTTGATGAAAAAGTTGTTTCATATGAGAAAATATTAAAATTTTTTTTTGAAATTCATGATCCCACTACTCTTAATTCTCAGGGGCCAGATTTTGGTACACAATATAGAAGTGAAATTTTCTATTTAAATGATAATCAAAAAAAAATTGCTGAAAAAGTTCTAAATCAAGTTAACGAAAAATTATCTGGTAGAGTTGTAACTAAAATTTCACTACTTAAAAATTATTGTATTGCTGAAGAATATCATCAAAAATATTTAGAAAAGAGATAAAATGTCATTAGTCGAAACTAACTGGCTCGAAAAAAATTTAGATAATGTAAAAATAATCGATTGTTCTTGGCATATGCCACAAACAAAAAGAAATGGTTTTGAAGAATATAAAAATCAACATATTCCGAATGCGATTTTTTTTGATTTAGATGAAAATTCTCAAAAGGATACTGATCTTCCACATATGCTGGTTGATAAATCTGATTGGGAAAAAATAGTATCTGAAATGGGAATTAAAAATGAAGATATAGTGATCGTCTATGATAATTCTGATGTTGTAAGCTCATGTAGATGTTGGTTTAACTTTATTTATTTTGGCCATGATCCAAATTTGGTTCATGTTTTGAATGGTGGTTTAAAAAAATGGTTAAAAGAATATAAAAAGGTTACAAGTGATTTTCCTGTAAATTCAAATACACAGTATAAAAGTTTTGAAAAAAAAGAATTAGTCAAAAGTAAGAAATTCATTGATGAAAATATCATTTCTCAAAGTTTTAAGGTGATAGATGCTAGAAGCAAAGAAAGGTTTGAAGGTAAAGTTCCTGAACCAAGGAAAGGTTTGAGAAGTGGAAATATCAAAAATTCATTTTGTGTACCTTTTGGGGATTGTTTAAATCAAAATGGAACTTTCAAAGAAAAAGAAAAACTTCGTGAAGTTTTTAGTTCCAGTCTAAAAAATTTGAATGAAAAAAACATAGTCTTTTCTTGTGGATCTGGAGTAACCGCGTGTGTTTTGGCACTAGCTTATTCTTTAATAAATGATAAATATCAACCTTGTATTTACGACGGCTCATGGGCTGAATACGGAATAATAAAATAAAAATGAAAAGATCTACAAAAACAATTTCTATAATACTGGTGTTTTTTTTAATCATAGCAACTGTGATTATTGGAAGAACAATGATTGGAAATCATTTTAAAAAAAAATTTAGTAAAATACCACCACCTGGAATAATAGTTACACAAGTTGTAGAAAAAGAATTTGCAGAAACAATAGAAACTTTTGGAACGGCTATTTCAAAAAAATCTGAAACTTTTAAAATAAAAAAGGATGATCTTTTTGAAGATTTAAAACTAAAAAATTTTGTTAAAAAAGGAGAAATTATAATTAAATTGAAAAGTGGAAATATTATTGCTCCCTTTAGCGGTGTTCTTGGCTACACTGGTCTGACTGAGGACATACTGGTTTCAGATAATATAATAATAATCACACTGGATGACAATTCTACGATATATTCAGATATAAAAATTCCTGAAAATTATTCAGCATCAATAAAAAAAGGCTTGCCTGTAGATGTCAAAATATCTAGCTATAAAGATAAAATTTTTAGTGGTGAAATAGACTTTGTATCAAGCAGAATAAATGCTGATACAAGAAGTTTATTATCTAGAATTAAAATAGTGAATAAAAATTCAGAATTGATATCTGGGTCATTATTAGAAGTAGGTGTCAAATTTAACTTAAGAAATTCGTTAAGTGTTCCCGACACAAGTGTAATGATTGAGGGTGATAAATCGTTTGTTTACTTAATAAATAGTGAGAATATTGCGAATAAAACTGAGATAAAAACAGGTCTTAGAGATGACAAAAGTATTGAAATAATTTCAGGTTTAAATATTGGAGATATTATTGTTGCAGAAGGTTTAAAAAAAGTCAGACCTCGGGGAAAAATCAAACCAATAAATAAATAAAATGTTTATTACTGACCTAAGTATAAGAAGACCGACGGTATCATGGGTGATGTCTCTTATATTAATTATATTTGGATTATTTGTTTTTTGGAAATTACCAGTAAGAGAGTTGCCAAATGGGATACAGCCCCCCGTTGTACAAGTCCAAGTAGATTATAAATCTGCTGCTGCTTCAATAGTTGATCAAGAAGTCACACAAGTTCTTGAGGATGTAATAGGAGGAGCAGAAGGTATCAAGAATATAGATTCTAAATCAGAAAATGGAAGAAGCACTATTAATGTTGAATTTGATACAAGTATCGATTTAGATAATGCTGCCAATGACATTAGAGAAAGAGTTGCAAGAGTAGTTGATAACCTTCCATCAGAGTCTGACCCTCCACAAATTCTTAAAAGAGCAGCAGGTTTCACTACCACAATGTGGTTATCATTATCCTCCTCAACCTGGAGTGATCTTGAATTAGGAGATTATGCTGAGAGATTCCTGGTAGACCAATTTTCCAGCGTTAAAAATGTTGGTAGGATTAGAGTTGGAGGATTAAGAGAATTAAGTATTAGAGTTTGGGTTGATCCTATTAAACTCGCAGCTAATGACTTAACTATAAAAGAAGTTGAGTCTGCAATGCGTGGAGAAAATATTAGCCTTCCAGCAGGTACACTTGAAGCAGATAACATTGATCTCACTCTTAATTTAGATAAATCTTACAACGATATAAATTCAATTAAACAACTTCCAATTAAAAAGAAGAATAATAAAGTTATTTTGTTATCTGATGTTGCAAATGTTGAATTTGGTCCAGTTTCAGAAAAAACTCTTTTTAAGGCCCAAACAAAAGATCAAATAAATTTAAAAACAGTTGGTATTGGTATATATGCTAGAAGTGGTGCTTCAACAGTTGAACTTTCTAATGAAATTAAGAAAAAAATTATAGAGGTAAAAAAATCTTTACCTGAAGAATTAGATTTAAGAGTTTCATTTAATAGAGCAAACTATGTAGAAGCTGCAATAGAGGAAGTTTACAAAACATTATTTATTGCTTTTATTTTAGTTGTTTTAATAATTTATTTATTTTTAGGAAATCTTAAAGCTGTAATAGTGCCAGCAATAGCTTTACCAGTTAGTCTTATAGCATCTTTTCTTGGTCTTTATATATTTGGATTATCAATAAACATTTTCGTTCTTCTAAGTTTTATTTTAGCAATTGGAATAATAACAGATGACTCAGTAATCATGACTGATGCAATATACAGGAGGATAGAAAATGGAGAAAATTCTTTAGTAGCAGCTTATAAAGGATCGAAACAAATTTCATTTGCTATAATTGCAACTACGTTAATCTTAGTGGCTGTTTTTTTACCATTAATTTTTATTAAAGGAATTTCTGGTACATTGTTTAGAGAAACTGCAATAGCATTGTCATTCTCAATTGTTGTGTCTTCTTTTGTAGCTTTAACTTTATCACCAATGTTAGCTAGCAAATTTTTAAATAAAAAAACTTCTAAAAAATTTATTATCCGAAAATTTGAAAATATTTTTTCAAATTTTGCAAATTTTTATAAAGAAACTTTGGGTACAGTTATTTATAAAACAAGAACTGTAGGTATTTTTATAATATTAATAATCATTGCTTCAATACTATTATTTACTTTCTCAAAAAAAGAATTATTGCCGATGGAAGATCGTGGCGCATATTTAATTATTGGTGCGACAGATGAAGGAAGTTCTTTTGAATATACTCAAGAACAAGCTCAAAAAGTAGAGGCAAGACTGCTACCTCTTCTTCAAGCAGAAGATAGTCCTTATTCAAGATTTATAATGAGAGTTCCAGGATTTGGAAGTTCTGCTAACTCATATAATAGTTTTATTATAATTGCCTTACTAGATGATTGGAAAAATAGAAAAAAAGGCCAACAAGTTGTTTTAAGAGAGGCTATAGGTAAAATAGTGACTTTACCCCAAGCTTTAGCTTTTCCAATATCTCCTCAATCTATAAGAGTTTCAAGTTACAATAAACCAGTACAAATGGTTATATATGGCAGCACTTATGAAGAGTTAGAAGAAATTCAAAAAAAAATAATTAGAAAATTAAGATCAAATAAAAATCTCTCAAGGATTGACTCAGATTACAATAGAAATAAACCTGAGGTAAAATTAATAATTAATAAAAATAAAGCGAAAGATTTAGGTGTTTCAACAAAGGCAATAGGTGAAACTCTTGAAACTCTTTATGGTGGTAAAAAAATTACAACCTTTAATAAATTAGGAAAAGAATATCCTATTATAGTTCAACAATATTTATCTGACAGAAGGAATAAAGAGGGTATTTCAAAAATATTTGTTCGTTCTGAAACTAATAGTAAGTTAATTTCATTGGCAAATTTAGTGAGTTTTAAAGAAGAAGGATCAGCAAAACAACTTGCTAGGTATAATAGACAAAGAGCTGTAACTATTTCTGCAAATATTAATGAAGGTTATACTCTAACAGAGGCAATTAAATTTTTTGAAGAAGTTATGTCAAGTGAGGCCCCAAAAAATCAAATTACTTGGAAAGGAAAATCTGAGGAAATTAAAGAGACAAGCAATGAGTTGTTTATAATTTTTGCTTTAGCATTGTTGACTGCATATTTAGTGATGGCTGCAACATTTAATTCATTCATTCATCCATTCATAATAGTATTAACTGTTCCGTTGGCAATATTTGGTGGGTTAGTATTTATTTTATTTCTTAATAGCTCAATAAATATTTTTTCTCAAATTGCTCTTATTATTCTGATTGGTATTTCGACAAAAAATAGTATCTTAATTGTTGATTTTGCTAATCAAATTAGAACAACTGGAAAAAATATTGATACAGCCGTAAAAGAAGCTTGCGCAGTAAGGTTTAGACCAATTATAATGACCTCTTTAAGTACAATGATAGCAATGATGCCTCTGGTCATTGGAAATATTGGTCCAGGTGCTGGTGAAGGCTCAAGATTAGCAGTTGGCTCTACTATTTTAGGAGGAATGATAATTTCAACTTTCTTTACTTTATATGTAACACCTTCAATGTATTTGGCATTAGCAAAAAATACCAAAAGAATTGATGTAATAGATATAGAATTAAAAAAAGAATTATCTAAAAAATAATATATTTATTTTTATTTAAGTTATCACTACACTTTAGTAATTGTTTTTTATAAATATTCGATTGTTTCTCAACTTTTTTTGCTAGTCCTATTACCTTTTTATTTTTTTTGTAATATTTGAAATTTCCCCAACCTTCATGATAAGCAAGATATTGCCTAAAAGCATCTTTTTTGGAAATTTTCAAAATAGTTTCTGTTTTATTTGTATACCAACCAATAAAGTCTACACTATCTTTGAATCTTGCTCTCGTAGCAAGTTTATTTCCTGTCTCCTTTTTGTATTGTTCCCAAGTTCCTTTAACTGCTTGAGAATATCCAAATGAACTTGAAGGTCGTTTATATGGTATTACCTTAAAAATTTTTTGTCTTTTAGGTTTTGCTAACCAATCAAAATCAGACTCCATTTTGATAATTGCTAATTGAATATAAATAGGTGTGCCCCATTTCTGCTCTGTCTTTTTTGTGTGCTTATACCAAAGATATCTCTCATTAAAAATCGAGCAACTATTAGATGTGTTTTTTGGTATTGATGAACAAGCTGATATAAAAAAAAATATAAAAATCAATGAATTGTTAAAAATTTTATTTATCATT
Organism: uncultured Pelagibacteraceae bacterium; assembly: GCA_902573235.1. Taxonomy (GTDB): domain Bacteria; phylum Pseudomonadota; class Alphaproteobacteria; order Pelagibacterales; family Pelagibacteraceae; genus Pelagibacter. Next base: position 42,256 of record CACGIZ010000002.1, on the reverse strand, counting down.
TCTTCGTAAAAAAAATTTGTAAAATTGAAAATAGATATAAATTATCAAAACACCTGTAATATTTCCAAATAAATCTGAATATTCAAAACCCCTATTAGGAATTATAAGGTGTAATAATTCCAAAAATATAGAAATAAAAAATAGATAAATAAATACTAAATTTAATTTTTTACTCTCATACGATATGTAGCCTAAAATAGTTAATACAGAAAAAGCAAAAACATGATTAGATGAAACTATAAAATCTGGGGAAATTTGAGGTTGTAAACCTGCATCATTATACAAAAACCAACCCAATATGCTCCCAGGAAAGACATACAGAGAAATTAATATTATATTTGCAATATAGAAAAATATTTTTAAATTTAATAGAAATTTTTTAAACATATATAATTAAATTTTATTTATATTAAAATAAAACTTAAAGTAATGAAATTTTTGATTTTAGTCAGACACGGTCAAAGTATTTGGAATCTGGAAAAAAGATTTACAGGATGGGTTGACGTAGACCTAACTAATCAGGGCAAATTAGAAGCAGAAAAAGCTGGTAATTTGATCAAAGATAAAGGTATTGCAATAGATCTATATTATTCATCATTACAAAAAAGAGCTATTAACACTCTAAAAATTATACAGAATGTCACCAAAGATCATAAAAATTTTGTTCGAGCTTGGGAGCTAAATGAAAGACACTACGGATCGTTAACTGGTTTGAATAAAATTGAAATGATTAAAAAACTTGGAGAAAATAAAATCCACGAGTTTAGAAGATCTTGGGATATAAAACCTGAACCTTTAGAAAAAGACAGTAGCTATCACCCAAATAATATTGATACTTACAACGAGTTATCTAGAGATATAATACCAGATACAGAGTCTTTAAAGGATACTTACGAAAGAGTAGTAAGATATTACGAAAAAGAAATTTCTAAAAAATTTAATGATAAAAATATTTTGATTTCTGCTCATGGAAATTCGATTAGAGCTTTATGTAAATATTTATTTAAATTAGATAATAATCAAATTTCAAATTTAGAAATTCCTACTGGAAATCCTTTGCTGCTAGAATTTAATAATAATAATGAAATTTTAAAATGTGAATATCTAGATAAAAAACGCGCTAAAGATCTTGTAGTTTTTTAAAAGTATTTAAATCAGTCAAATGATAAAATTTATTTAAACTCTCAAAACCATTAAGTTCATTTTTTTTGATTAATTTGTTCCAAATTTCACTTACCGAAAAACTAGTAACTTCATAATTTTTGAATAGTTCTTTATTCAAAATCTGACAACCAATATAAATATGGCTATTTTTTTTATTTTTTTTTAACTTTTCATTTTGTAATACAAAATCACCCAAAAGATTTTTGTCAAAACTTAAATTTTTTTTTACAACCAAAAGAAGATTATTAATTTTTTTTGTAAAATAAAGATTTTGCATTTTTTCAATTTCATCAACATAGCTTTCGTTCCATAATGTATCTGGGTTGAAAACAAAAAAATTTTTATCTGAAATGTTTTTTATCAAATTTAATATTCCACCACCTGTATCTAAAATATTTTTTCCATCTTCAATTATGTTAATATTTGCAGAAAAATTTTTTTCTTCTATATAATCAGCAATTTTATCTTTTAAAAAAAAAGTATTTAAATAAATTTTTTTAACACCTAACTTTATTAGTGTATTTATACAAGTTTCCAACATTGTATAATTATTCAATTTGAGTAGAGGCTTCGGCGTTTCTAAAGTCATAGGATTTAATCTTTTACCAAAACCCGCACATAATATTAACGCAGTTTCAATTTTCATTTAATTCTCTTCTAAAATTTTCATTTAAAAGGTATTTAAGATCTTTCAATACCTTGTTTTTATTAATCCTAACTCTAATTAAATACCACGCATGGGGTATCAATTTTAAATAATTTTTTTTACCATCTCGTTTTGCTAATCGAGTAAAAATGCCTATTATTTTTAAATTTCTTAAAATTGATAATATTTCAAAATCATTTTTAAATTTATTGATTGATAATTTATTTTGCTCTTTAATATAAAAATTGAAAATTTTTTTTTTTAATATAATTGGTGTTTTAAGTCTAACATCATCAATAAGAGACGCTAAATCATAAGCCTTATTTCCTATTACAGCATCTTGACTGTCTATTACACCTATTTGTTTATTCACAAGCATTAAATTTGAAACATGGAAATCTCTATGAACAAAAACTTCATTCTTAAATTTTAATTTTAGAATGAGATTTTTTATTATTTTATCAAATCTTTTTTTGAATGAGGCTATATTTTTTTTTGATAATTTTTTATCTAAATACCAATCACAAAATAAATTTGTTTCATCTAAAAGCATTTTTTTACTATATCTAGGGATTGTATATTTTTGATCTTTAAAGTTTTTAATATTTTTATCTTTAATTCTCTGTATTTGATTTAAAATTTTAATTATTTTTTTGAAATATAAAAATTTATTATTGTTTTTTTTTAAAACATCAAAGATTCTCTGATTTCCAAAATCCTGAATTTCTATAAAATTCCTATTATATTTTTCATTTAATAATTTAGGCGCTAAAACTTTATTCTTAATTAAAACCTTATTTATTGCATCATAAATTAAAAGATTTTTAGATTTTTCTTTTTTAGCAAAAACTATAACTGAATTTTTTAATTTATTTTTTTTTCTAAAAAATTTACGAAAAGATGCATCACCTTTAATTCTTTTTAAATCTCTCATTAAAAAATTAAAAACTTAATCCCTTTATTTGCACAGATCTTTTTTGATGGTTTTCTTCATATTCAAAATTCAATTCTATCAAATTATCTGGTTTTTTATCAATTATTTGTGGCCATTCTATAAATGTAATAGTGTTAGAAATATCATTAAACAAGTCTAAATTTTTTATCTCCTCTTTATTTTTAAGCCTAAATAAATCATAATGATTTATTTTGATTTGTTTAATATCGTATTCGCATAATATATTAAATGTAGGACTTGTAACTTCAGTTATCTGAAGTTTATTTTTTTTTTGAAACTCATTAATCATGTACCTTACAAAGGTAGTTTTACCAACACCCATTTCACCATATAAATAGATAATGTCTTTAGGTTTAAGTTTTTTTGAAATTTTTTTCGCTAATTCCTCTGTCTTATTTTCTGAAGATAAAACTATTTTACTACTTTTAGTAGCGATAAGCATTCGGTTTAAATGGACCTTCTACTCCAACACTAATATAATCAGCTTGATCTTTTGATAATTTGGTAAGTTTTGCTCCTACTTTTTTTAAATGAAGAGTGGCTACTTTTTCATCTAAATGTTTTGGTAAAACATAAACTTTATTTTCATAATTTTTGTAATTATTCCAAAGCTCTATTTGAGCAATTACTTGATTTGTAAAAGATGCGCTCATTACAAAACTAGGGTGGCCCGTAGCACATCCAAGGTTAACTAGTCTACCCTCAGCTAACAGAATTATTCTTTTTTTGCTTGGTAATTCAATTTCATGAACTTGTGGTTTTATCTCTGTCCATTTATAATTTTTTAATGCCTCTACTTGAATTTCATTATCAAAATGACCAATATTACATAGAATAGCTCTGTCTTTCATATCTCTCATGTGATCAGCTGTAACAATATCTTTATTTCCAGTTGCTGTAACTACAATATCAGCTTTGCTGATGGCTTCATCCATTAAGACCACTTCATATCCTTCCATAGCAGCCTGCAAAGCACATATTGGATCAGCTTCGGTTACCATTACTCTTGCACCACTTTGTCTTAAGGATGCTGCGCTACCTTTTCCCACATCACCAAAACCTGCAACAATAGCAATTTTACCTGACATCATCACATCGGTTGCTCTTCTAATTCCATCAACTAAGCTCTCTCTACAACCATATAAATTATCAAATTTCGATTTTGTAACAGAGTCATTTACATTAATAGCCGGAACCAAAAGCGAGTTATCTTTTTCCATTTTATTAAGAGCTTTAATTCCAGTAGTTGTTTCCTCTGAAACACCTTTCACGTCTTTTAACAAATCTTTATATTCATTATGCATTATGGCAGTCAAGTCACCACCATCGTCGAGTAGCATATTAGGTTTCCAATTTTTGTTCCCTACGATTGTTTGTTTTATACACCATAGATACTCCTCTTCTGTTTCGCCTTTCCATGCATAAACTGGAATACCTGCTTTCGCTATAGCAGCAGCAGCATGATCTTGTGTTGAGAATATATTACATGATGACCATCTCACTTCAGCACCAAGATCTACTAATGTTTCTATTAAAACAGCTGTTTGGATGGTCATATGTAAACAGCCAATGATCTTGGCACCTTTCAAAGGAGTTTTACCAGAGTACTCTTCTCTTAAAGCCATTAATCCAGGCATTTCACTCTCAGCTATTGAAATTTCTTTTCTTCCAAACTCAGCTTCAGATATATCTTTTACTTTGAAATCATTCATGAAGGGGGTTCTAACAATAAAGAATTAATTAATCAATAGAACTCTTTATGCTTTAGGAAATATTATTTCCATACTCGCACCTTTTCGATCAAGTCTATTAGACGCTCTTATTGTGGCATTATGCAACTCAACTAAATTTTTTACAATATTCAAACCTAGTCCAGAATGTTGTCCAAATTTATCAGGTCTATTACTGTAAAATCTTTTAAATATTTTATTAGTATCTTTTTCTTTAAATCCTTGACCTTCATCTAATATATTTATTTGTATATCATTATCTTTTAATTTGGATACTTTAACCAGAACATCTTTATTGTCCTCACTAAAAGAAATCGCATTGTCTAAAAGATTTGCAATTATTTGCTCAATTCTATTTTCTATTCCATTAATAAAATAATTATCATTACCATCATTTTGATAGGAAATGTTTATACCTCTTTTTAATTTATAAATATTATTGTAATCATCTACTACAGATTTAATAATTGGCTCAACATTTAATCTTTTAATTTTTTCTTTACTCAAGGCAACCTCGTCTTTTAAAATTTGAGAATAATCTGTAATTAGTCTTTCTATCCTTTGAACATCATGACTCAAAATATCAATTAATTTAATTCTCTGATCTATATCATTAGTATCATGCAAAATTTCAGATGCACTTTTTAAAGATGCTAAAGGATTTCTAATTTCATGAACTAAATCAGTTGAAAAATTTTCCGCATGAGAGATTCTTTTTTGTAATTCTTCAGTCATATCATCGAGAGAGTTAGATAATAAACCTAATTCGTCATTTCTTACCTTCAAAGAGTCGATATTAGTTTTTTTAAGATCTTTATTTTTTATTGTATTTGTATAACTTACCAAATTTTTAATAGGCTTAAGAAAATATCTATTTAGAACAAATGAAAAAATTAATATTACTATTCCTACTGCAATAGCCGTTCTAATAATAAATGTTTTTCTTTCTTCTATTGCAGCTTTAATATCATTAGCATTTTCGGTGATTGCCAAATATCCAACATTTTTGTCATCTCTCATAACATTTTTTATTGTTGTTAGTTTAAATCTATTAAATTCCTCTTGAGTAAAAGTATACGGAATTCCATAATTTTTTGATGCAGCATAGTTAAATAATACGTCCTTGAGTGAAATAGAATTTTTGTTTCCAATATTAATATTTTTTTCTTCAACAATTTTTTTTGTTTTTTCATCATTTAGGATTTCTAATTCAACAGTATCGAGTCTTGTTGTAAATGATCTTGGATCAAGATCTAGAGTGTCTGTATCTCCAACTAAATTTAATTCATTGTCAAAAAAAATTACTCTATCTAAATTCTGAAAAAGAAATCTGGTCGAAAATAAAAATCTTCTAATATCCTCCTCGTTAAATTTAACATCTAGTCTAGTTAGATTGTCAGTTGTATTTTTAATAACCTTTATATGATTAGAAGTTTTTTTTTTTATTAAATTTGGCTGAACATTTTTTAAATAAAGAAAAGTGAATAAACCTATAATTGTAAAAAAAACTAAATTAATGAATAGAAATTTTTTTAAAATTGATAAGTTTTTGAGTAAATTACTAAACATTAACTAACATTCCATCTATATCCACTTCCATATCTTGTTTCTATAGCTGAAAATTCAGGATCTACTTTTTTAAATTTTTTTCTTATCCTTTTTACATGACTATCAATTGTTCTATCTTCTATGTCAGTATCTTCCCTATAAGCGATATCCATTAATTGGGCTCTTTCTTTGATAATACCCGGTCTTTTAGCTAACTCTTTGACTAAAAGAAATTCTGTTGTTGTTAATTTATCTGGTAATTGTTTACCATCCCATTCACATTCTAATTGGGAAGGATCCAGCTTTAATTTTCCGTGAGAAATAATACTCTTATTCTCTTCTATTGAGTCCTTAGACTCTTTTTTTCTTAATTGAACTCTAATTCTTTCTATCAATACTTTAATTGAGAACCCTCCTGATTTTTTTACAAAGTCATCAGCTCCCAACTTTAACCCCAATAACTCATCAATTTCATCATCTTTTGATGTCAAAAAAATAACTGGTAATGAAGTTTTTTTTCTCAATTTTTTAAGTAACTCTTCACCATCCATTTTTGGCATTTTAATATCAACTATAGCTAGATCAGGTGGTGTTCTAGTTAAACCGATTAAAGCACTTTCTCCGTCAATATAAGTTTGAACTTTAAATCCCTCTTTTTCAAGAGCTATACTAAGACTTGTTAAAATATTTCTATCATCATCGATTAGAGCAATTGTTTGTTTTTGCATACTTAATTATAAAAATACTAAATTGTTCTAATTTGGGCAATCTAATTAGTGTAAGGTACCCCAATTTTCACCTGTATTCAAATCTACTGTTAAAGGTATCGAAAATGAATGCTGATCACTTTTAGCCACACTGGACATCTCCTCTATTATGATTTTACTGATTCTTTTTGCTTCATCTTTGTGAGTTTCAAAAATAAGTTCATCATGAATTTGTAAAAGCATCTTTGTTTTTTGATTAGTAAGTTTTTTATATAGTCTTATCATTGCTAATCTCATAATTTCAGCTGCTGACCCTTGAATTGGTGCATTAATTGCAGCTCTTTCTTGAAAATTTCTCACATTATAATTTTTATCATTAATATTAACAAAATGTGATTTTCTCCCAAAAATATTATTTACATATCCACTTTTTCTACAAAACTTTATAGTTTGATCCATATAAACTTTTATTTCAGGAAATTTCGCAAAATACGAATTCAAAAATTCTTCAGCTTCATAATTAGACACATTTATTTGTTTTGCTAATCCATATTGTGAAATTCCGTAGATAATACCAAAATTAATTGCTTTGGCTTTTCTTCTTTGATCTTGATTAACTTTTTTAATATCTATATTGAATATTTGACTAGCAGTAAGAGAATGAATATCCTCATTCTTTTTAAATGCCTTTTTCAATTCTTTTACATTGGCTAAATCTGCTAAAATTCGCATCTCAATTTGATTGTAATCTGCGGAAATTAAAATGTGATCCTTCTCTGCTATAAAAGATTTTCTGATATCTTTACCATCCTCAGATTTTATTGGAATATTTTGTAAATTTGGGTCACTTGATGCCAATCTCCCAGTTGTAGTAGCTGCAAGTAAAAAAGAAGTATGAACTCTTTTAGTTTTTGGATTTATATGCTCAGGAAGAGTGTCTGAATAAGTATTTTTCAATTTAGATAATTGTCTCCAGTCAAGGATTAGTTGTGGAAACTTATGACCTTTAAATGCAAGATCTTCTAAAACTGAAGCACTTGTCGCAAAACCACCTTTTTTAGTTTTTTTTAAGTCTGCAATTTTGAGTTCATTATATAAAATTTCACCTAATTGTTTTGGAGATGCAATGTTGAACTCTTTATTTGATATCTTAAAGACTTCCTTCTGAATTTTTTCAATTTTTTTTTCAAATTTTGAAGATAAAACTTTAAGAAATTTACTGTCAATCTTTATTCCCTCGATTTCCATAAATGCTAAAATTTTTATCATTGGTTTTTCAAAAACTTCATAAATATTAATCATTTTCTCTTCTTTTAAACTTTTAAAAAATTTTTTATATAATCTAAAAGTAATATCAGCATCTTCTGCTGCATAATCTTTTGCTTTTTCGACTTCTACTTCACTAAAATTTATTTCTTTTTTTCCAGTACCAACTAAATCTTTAAAAGAAATTGTTTTATGATTTAAGTGAATTTCTGAAAGTGTATCCATGTTATGTCTATTTTTTCCAGCATCTAGTACGTATGACATAAGCATTGTATCTTCCATAGAATTCAAATTTACTCCATGTTTAAATAACAAAATAAAATCAAATTTAATATTCTGACCTATCTTTTTTATACTTGGATCTTCCAATAAAGGTTTTAATTTTTTTAAAACTAATTTTTTGTCTAAACATTTTTTTGATTTATGTCCTACAGGAATGTAACAAGCTTTCCCAATTTTTGGACTTAAAGAAATACCAACTAAATCTGCCTGATGTGGATCTAATGAAGTAGTTTCTGTATCAACAGCAACTTCACCAGTTTCTTCTGCTTCTTTGATCCATTCATCTATCTGTTCAAGCTTTAAAATCAAAAAATAATTTTTTTTTTCAATTGGTTTTTGATTTAGAGATTTTTCTTCTTTCTTAATATTGCTAAGATTTGGTTCGCCATAGGCCGATATTGCGGAACTTAATAATCTATTAAATTCCATTTCTCTTAAAAATTCATAAAGTTTATCCTTATCTATATCTTTTAATTTGAATTCCTCTAAACTTCTATCAACTGGTGCATCATTTTTAAGAGTAACTAATTTTTTACTAATTAAAGCTTTTTCCTTATTTTCAATAAGTGTTTCTCTTCTTTTATTTTGTTTAATTTCATGAGCAGATTGTAAAAGTTTTTCTAAATTTCCATATTTATTAATTAATTCTGCTGCTGTTTTTACACCTATGCCAGGGACGCCTGGAACATTATCACTACTATCTCCTGCTAAAGCTTGTACATCAATGACTTTATTAGAGCTCACGCCAAATTTTTTAAGAACATCGTCTTCTGAAATAAATTTATTTTTCATAGGATCGTAAATACGGACGTTTTTTTTATATAATTGCATTAAATCTTTATCAGAAGAAACTATTGTGACTTTTGCTCCTTTTTTTAAAATTTTTTCAGCATATGTAGCTATAAGGTCATCTGCTTCATAATTCAGGAGTTCTACAGATGGTAAATTAAATGCTAATACAGATCTTCGTATATATTCAAACTGTGGAGCTAAATCATCAGGTGCTTCTGCTCTGTTGGCTTTATAATCGTTATAAATTTCATTCCTAAATGTTTTTCTAGCTGAGTCGAATATAACAGCAAAATGAGTTGGTTTTTGTAAATTTTGATTAGATTTAGAATCTTCTAAAAGTTTAAACAGCATACTACAAAATCCACTTACAGCACCAGTTGGTAATCCATCACTTTTTCGAGACAAAGGAGGCAATGCGTAATAAGCTCGAAATATATAACCTGAACCATCAATTAAATAAAAATGATCTTTTTTTTGAATTTTATCCATTATAAGTTAGTATAGATTATAGATTAAAATAAGAGTATTATTTTTTATGGAACTTATAAAGCAAAATTCACATTCAAAAATTATAAAGTCTCTAATAGTAATTTTTCTAGGATCTTTAATTCTTACTATTTCAGCAAAAATAAAAATTCCTTTTTATCCTGTGCCAATGACTATGCAAACTTTTGTTGTCCTTTTTCTTGGTATAAGCCTAGGATATAAGGTAGCACTGGCAACAATTGGATTATATTTATTAGAGGGTATTTTAGGACTACCTGTATTTTCTAATTCACCAGAGAGAGGGATTGGATTAGCCTACTTCACTGGACCTACAATGGGTTACCTGATTGGATTTCTTTTTGCTTGTTTCTTTGCCTCTTTTATAAAAAATAATGACAACTATTTGGTAATTTTTTTAAAATTAATCTTATCAGTATCTACTATTTATATTTTAGGTATTTTATGGCTTGGAGCGTTAATCGGTTGGGATAAGCCGATTTTTGAATTAGGAGTTATGCCTTTTTTAATAGCTGAAATTTTTAAAATCACATTACTTACAGTTGTTGCAAAAAAAATATTGATTTTAAGAAAATTTATTTAGGAGATCTTTTAGAAAGAATTCTTTGTAAAGTTCTTCTATGCATTTTAAGTCTTCTTGCAGTTTCAGAAACATTTCGGTTGCAAAGTTCAAAAACTCTGTGAATGTGTTCCCATTTTACTCTATCTGCAGACATAGGATTTTCAGGAGGAGCAGCTTTTTTTGATGGATCTGCCAACAAAGCTTTTTCGACATCATCAGCATCTGCAGGTTTAGCTAAATAGTCAATAGCACCCTCTTTAATTGCGGCAACAGCGGTAGGAATATTTCCATATCCAGTTAACATTATAATCCTACTTTTAGAATTTGAAGATTGTATTTCTTTTACAACCTCTAAACCATTTCCATCATTTAATCTTAGATCTACCACAGCGAATCCTGGTTTTTTTGCTTTTACTGAGTCTATTCCTTTTTGCACACCCTCAGCTTGAATAACTTCAAATCCTTTCTTTTCCATTGCTCTTGCCAACCTTTCTCTAAAAGGGTTGTCATCATCCACTATTAATAAGGATTTATTATCAAAATCGCTCAAATTTTGTAATATAGGCTCATTTTTCATACTCACAATGTGGTCATTTTTTTCCACAATTCAATAGGTCATTATTTACTTTACATTAAATATATATTGAATTAATTGCTGCAATTACTAAAGTTTTTAAAATTTAAAGACTTTTTTTGTTAAATTTTTTTGGGGGGCATTTAAGATGCAAAAATTTAAGTCAGTTGAAGAGCTAGTAACTCAACTGAAACCTGATAAACCGGTTTACTGCATTAGAAAGAATTCTATTCTTTCTGCATCCAGTTACTTTCAAAAAAAGTTTCCAGGAAAAATCTTATTTGCGGTAAAAACAAACCCAAATTCAGAAGTAATAAAAACCCTAATAAAAAGTGGTATTGAACAATTTGACGTTGCTTCGATAGAGGAAATAAAGTCTGTTAGAAAATTTAGTCAATCAGCAAAATGTTCTTTTATGCATACTGTTAAAAGTAGAGAGAGTATTAGCGAAGCTTATTTCAAATATGGAATTAAAACTTTTGCATTAGATACAAAAGATGAACTAATAAAGATTATTGAAAGCACAGGTAAGGCTAAAGATCTTGAATTATTCGTGAGAGTAGCAGTTTCAAATGAACATGCTGAAATTGATTTATCTAAAAAATTTGGTGCACTAAATTCTGAAGCTGCTGGACTTTTAAGACTAGTAAAACAACACTCAAATAAAATCGGTTTAAGTTTTCACGTTGGATCACAATGCATGCACCCTATTTCTTATGCCAAGGGTATAACTGAAATAGGAAATATTATTAAAAAGACAAAAATAACTCCTAACTACATAAATGTAGGAGGTGGCTTTCCAACTATATATCCTGATCTAATTCCTCAATCATTAGATAATTATTTTGATGAAATAAAAAAGAGTTTAGAAAACTTAAAATTAAGTAATTTACCAGAGATTATATGTGAACCAGGAAGAGCTCTAGTAGCTGAGAGTGGATCCACGATAGTAAGAGTCAATTTACGAAAAAAACAAAAACTTTATATTAATGATGGAACTTATGGAACCCTTTTTGATGCAGGAACTCCTAATATAGTATTTCCATCTAAAATGATTAAAGATAGCTCAAATAAGATTATATCTAAAAAATTAACTGCATTTGATTTTTATGGTCCAACTTGTGATAGTATGGATTATATGAGAGGTCCATTTCTTCTTCCAAATAATATTAAAGAAAATGATTACATAGAACTTGGACAGCTAGGAGCTTACGGTTTGACTTTTAGAACTGAATTTAATGGTTTCTTTTCTAATGAAATTTATGAAGTCGAAGACAAACCTATAATGACACTTTATGACAAAGACATTAATAAAGCTACTTTGGTTGCTTAATGTCTGAAAAAAAAAACTTAGGTCATAACAGCAAGAAAGATTTCTTAAAAAATCCAGTTGAACATATTGATATAACATCATTTGACTCTAGAAAAATTATTTCATCAATGGAGAAAATGTCATTTGTTTCAAGAGAAACTGCTAACGCTGCAAATATTTATAATGATATGCTGAAAGATAAAGATTGTACAATTTTTTTAACATTGGCAGGTTCTACTTCTGCTGCAGGCTGTATGAACATTTATAAAGATATGGTTAAATATAATATGGTAGATGCAATTGTTGCAACTGGAGCATCTATTATTGATATGGATTTTTTTGAGGCATTAGGATTTAAGCATTATCAAGGCTCTCAATTTCAAGATGATAAAGAATTAAGAAAAAATTATATAGACAGAATATACGATACCTATATTGACGAAGATGAGTTGCAAATATGTGATAAAAAAATATGTGAAATAGCAGACAAATTAGAGCCAAAAAGCTATACTTCAAGAGAATTTATTCATGAAATAGGAAAGTATCTTAAAGAAAATTCTAAAAAAAAAGACTCTTTAATTGAAACAGCGTATGACAATAATGTTCCAATATTTTGTCCTGCTTTTACGGATTCTAGTGCGGGATTTGGTCTGGTGATACATCAAGAAAAAAATCCAGATAATCATTTAACAATAGACTCAATTAAAGAATTTAGAGAATTAACTGAAATAAAAATTAAATCAAAAGGTTCAGGTTTATTTATGATAGGTGGTGGTGTCCCAAAAAATTTTATTCAAGATACTGTAATATGTGCTGAGCTATTAGGTAAAGAGGTGGATATGCATAAGTATGCTATACAAATCACAGTAGCAGACTCTCGAGATGGTGCGTGTAGTAGCTCAACTTTAAAAGAGGCTAGTTCATGGGGTAAAGTAGATGTGACTAAAGAACAAATGGTCTATGCTGAAGCTACAAGTGTATTACCTTTAATTATAAGTGATGCATACCATAAAGGTGAATGGAAAAACAGAAGTAGAAAAAACTTTTCAAAAATTTTTGGATAAAAAATTGCAATATCTATCAAATAAAAATGGTTTCCTTGGAATTGATAATAAATTTAATTTCAAAGAAAAGGTTGTAATTATTCCTTTTGGTTTGGAAAAAACTGTAAGTTACGGTGGAGGCACTAGAAATGGTCCGAAAGAAATAATTAAAGCTTCACATCAAGTAGAGCTTTATGATGAGGAATTAAATTGTGAACCTTATAAAAAAATTGGAATTAAAACATTAAAACCTTTTAAAATTGATAAAAATATCAATAAAGCACTCGAAAAAATGGCAAATATCAATAAGTTAATTATAGATAAAAAACTTTTTCCAATGACATTTGGTGGAGAACATTCAATAACTCCTGGATGTATTTTACCTTTTGTAAAAAAATACAAAAATATTTGTCTCTTACATTTTGATGCTCACGCTGATTTAAGAGATAGCTATAATGGAGAAAAATTTTCACATGCATCTGCTATTAGACGATGTTTGGACTACAAAAACGTGTCTATTATCTCTTTTGGAATAAGAAATATTTCTCAAAGTGAAATACCTTTTTTAAAAAAAAATAAATCTAGAATTAATATTTTTTGGGCTAAAGATAAATCTAATTGGAATTTAAATAAATTCAAAAAACTTATAAAAAATAAAACCGTTTATTTAACATTTGATGTTGATGGTTTGGATTCAAGTATTATGCCGGCAACAGGAACTCCCGAACCAGGAGGTTTATTATGGGATGAGACTTTAAAAATTATAAAAATAGCTGCCAAAAATTCAAATATTGTTGGTGCTGATATAAATGAACTATCTCCAATAAAAGGTTTCAACTCATATAATTTTTTAGTTGCAAAGTTAGCTTATAAAATATTGGCTTATAAATATTTATATTAAATCAAATTGGTTTAAATGTTTTTAATAACATTCTAAATGGAATAAGCATAATTAATGCTACAATTATCTTTACTGTTAAATCTCCTAACGCCAAGGTAAACCATGGTATCCCAGTTTCGTAAAAAGAAATTGAAAAAAATAAAAAAGTATCGACTGTTGATCCAAACAGTGAAGAAGTAAGTGGAGCAACAAACCATTTTTTTTTTCTTAAATTATCAAATATTTGAACATCGAGAAGTTGGGCAGTTAAAAATGCAACTCCAGATCCAATAGCAATTCTAATTGAAATTAAATCTGCAAAATTAGTGGAAAATAAAACAGTGAAACCTATGCCTAGGAAAAAACCAAAATATACAATTTTTCTTGCTACTATTTTGCCGTAAGATCTATTGGCTAAATCTGTGATTAAAAAAGCTACTGGATAACTAAATGCACCATAAGTCAATATTTGATTTAACCCATAATAATTTACAGGAAATTGAACAAGATAATTAGAAGATAATACAACTGCTCCCATCAAAAGTGACAGAAGAAAAAATGATCTTTTCATTATACAGATTTAGACTGAACTGTTTTTTTTTGATAAGGAGACTTTATCAGTAGATTTTTTTTTAGTTTTTTTAAACGAGGGGATAAATTTTTATTTTTAACTGTTTTTAAAAATTCATCAAAACTACCTTTTTTATCGACTGACCTTACTCCTGCGTTACTTACAGTTAACTTCAAGCTTCTTTTTAAAATTTCACTTGTAAATTTTACTTTTTTTAAATTTGGTAAAAATCGCCTTTTAGTTTTGTTGTTAGCATGACTAACATTATGACCTTTCATTGGATTTTTTCCAGTAAGTTCGCATTTTTTTGTCATTATATGATCGTCTATATAAAGTTAGATATTGATTGCGTCAAGTTTATTAGATTTAGGTTATTTTGTTTTTCCTACAATTTCACTATAATTTTTTACACCATCTACCAACAATAATTCTTTAAGCTCTTTTTTAATCAAGTTAACAATATTTGGACCTCTAAAAACCATACCAGTATAGAGTTGAACATAATTTGCACCAGCTAAAAATTTTTCATACGCACTTTTTCCAGAGTCTACCCCACCTACTCCAATTATCTTTATTCTTCCATTAAGAATATTATAAAACTTACCTATCAGTTTGGTAGATTTAAGCTCAATAGGTTTGCCTGATAAACCTCCTTTTTGATAACTTTGAGTATTTTTTAAATCATCTCTTGTTGAGTCTGATGTATTAGAAACTATAACTGCTGCAACATTATTACTCAAAAGAACTTCAGAAATTTTTTTTATTTCTTTATCATCAATATCAGGTGATACTTTCACTACAATTGGAGTCTGAGACCTTAAATTTTTTTTTTCTTTATCTATAATTCCTAATAAATCATTCAACTTATTTTGATTGTGAAAATCTCTAAGATCTTCAGTATTTGGTGAAGAAATATTTATAGTAATATAATCGCTACTATTATGAAAAGTTTTTAAACACTCTATATAATCTTTTTCTCGTTCTTTTGTATCCTTATTAGGCCCAATATTTATTCCAAGTAAACCTGTTGGTCTATTTTTCTTAATTCTATCTGAAATATTTTTTGCACCTTGATTATTAAAACCAAGTCTATTGATTAAAGCTTCATCCTCAACTAATCTAAAAACTCTTGGTTTTGGGTTTCCATATTGTTTAAGAGGTGTAATAGTTCCAACTTCAACAAAACCAAATCCTAATTTAAATAAAGAATTATAGACCTCAGCATTTTTATCAAAACCAGCTGCCATACCTATTGGGTTATCTATATCCTTATTAAATAATTTTGTTTTAAATAATGGATTATTTTTTTCCTCTTGAATAATATTTGGAACAAAATTCAACTTGAGAGACTTAATTGCTAAACCATGTGCAGTCTCTGGATCTATTTTAAAAATTAAGGATCTTATATTAGAAAACATTATTTAATTTTATTTATTATAAGATCTTTTGTTTCTTTAACACCAAAAAAACTTATAAAAAAACCCATTCGCGGACCATTTTCATCACCAAATACAACTTCATAAATTAATTTAAACCAATCTCTCAGGTTTTCAGAATAACCGTTTTCTTTTCCAGTTGAATATATCAAAGTTTGAATATCCTCTGGTTTCATTGTGTCATTACATTTTTCTAATGCTTTAACCAATGCCTCTAAAGCAAATTTTTCTTCATTATTTGGCTTTTTATATTTTTTTTTAATCTTAATTACATCATTAAAGTAATTAATCGCATACCCAACTAATTTATCAAAAATGGGATGATCTTTTTCAGAAATATTAGATTTGTATTTTTTAACAAATTTCCATAAAAGCTCTTTGCTGTTTGCATTACTAGTTTCTACAAGATTAAGGAGCATTGAAAATGACATAATCATTTTTTCATTTGGCACTTTACTATTATGAACATGCCAAACTGGGTTCATTAATAATTGTAATTCATTTTGAGACTTTGCTTTTTCTAAAAAATCTAAATAATCATCAACTGTTTTAGGAACTATATCCTTATATAATTTCTTTGCCCTTCTGGGATTTTGATACATGTACAATGACAAACTCTCTGGTGACGCGTATTCTAACCACTGATCGATTGTTATTCCATTTCCTTTAGATTTTGAAATTTTTTCTCCTTTTTCATCTAAGAATAATTCATAAGCAAAACCTGATGGGTTTGTTTTCCCGATTAATTTAATTATTTTTGTTGATAGTATTGCGCTTTCAATTAAATCTTTACCATACATTTCAAAATCAACATCAAGAGCGTACCAACGCATAGCCCAATCAACTTTCCACTGTAATTTACAGTTTCCATCTAAAATGCTAATTTCCAGATCTTTTCCATTATTATTAAAAATAATTTTGGATTTTTCTTTTTCTATACTTTTAACAGGAATTTCTAGTACGTGACCAGTATCAGGACATATTGGAAGAAATGGACTATATGTTTTTTGACGATCTTTACCTAAGGTTGGAAGTATTATATTCATTATACCCTCATAATTTTCCAATATAATTTGAAGAGAAGAATTAAAAAAACCAGATTTATAAAGTAGGGTTGAACTTTTAAAGTTATAATCAAAATTAAAATTATCTAAAAAATTTTTTAACATTTCATTATTGTGTTCACCAAAACTATTATATTTTTTAAACGGATCTGGGACTTGTGTTAAAGGTTTGTGCAAATTTTTTTCAAGAAGTTCTTTTTGAGGTACATTATCAGGTATTTTTCTCAAACCATCCATATCATCTGAGAAAGTTATAATTTCAGTAGGAATCTCTGTTAATTTTTTAAGGGCATTAACCATCATTGAAGTTCTCGCTACCTCTCCAAAAGTGCCAATATGTGGTAGACCACTTGGACCATAGCCTGTTTGAAGTGTAATTTTTCCTTTTTTTTCAATTATAGATTTTCTTTCACGAAGCATTTTTTTAGCCTCAACAAAGGGCCATGCACTTGTTTTTTCAAAATTTTCTTTTTTAATCATGAATAATCTAAAAAAATCTTAAATTAATGATTTAGTTAATTCTTATAGAGTTGAAATTTATTTACCATAAAATAATGTCCTTTCAAAATGACAAATTATAAAACTGTTTTTTTTACACTAGGAATTTTACAAATAATCCTAGGGATTTTCATGTTAATCCCCGTGATTGTACAATTTGTTTATAATCAATTAGACTCATCTTTTTTTGGGTCGTCAATTGTAACAATCATATTTGGTACATTATTTTTTTTATCAAATTTAGATCATGATAAAAGGTTAAATTTACAACAAGCATTTTTATTAACTGCATTATCTTGGCTAAGTATTGCTTTGTTTGGATCTTTGCCTTTTGTTTTTTCAAATGTTGAATTCTCATTCACCAATGCTTTTTTTGAAAGTATGTCAGGGATTACAACAACTGGCTCAACTATTATTCCAAATCTTGAAAGTATTCCAAAAGGAATTTTATTTTGGAGAGCAATTCTGCAATGGTTAGGTGGTATAGGTGTTATTGTAATGGCTATTACCCTAATGCCAATAATGAACGTCGGTGGTATGCAATTATTTCAAATTTCTAATAGTGACTCGTCAGAAAAAATTTTACCTAAATCCAAAGAAATTGCACTTCGATTAATTTATATCTATTCAGGTCTAACTGCACTATGCGCCCTTTCTTATAAAATTCTTGGTATGAATATTTTTGATAGTTTAACCCACTCTATGACAACAATAGCAACCGGTGGATTTTCAAATTACAACGACTCTATTGGTTTTTTTAATAGTATCTCTATTGAGATTTCAGCTATGATATTCATAATTCTAGGAAGTTTACCATTTATAGCTTATATAAAATTCTTAAGCGGAAATAATAAAATATTAATTTCTGATGTTCAGATTAAAACTTTTATAAAGATTATAATTTTTAGTATAATTATACTTTCAATTTATCTATCATTTGTTAATCCAAATCAAATTAATTTAAGATCAATTTTTTTTAATGTAATTTCAATTTTAACTGGAACAGGCTATGTTAATGCCCAATACGATAATTGGGGCAGTTTTCCAATAATATTATTTTTAGCTTTAATGTTTATAGGTGGATGTGCTGGATCAACAACATGTGGTATTAAAATTTTTAGAATTCAAATTCTTTATTCTTTTATTGTAAATCAA
Organism: uncultured Pelagibacteraceae bacterium; assembly: GCA_902573235.1. Classification (GTDB taxonomy): domain Bacteria; phylum Pseudomonadota; class Alphaproteobacteria; order Pelagibacterales; family Pelagibacteraceae; genus Pelagibacter. The sequence continues at coordinate 23,567 of CACGIZ010000002.1, read as the reverse complement.
CTAAAAAAAATTATTTATCCGAAAGGAATTTTTGTTTTAAAATATGATCAAAATCCAGTTGATAACAAATTTATTTCATCAATAATTTCTTTTATTTATCTATATTTAGTTATTTTTTTCACAATTACTGCATTACTCTCTCTATCAGGTCTTGATTTCATTACTGCTATATCTGGAGCAGCTACATCTATTTCAAATGTTGGGCCGGGATTAGGATCAATTATTGGACCTAATGGAAATTTTTCTTCACTCCCAGATATATCAAAATGGATATTATCTTTAGGTATGATTTTAGGTAGACTTGAGCTATTCGCTATACTAGTGTTATTCTTACCTTCTTTTTGGAGAAATTAATTATGTCAGAAATTAAAAAATCTTCCTGGCTTGAGTCCTTATCGGTTTACAAAGATATTCGAATGTTAAGAATATTGCTTTTAGGCTCCATCAGTGGATTTCCATGGGTTCTAATTGCAAGTAGTTTAAGTCTTTGGCTTAAAGAGGAAGGTCTTAGCAGATCAACGATTGGTTGGGCAGGTTTAATTTTTGGTGTTTATGCATTTAATTATCTATGGGCGCCTATAATAGATAGAATTCAAATACCCATTTTAACAAAAAAACTAGGTCATAGAAGAGGATGGATAGTTTTAATGCAAATAATAATTTTATTAAGTTTGATAATTTGGAGTTTAATAAATCCTACACAAAACTTGGCTCTTCTAATATCAGTAGGATTAATAATTGCGATAGCCTCAGCTACTCAAGACATAACTGTAGACGCTTTAAGAATTGAACAAATACAGGAGAACGAGGGAAAATCAATGGCAGCAGGTGCAGCTATGGCTGTTGTGGGTTGGTGGACAGGTTATAAATTAGGAGGAGTTGTAGCTTTATTTACAGCTGAGTTTTTTGAAAATCTTGGTATTGCAGATTATTGGCAAGCTACTTTTTTAGTTTTGGGTATCTTAATTATTTTAATGAATATCGGATTAATGTTCGTTCATGAGCCAATTGAAACAGATAGACAATCAAAGCAAAGAGAGACTGATAAACTAATTGAGGGAAAACTTGGATCAAGTAACGCTATCACAAACTTTATTGCTTATATTACCGGAACTATAGGTGGGCCTGTTATTAGTTTTTTTAAAAAGAATGGCTTTGCAATTGCAGCAGGAATTTTAGGTTTTGTTTTTTTATTTAAAATAGGTGAAGCTTTCATGGGAAGGATGTCAATTGTATTCTATAAAGAAATAGGATTTTCCAAAGGACAAATAGCAATTTATTCAAAAGGATTAGGTTGGATAACAACTGTTGTATTTACTCTATTAGGTGGTGTGATGGCGATGAGAGCTGGAACAATAAAAACAATGTTCTTTGCTGGAGGATTAATGGCTTTAACAAATCTTTTATTTGCAGTTTTAGCATGGACAGGAAAATCTGAGATTTTATTTGCAATTGCTGTTATCGCTGATGATATAACAGCTGCATTTGCAACAGTGGCGTTTGTTGCATTTATTTCACTTTTGGTTGATAGAACTTACACTGCAACACAATATGCATTACTTGCCTCTATTGGTACTGCTGGAAGAACTACTTTAGCTTCTTCCTCAGGTGCTTTAGTTGATTGGCTAAATGGAGATTGGGGTACATTTTTTGTTTTAACAACTATTATGGTAATACCTTCTTTGGTTTGTTTATGGCTAATAAAAAATAAAATTAAAATTGGTGCAAAATAATTTTTACTTTATAAATAATCATTCTTATATTTACAAAAAACCTTCAAAGAAATCTGAAGTTACTTCTCAAATAATTTATGGTGAAAAATTCAAAATTTTAACAAAAAATAAAAGTTGGATAAAAATTAAAACTTTATTTGATAACTATAAGGGCTTTATAAAAAATTCAAAATATTCGGAAAAATTTAAACCTAATTATAAAGTGAGCTCATTAAAAGCAAAGATTTTTAAAAAACCTGGGATTGGAACAAACAGTTGGCTTCCACTTGCATCTAAATTATCTGTACTTGAACAAAATAGAAATTATGTAAAAATTGAAAAAAATAAATGGATTAAAAAAGAAGATATTAAAAAATTAAATCATAAGGAAAAAAATTTTGTAAAAATATTCAAAAAATTTATAAACGTGAAATATGTTTGGGGTGGAAAAACATTTAAGGGTATTGATTGCTCAGCTCTATTGCAAATTTTTTTTTGTTATAATAATTTATTTTATCCAAGAGATACTAAAGACCAGATCAAATACACAAAAAAAAATTCAAAAAATAAAAAATTCAAAAAAGGAGATATTATTTTTTGGAAAGGTCATGTTGCTATGTGCTTAAATTCTAAACAACTTATTCATGCTTATGGTCCAGAAAAAAAAGTAATTATTATGCCAATTATAGAAACAATTAATAGAATTCAAAAAACTGCAAAGCTAAAAGTAAAAAAAATATCTAAAATAAAATATTAATTTCTTCCAAAGTCTGGCTTATCAATATCTTGTTTCAATTTAATGATTTTTGATCTTACTTTTTTAGTTTGAATAAGTTTTTTTATAATAGACTTATTGTTCTTAGAATTAATATCTTTTTTAAATTCATTTAAATTTTTTATAAATAAATCAATAGCTTTAGAAATATTATTTTTATTATTAAAGAAAATATCTCTCCACATAATCTCGTTTGAGGCTGCAATCCTAGAAAAATCTCTCAAACCACCTGCACTATATTTAATTAAATTATACTTTTGTTTTTTTTCAAAATCCTGAGCAGATTTTACTAAATTATATGCAATTAAGTGAGGTAAATGACTAGTGATAGAAAAAATTTTATCATGTTTTTCAGATTTCATTATAACAACTTTAGAACCCATTTTTTTCCAAAAAGAGTTCAAAAAATTTAAATGTTTCAAATTAGTTTTTTTGTCTTTAATCAAAACACACCACTTATTCTCAAATAAATTGTGCTTACCATTTTCAGGTCCGCTAACTTCGGAACCAGCAATTGGATGGCTTGAAGTCCAAGAAATATTTTTTTTTAAACTATTTTTTATTACCAACTTAGATTCTAATTTTGAAGATCCAATATCAGTAATGATATGTCTTGGAGAAAGATTTTTATTAATTTTGAGTATCAATTTTTTGTATTCACTCATAGGAGTGCAAAAAATAATTAATTGTGATTTTGAAACTACATCATTTAATTCTTTAACTAAAGTTCCTGGTAATTTTAAACTTTTAATTTTCGATATATTCTTTTTTGATTTTTCATAAACAAAAATCTTATTAGCAATTTTTTTTTTATGAATTCTTCTTAATAAAGAAGATCCTAATAGACCACATCCAATTAATAATATATTTTTCATTTATTAAATATACTTTTTACTACAGTCATAAATCTTGAATTATCTTTTGCTGATCCAATTGATAATCGTAACATGTTTTTAATTTTGTAACCCTCTTCTGTAGATCTCAAAATAATACCTTTGCTTTTTAATTTATTATTAAAATTCTTAGCGTTAAATTTACATTTTTCAAAATTTAATAGTAAAAAATTAGCAGAAACCTCATTAGATGTAATACCATATTTTTGTAAAAAAAATTTTAATTTTCTCGCGTAAAAATTATTATGTTTAACAGAACGTAATATAAATTTATCATCTTTAAGAGATTCTACAGCAGCTTTTTGGGCTACTTCATTTACATTAAATGGTGGCTTAATAATATTTAAAGCATCAATAATTTTTTTAGCCCCGTATCCCCATCCAATTCTTAATGATGATAAGCCGTAAATTTTTGAGAATGTTCTTAATATAAAAACATTTTCTCTATTCCTGAATAAATCTAAACCGGACACGTAATTTAAGTTTTTCATATATTCAAAATAAGCATCATCAATTACTAGCAAGACATTTTTTTTTAATTTTTTTCTTAATTCAATAAGTTCATTTTTAGTTAAAAAAGTACCAGTTGGATTATTTGGATTTGCTATAAAAACTATCTTAGTTTTTTTTGTTACTTTTTTGATTATTTCTGTTACTGAAATTTTAAATTTTTTTTCTTTGGCAAATATAACATTCGCACCAACAATTTTTGCATAAATTCTGTACATCAAAAAACTAAATTGAGGAACGATTACTTCATCTTTGGGCTTAAGAAATAATTGACAAAGCATCTGAATTACCTCATCAGATCCTGACCCACAAATAATCCTTTCCATATCACACTTGAATTTTTTAGATATTTCTATTCTTAATTTTTTTGATTTTGGATCTGGATATCTAAAAAAGCTCAAATTCTTTTTAGATATAATTTTCTTAACCTTAGAGCTTACTCCCAAAGCAGATTCGTTTGCTGAGAGTTTTACAACTTTCTTTATATTTCTGATACTAGACCTTCCGGGTTTGTAAGTATCAACATTGAATTTTTTAAATCTTATAGCTGTCATTTTTTAAATTTTAAGCTCTTTATAATTAAAATAACAATTTTTTATATAGTATTAGTGAATAAATTTTTTAAATTTGACATACTAAATAACATCTTGTACAAAAATTCTGCGCTGATTTAACTGAATTGCGAGCGCTTTAAAAAAACCGCTAAATAAGTTTTTTTTCTCACAATTCAAAAATCTGCTTAAATTATGAATGTTAAAGAAAATATAAAAACAATCACCATTGATAAGCCACTTAAATTAGATTGTGGTAAAACGATTAATAATTTTCCTCTTGCTTACGAAACATATGGTTCATTAAATGATGATAAAGATAATGCAATTTTAGTTTTTCATGCTTTAACGGGAGATCAGTTTGTTACTGGAGTTAATCCTGTAACTAACAAAGATGGTTGGTGGAGTTATGCGGTAGGTCCTGGAAAATCAATTGATACAGAAAAATATTTTGTAATTTGTGCAAATGTTATTGGAGGTTGTATGGGTTCTTTTGGACCTAGTCATCAAAATCCTGAGACTAAAAAAATATACGGTACTGATTTTCCAGTAATAACTATTAATGATATGGTAAATGCACAAGTAAATTTGTTAGATCACTTTGGTATCAAAAAACTTTTCTCAGTTGTTGGAGGATCAATGGGTGGAATGCAAGTTTTACAATTTGTGAGTAACTATCCTGATAAAACTAAAACTGCAGTTCCTATAGCTTGCACCTCTAGTCATTCAGCACAAAATATTGCATTCAATGAACTTGGAAGACAGGCAATAGCAGCTGACCACAAGTGGCAAGATGGTGAATATTCATCTAAAAATACTATTCCAGATAAGGGTTTAGCAGTCGCTAGAATGGCTGCACATATAACTTATTTGTCAAAAAAAGGTCTTCAAGAAAAATTTGGAAGAAAACTTCAAGAAAGAGATGATTTAAAATTTGGATTTGACGCTGACTTTCAAATCGAAAGTTATTTAAGGTACCAAGGATCAGTATTTGTAGATCGATTTGATGCTAACAGCTACTTATATATTACCAGAGCAATGGATTATTTTGATTTAGTAAAACAAAATAATGGTAACCTATCAAATGCCTTCAAAAATACCAAAGCAAAATTTTTTATAATATCATTTACATCAGATTGGCTTTATCCAACACAAGAAAATAAAGATATAGTTATTGCATTAAATGCCATTGGAGTAAATGTGGGATTTGTGGAGATTAAATCTGATAAAGGGCACGACTCCTTTTTGTTAGATGTTCCAGATTTTTTAAAAGCTCTTAAAAATTTTTTAGATAAGTCATTTTTAGAGAAATAAATATGAAACCAGAATTTAAAATTATATCAGATTTAATAAATAAAAATTCTCAAGTGCTTGATGTTGGTTGTGGTGATGGTATTTTAATGGAATTCCTTATCAAAGAAAAAAAAGTAAACATTAGAGGAATAGAAATTTCAAAAGCTAAAGTTCAAAATTGTATCGCCAAAGGATTAACAATTATTGAAGGTAATGCAGAGGATGATTTAAAACAATTTCCAAATAAGTCATTTGACTATGTAATTTTAAGTCAAACTTTGCAGGCTTTTCTTAATCCCGAAAAGGTGATCAATGAACTCTTAAGGATCGGAAAACAAGCAATTGTCACAATACCAAATTTTGGTTATTGGAAAATTGGTTTACATCTTTTGTTAAAAGGCACAATGCCTGTAACAAAGACACTTCCAGATGAATGGTATAATACTGCAAACATACATCTTTGCACAATAAAGGATTTTGTTAATTTTAGTAAAACCAAAAATTTTAAACTATCAAAATCTATTGCTCTCAAAAGTGACCAACAATCATTTATTACTAATTCTAATCTCAATATGAAAAATTTGAGTTCAAATCTAGGTATTTTTTTAATAGAAAGTTAACATGGAAGTAAAAATAATCCCTTGTTTAAATGACAATTACTCGTACTTAATATTTGATAGAAATAAAAAAAATGCATGTATTATTGACCCAAGTGAATCTGGACCAGTTATTGAAATAATTGAAAAAAATCAATTAAACTTGAAATACATTTTAAACACTCATCATCATTACGACCATGTTGGTGGAAATCAAAAATTAAAGAAAAAATATAATTCAAAAGTAGTTGGTTTTAAAAATGATAAAGATCGAATTCCTGAAATTGACGTACTTGTAGAAAATAATCAAATTTGGAAGGAGGAAAATTTTGAGGCAAAAATCTATCATATTCCAGGTCATACAACAGGTCATATAGCTTTTCATTTTTTTAAAGAAAAAAAAATTTTTACTGGCGATACATTGTTTTCTTTAGGATGTGGAAGAATTTTTGAGGGCACATACGAACAAATGTATAATTCACTAAATAAAATCAAAGAACTTCCTAAAGATACTGAAATTTATTGTGGACATGAATATACATTACAAAATGGAAATTTTTGCTTGGCAAACGACTCTACTAATCTTAAATTAATAGAAAAGATTAAAAAAATAAAAAAACAACGAGAGAATAACTTACCAAGTATCCCTACAATTTTAGCAGATGAAATAGAATGTAATATATTTCTAAAAGCTAAAGATTTAGAAAGCTTTTCAAAATTGAGAGATTTAAAGGATAATTTTTAACTTATAAAACTTGACTATAGTATCTCTCACACTATATTGCGTTTATTAAATTTACAAAATTATATGTCTTACGCAGTTATACAAACAGGTGGAAAACAATACAAAGTTAGATCTGGTGAAATTCTAAAAATTGAGAGATTACCAAATACAAAATCTGACGCAAAAGTAGAATTCAAAGAAATATTAGCTTACGGTGATGATAAGATAATTGAAGTTGGAGCTCCAACTGTTCAAGGTGCAAAGGTTGAGGCAAATTTGATCAAAAATAGTAAAAATAGAACTGTTTTAATTTTCAAGAAAAGAAGAAGACAAAATTCAAGAAGAAAAAACGGACATAGACAGCAGTATTCAATGATAAGAATTAACAAAATTTTTTCAAAAGATGGTAAAGTTTTATCTGAAGCTGAAAAAATTACAAAGCCTTCGAAAAAAGAAGAGCCTAAAAAAGAAGCAAATAAATAATTGGTAGTAAAATATGGCAACTAAAAAAGCAGGTGGATCATCTAGAAATGGAAGAGATAGTGCCGGAAGAAGACTTGGTGTAAAAAAATATGGTGGTGAAACTGTTATACCTGGAAACATTATTGTGAGACAAAGAGGAACTAAAATATTTCCTGGTGAAAATGTAGGCATGGGTAAAGATCACTCTATTTTTTCAGTGATTAAAGGCAAAGTAGTTTTTAAAAAAACTAAATCAGATAGAACATTTGTTTCAGTAAAACCCAATTAATAGTACAACTAAAAATAGCGTTGTATTATGAAATTCTTAGATCAAGTAAAAATTTATATTAAAGCTGGTAACGGTGGTGACGGTTCTCCTAGTTTTAGAAGAGAGAAATTTATTGAATTTGGTGGACCAGACGGCGGTGATGGTGGAAATGGTGGTTCAATAATATTAAAAGCTGAAAGAAATCTTAACACCTTAATTGATTTTAGATACCAACAACATCACAAAGCAAAAAGGGGAGACAATGGTTCAGGTCAAAATCGTACAGGAAAAAGTGGAGATGATTTAATAATTAAAGTTCCTTTAGGAACACAAGTATTTGAAGAAGATAACAAAACACTAATTTATGATTTTATTAAAATTGGAGAAGAATTTGTAGCTGCTACCGGGGGCAAAGGCGGTCTTGGAAATACAAGGTTTAAAAGTTCAACAAACCGAGCGCCAAGAAAATTTACAAAAGGAACAGTTGGAGAAGAATTTACCATTTGGCTTCAATTAAAAACAATTGCTGATATTGGAATAATTGGACTGCCAAATGCAGGAAAATCAAGTTTGCTAGCAGCAATTACCAATGCAAATCCTAAAATTGCAAATTATCAATTTACTACTTTAAATCCTAATCTCGGTGTTGCAAATTATGATGACAAAGAAGTTACTATAGCAGATATACCTGGTTTAATAGAAGGAGCACATAAGGGTACGGGTCTAGGAATACAATTTTTAAAGCATATTGAAAGATGTAAATCTCTTTTACATATGATTGATATAACAAATAATGATATTAAAAAAAGTTATGATCAAGTCAAAACTGAATTAAAAAATTACAGCACAAAACTTTCAAAAAAAAAAGAATTAATCGTTTTAAATAAAACAGATTTAATTGATGAAAAAAAAGTAAAAGATATTGTAAAAAATTTTTCGAAAAAAACTAAATCAGAGGTAATCACTTTGTCTACATTAAAGAAAAAAACATTATCAAAAATTAAGGCAAAATTAATATCTTATGTATCTTAAAAATTCAAAAATAATTGTAGTAAAAATTGGATCATCTCTACTGGTTGACAATGAGAGAAAAATTAGAAAAAAGTGGTTATCAACCTTTGCTAGGGATATTAAAAGATTAAGATCTAAAAATAAGAAAGTAATCATTGTTAGCTCTGGTGCTATAGCTCTTGGCTGTAAAAAAATGAATTACCAAAAAAAAGGTCTAAAGCTAGACAAAAGTCAAGCTATAGCATCTGTTGGTCAAATAGAATTGATGAATTTATTTTCACAAACATTTTCAAAATTCAAACTAAATATTTCTCAAATCTTATTAACATTGGATGATACTGAAGAAAGAAGAAGATCAATAAATGCAAAAAGAACTTTTGAGAATTTATTTGAACTTGATTATATACCAATAGTAAATGAAAATGACACTATTGCCACCTCAGAGATTAAGTATGGTGATAATGATAGATTAGCTTCTCGCGTAGCTCAAATTACTAATGCTGATACTTTGATATTATTATCTGATGTAGATGGTCTTTTCACAAAAAATCCAAAAATATTTAAAGATGCAAAATTAATAAAAAAAATTGATAATTTAGAAAAGGAAATGAAGAATATTAACTTGAAGGGTATTACAGAATTTGGAAAAGGGGGAATGAATACTAAAATTGAAGCAGCAAAAATTTGCAACTTATCAGGTTGTAATATGATAATTGCTAATGGATTATATTTAAATCCTATTAACCAAATAGAAAAAAAAAATAATTGTACTTTGTTTGTCTCAAAAATATCAAAATTGCATGCCAGAAAAAAATGGATAATAAGTTCCATTTCTCCAAAAGGTGAACTAGTTATAGATGATGGTGCAAAAAAAGCTCTTTTAAATGGAAAAAGTTTATTAGCTGCTGGAATTAAAAAGGTAACTGGAAAATTTAATAAAGGTGATCATATAAAAATCTTAGATACAAAACGTAATGAATTTGCTCGAGGTTTAAGCTCTTTTTCATCTGAAGAAATAGTCAAAATCTTAGGATGTCATTCAAATGAGATAGAAAAAATACTTGGTTATATTTCAAAATCTGAAGTAGTACACAAAGATGATATGGTAAAAATCTAATGAAAAAATTATTAATAAATATTGGAAAAAAATCGAAAAAGGCTTTTATTCAAAAATTAAGCTCCAAAAAAAAAGATAAAATCTTAAATGATTATTATTATCTTATAAATAAAAATAGAAAGTTGATAATCAATGAAAATAAAAAAGATATTAAAAATGCAATCAAGAAAAAAGTAAAAAAAAATCTAATTCAAAGACTTCTTTTAGATGATAAAAAAATTTCAATTATAACAAGTGCTATAAAAAAGATTATAAAATTAAAAGACCCAACTAATAAAATTTTAGAAAAATGGAAAAGACCTAGTGGTTTGAATATTTCAAAAATATCTATACCTATTGGTGTTATAGGAGTCATTTATGAAAGCAGACCAAATGTTACATCTGATGTAGCTTCATTATGTTTTAAATCTGGAAATTCAGTAATATTGAGAGGTGGTACTGAAGCATTTTACTCTAATTCAATTCTTTCAAAGTTATTTAGGAAATCGCTAAAAAAAAATGGTGTAGATGAAAATTTTGTTCAATTTATAAATATTAAAAACAGAAAAGCTGTGGATTTTTTACTAACTGGTATGAATAAATTTATTGATGTGATTATACCACGTGGTGGAAAAAATTTAGTTAAGAAAGTTCAAAACCTTTCCAATGTTCCTACTATTGGTCATTTAGAGGGCATTTGTCATTCGTATATTGATAAAGATGCAGATCCCAAAATCGCAAAAAAAATTATTCTTAATGCCAAATTAAGAAATACTGCAATTTGTGGTGCAACGGAGACGATACTTTTGCATGAAAAGATAGTAAAAAAAATTGGAAATAAAATTTTAAAGAATTTGGAAAATAATGGTTGTAAAATTATTGGTGATAATAAAATAAGAAAAAACTACAATAATAAAATAAAAAAAGCTTCTATTAAGGATTGGTCAAAGGAATATTTAGCACCAATAGTTTCAGTAAAATCAGTAAAAAATCTTGATGAAGCGATTTATCATATAAATAAATATGGAACCATGCATACAGATTGCATAATTACACAAAACAAAAAATCAGCAAAAAAATTTTTAAATAATGTTAAAAGTTCTATTGCAATGCATAATACCTCAACTCAATTTGCAGATGGTGGTGAATTTGGATTTGGTGGAGAAGTGGGGATTTCTACAAATGTTTTGCCACCACGTGGTCCTGTCGGTTTAAATCAATTGGTTTCATATAAATATCAAATTACTAGCAAAGGTATAATAAGGAAATAATTTGAGATTAAAAAAAAATAAAATTGGAATTTTGGGTGGTACATTTGATCCACCTCACAAAGGTCACTTATCAATATCTAAAGAAGCGGTAAAAAAATTCAATCTTAAAAAAGTAATATGGGCAATTACCAAAAAAAATCCTTTTAAGAAAAAAAGCATTTCTGGTCTTAAGGAAAGAGTCGATTATTGTAAAAAAATTATTCAAAAAATAAATTTTATTGAAATAAAATTTTATGAAAATAAACTGAAATCAAATCGCACAATTGATTTGGTAAATTATCTTTATAAAAAGAAAAAAAATGAAATTTATTTCCTGATGGGTGCTGATAATCTAATTAACTTTCATAAATGGCATCAATGGAAAACTATCTCACAGAAATGTAAAATAATAGTTTTTGACCGTCACGGATATAAAAAAAGATGTTTAAATTCAATAGCATTTAAAAGATTGGGTAAAAAAAATTTAGAGTTTATAAAGTTCAAAAAAGTCAACATTTCTTCTTCTCAATTAAGAAAAATTTGATAATCTTAAAGTAATCAATGGATAAAATTTCAGATTTAAAAAAAATTATAATAAACACCTTAGATTTAAATAAAGCACAAAATATAATCAGCATCGATCTTAAGGATAAAAGTTCAATGGCAGATTATATGATTATTGCTAGCGGAACTTCGTCAAGACATATTCAATCTTTATCAGAACAAGTTTTAGAAAAATTTAAAGATAATGGTATTAGAGAGTCCAAAATTGAAGGTAAAGATAGTACTGAATGGAAACTGGTAGATGGAATCGATCTTATTGTTCATATTTTTCATCCTGAAAAAAGAAAATTTTATGAACTTGAAAAAATGTGGTCAGAACTAATACCAAAAGAAAAGCTAATCATATGATCAAAAAACAACTTAAATTTTTAATTTTACTTTCTTTGATTTCTTTTCAAGGAGTTTCATCATCTGAAAATAATATCTATAATAAAATTGATTTATTTGGAGAAGTTCTTGAAAAAATTAATAAAGAATACGTAGATGAAATTAATCAATCAGAAAGTATGGACTCTGCAATTAATGGTCTCCTCCAATCTCTTGATCCTTACTCGGCTTATATGTCACCTGAAATATTTAATGAAATGCAAACTGAAACAAGTGGTGAGTTTGGTGGACTCGGTATTGAAGTAAGTATGGAGTCGGGAGTCGTTAAAGTTATTTCTCCAATAGACGATACACCTGCATCAAGAGCTGGTATTAAAGCTGGAGATTATATAGTCAAAATAAATGATATCCAAGTTCAAGGAAAATCTTTGAGTGAAGCAGTAGATCTAATGAGAGGTCCTGTGGGTTCAGGAATTGAACTAACTATTAGAAGAAGAGGAGAGAAAAAAGCATTGACTTTCAATATTGTAAGAGAAGTCATTCAAATCAAATCTGTCAAAGCAGATCTTTTAGAAAAAAATATTGGATATATCAGATTAACTTCATTTAATGAAAATAGTGGAAAACAAATCAAGAAAGAAATTAATAAATTTGAGGAAAACAAAAATGTTAAAGCATATATATTAGATTTAAGAAATAATCCTGGGGGATTGCTTTCCCAAGCTATCAAAATTTCTGACTTTTTTTTAAATGATGGTGAAATTGTATCTACTAAAAGTAGAAAATCATCAGAAAATAGAAAATGGTTTGCAAAGAAAGGCGATTTAACAAACGGTAAGACGATCGTTGTACTAATTAATTATGGATCTGCTTCGGCATCAGAAATTGTGGCAGGTGCTTTAAAAGATCACAAAAGAGCAATTTTATTAGGAGAAAACAGTTATGGAAAAGGTTCAGTACAATCAATTATTCCTTTAAAAAATGATGGGGCAATCAGATTAACAGTTGCAAAATATTACCTTCCATCAGGTAAATCAATTTCAGAAGTTGGGGTGTCACCTGATATTGAAGTTGATGAAGAGACGGATGATTTTAGGATAAAAACAGAGACAGATAATCAATTAAACTATGCCATTAAATTACTTAATGGATGAAAAATTTAGAAATTTACCTCTTCGGAATGGTGTTGGCATTATCGTATTGAACCAACAAAATAAAATTTTTGTAGCAAAAAGAATTGATAACCCAAAGGATTTTTGGCAAATGCCTCAGGGAGGAGTTGATGATGGAGAAAAACCTATAGATGCAGCTTATAGGGAATTAGAAGAGGAAACAGGAATGAAAAACTTAGAATTTATCAAAGAAATTGAAGGCACAACAATGTATGAACTTCCTGAACATTTGTTAGGGATAATTTGGAAAGGTAAATATAAAGGTCAAAGACAAAAATGGTTTCTAATGAGATATTTGGGTAAAGATAACGATATAAATATCAAAACTGATAATCCTGAATTTTTGGATTGGAAATGGATAGATTTAAATGAAATTACCGAAGTTGTAGTGGACTTCAAACTTCATGTATACAAAGAGCTCAAAGAAAAAATTAAAAAAATAATTAATTAAGAGTCTTTAAAACTTCAATTTTTTGATCTGCTAAATATTTAGATTGATCACTTATTTCTAGTTTATTTGATTCTTCCTCTGCAGTTTTAATCAAATCTTGAAGCTTGCTTTTTTCCATTTCTTTCAAGTTAAAAATCGAGCTAGTTAACACGGATAAATTATTACTTTTAAATTCAACTATACCATCTTCAACATAAAATTTATCTTCTCCTGATTTTGAAAAAATAGTTATTATCCCAGGTTTTAAGAATGAAATTATAGAGATATGATCTTTTAGTATACCCATTTCTCCCTCAAAAGCTGGCACAATTACTTCTGTAACATCATCTTTTGATAGAAAAGATTTTTCTGGGTTTACTATTTCGATCTTAAATTCTTCACTCATTATGCAGCTGCATCTTTTGACATCTTTTCTGCTTTTTCTATAGCTTCCTCAATAGTACCAACCATATAAAAAGCAGCTTCAGGTAAATGATCATACTCACCTTTACAAATAGCATCAAAACCTTTTATGGTTGACTCTAAATCAACAAGTTTTCCTGGAGAACCAGTAAAAACTTCTGCAACGAAAAAAGGTTGGGATAAAAATCTTTGAATTTTTCTAGCTCTTGCAACTACTAATTTATCCTCTTCTGATAACTCATCCATACCTAAAATAGCAATAATATCTTGAAGAGATTTATATGTTTGTAATATTTTCTGAACCTCACGCGCCACTCTATAATGTTCATCTCCAACTATTCTTGGATCAAGAATTCTTGAAGTTGAATCTAACGGATCAACTGCAGGGTAAATACCAATTTCAGCAATTTGTCTTGAAAGTACTGTAGTAGCATCCAAATGAGCAAATGAAGTTGCTGGTGCGGGGTCAGTTAAATCATCAGCAGGCACATAGATTGCTTGAACAGATGTAATTGAGCCCTTATTGGTGGTTGTAATTCTTTCTTGTAAATTTCCCATATCAGTAGCTAATGTTGGCTGATATCCAACAGCTGATGGTATTCTTCCTAATAAAGCTGAAACCTCAGATCCCGCTTGAGTAAATCTGAATATGTTATCAACGAAAAAGAGTACATCTTGGCCTTCTTGATCTCTAAAATATTCAGCAACAGTTAATCCTGTAAGTGCAACTCTTGCTCTTGCTCCAGGAGGTTCATTCATTTGTCCATAAACTAGCGCTGCTTTAGATCCAGGTCCTTCAGGCTTAATTACACCTGACTCCATCATTTCATGATAAAGGTCATTCCCTTCCCTTGTTCGCTCACCTACTCCAGCAAAGACAGAAAATCCACCATGTGCTTTTGCAACATTGTTTATTAATTCCATAATTAAAACTGTTTTTCCAACACCTGCTCCACCAAACAAACCGATTTTTCCACCTTTTGCATACGGTGCAAGTAAATCAATTACTTTAATACCAGTTACTAAAATTTCTGTTTCAGTAGACTGATCATTAAATTCTGGTGCAGGTCTATGAATTGGCCAACTTTCTTTTGTTTTAACTTCGCCTCTTTCATCAATGGGTTCACCAACTACATTTATAATTCTTCCTAAGGTTTCTGGACCAACTGGTACTTTAATAGGAGCTTTTGTGTTTACTACTACATCACCCCTTTTTAATCCTTCAGTAGCATCCATTGCAATAGTTCTAGCAGTCAACTCTCCCAGATGTTGTGCAACTTCTAAAACTAACCTGTTATCTCCATTTTTACATTCTAAGGCTGTTAAGATTTCTGGTAATTCACCCTCAAACTTTACATCTACTACTGCTCCAATAACTTGTGTAATTATTCCTTTGCTCATAATCTATAAACTTTCTGCTCCTGATATAATTTCAATTAATTCTTTGGTAATTGCTGCTTGACGACTTCTATTATACTCAATAGTAAGTTTGTCAACCATTTCACCTGCGTTTCTGGTAGCATTATCCATCGCACTCATTCTTGCACCTTGTTCGCTAGCTGAATTCTCTAACATTGCTTTAAATATTTGTGTTGAAATATTTTTGGGTAATAAATTGTTTAAAATTTCGTCTTCATCTGGTTCAAATTCATATGTTTCATCTGATTTATTTTCATCGTCAACAGTATTTAATGGAATGATCTGTTGAGCTTGTGGTATTTGAGTAATTACATTTTTAAATTGGTTATAAAAAATTGTACAAATATCAAATTCTTCTTTTTCAAATTTTTCAATAATTATTTTTCCAACTTTATCAGCATCGAAATAATTTGCATTTTTTGAATTCTTAAAAGATATATTTTCAATAATTTTGTCACCATAAGCTCTTTTTAATTGATCATTTCCCTTAGAACCTACAGTAACGATTTTCAATTCTTTTCCCTCTCTTGCTAACTTAGCAAAATGACTTTTGGCTTTTTTAATTATATTTGCATTAAAACCACCACATAACCCTCTATCAGATGTCATAACAACACATAGATGAATTTGTTCTTTACCAGAACCAGATAATAATTTCGGTGCATTGTCTTTGTCTGATATTCCATTTGATAAATTTAAAATTACGTTATTCATTTTTTCAGAGTAAGGTCTTCCTTTTTCTGCACTTTCTTGAGCTCTTTTAAGTTTAGCTGCGGCAACCATTTTCATAGCTTTAGTAATTTTTTGTGTTGATTTTACACTTGTAATCCTTTTTTTTAGATCGTCTAAACTAGCCATAAATTTAAGATTTAAAGTTTTTTTTTAAATTCGTAATCACCTCGATTAAACTTTTTTCTGAATTCTCCTCAAGTTTACCTGAACTTAAAATTGAGTCTATTATCTCAGATTTGTCTGACTTACATCTTTCAATAATTTTGTTTTCAAAATCTGCAATATCTTTTAAATCAATATCATCAAGATAACCCTTAACACCACAAAACACAGAGATTACCTGTTCTGCAACTGTCATCGGAGTATATTGTTTTTGCTTTAAAAGCTCCGTTAATTTAGACCCTCTATTTAAGAGTTGTTGTGTTGAAGCATCTAAGTCAGATCCAAACTGAGCAAATGCTGCCATTTCTCTGTATTGTGCTAATTCAAGTTTCATTGAGCCTGACACTTTTTTCATTGCTTTAGTTTGGGCAGCAGAACCAACTCTTGATACAGATAATCCTACGTTGATTGCAGGTCTAATACCTTGATTAAACAGCTCTGTTTCCAAAAAAATTTGACCATCAGTAATAGATATTACATTTGTTGGTATGTAGGCGGAAACATCTCCTCCTTGCGTTTCGATAATTGGTAATGCAGTTAAAGAACCTCCACCATGTTCGTCACTTAATTTCGCAGCTCTTTCAAGTAATCTGCTATGAAGATAAAACACGTCTCCTGGATACGCCTCTCTACCTGGAGGTCTTCTTAATATTAATGACATTTGTCTATAAGCTACCGCCTGTTTTGATAAATCATCGTAAATTATCAACGCATGCATTCCATTGTCTCTAAAATATTCTCCCATAGCACACCCTGTGTATGGAGCTAAAAATTGTAGAGGTGCTGAGTCTGAGGCTGTAGCAGCAACAATAGTTGTATATTCCATCGCTCCAGCTTCTTCCAAAGTTTTTTGAATTTGCCTAACAGTAGATCTTTTTTGTCCGACAGCAACATAAATACAATAAAGTTTTTGTTTTTCATCTCCAGATTCATTAATTTTTTTTTGGTTTATAATTGCATCAATTGCGACTGCTGTTTTTCCAGTTTGTCTGTCTCCAATAATTAATTCTCTTTGACCTCTTCCAATAGGAACTAGACTGTCAATAGATTTTAATCCTGTTTGCATTGGCTCACTTACCGATTGTCTCGGAATAATTCCAGGTGCTTTTACTTCTACTCTGCTTTTTTTAACACCTTTATTTAAAGCTCCTTTGCCATCGATTGGATTGCCCAATCCATCAACAACTCTACCTAACAATTCTTTACCAACTGGAGTATCTACAATACTTCCTGTTCTTTTAACAACATCTCCTTCTTTAATATTTCTATCATCTCCAAAAATTACTACTCCAACATTTTCACTTTCTAAATTTAAAGCCATTCCTTTTGAACCATCAGAAAATTCAACCATTTCTCCAGCCTGAACATTGTCTAAACCATAAATCCTAGCTATACCATCTCCGACTGACAAAACCTGTCCAACTTCAGATATTTCTGCTTTTTCACCAAAATTTTTAATTTGTTCTTTTAAGATTTTTGTAACTTCAGAAGGATTAATTTCCATATTATGCCTCTATCATTCTTGTTTCTATTTGTTGTAACTTTTTCTTAATAGAGGTATCAATCATCGTACTTCCAACTTGTACAACTAAACCTCCGATTAAACTTTTATCATAATTATAATTTAATTTAATTTTTGATTTGAAATTATTTGATAGTTCCTCTGTGATTTTGTTTATTTCCTCTTGAGTTAACTCTTTTGCTGATTTTATCTCGGCCTTTAACTCACCTCTTTTTTCTGAACAAATTTCTTTGAAGTTTTTAAGAATTTGTTCAACATAAAAAAATCTTCTTTTTGTTATAAGGAAACTTATGAAATTTTTAAATAATTTTTCTAATTTAAAACTTTCTGATATCTTATTTATAGTTTTAAGTAAATCATCACGACTTAGTGTGGGATCTTTTACAAAATTTTTAAAATCCTCATTATTTGATATTAAATTCAAAATACTTGTTGAATTTTCCTCAACTTGATTAAGCAAATTTGATTCACTCGCTAGCTCAAATAAAGCTAGAGAATATCTATTAGCTGAAGTGTCAGAAAATCCCTTGTTTTTGCTCAATTTATTACCTCAAAAATGTATGTGATTAATTATAAAATCACGTTTTAATTAACATATGCCCTTTTAGTCTTCAAGTAACACGTTAACTAAAAACTGTTTTTTTTGGGCTTTAATTAAAGCTTATTGGATCAACATCAACTGAAAGTTTTATTCCTGGCAAAAATTTATATTTTTGAATTATTAATGCTAAAGATCTCTGTAACTTTAGAGTTTTGGAGCCTCTGATAAGTAGTCTTACACGATACTTTCTTCTCAATCTAAAAATGGGTGCACTCACCGGACCTAAAATTTTTCCATTAATCTTTTTTTTTAATGATGTTTTAAGTTTTATTGCTTCTTTTTCTAGTTTACTTTCATTTTCTCCTGTTAAAATTAAAGAAATAAATCTTTGAAAAGGAGGAAGGTCATTTTTCCTTCTTATTTCTATTTCTGTATCTAGAAAAATTTCTGGATTTTTATTTGTAATATCTGAAATTAATTTTGAATTAGAATTATAAGTTTGAAAATAAACAGTCGAAGGTTTTCCTGTTCGGCCTGCTCTTCCTGATAACTGATGATATAATTGTAAATTTTTTTCCGAACTTCTCAAATCATGACCTTGGGACGATAAATCTATATCTACTACCACAATACAATTAAGATTTGGAAAATGAAAACCTTTAGAAATTAATTGGGTACCAACTAAAATTTGAATTTCATTATTAATTATTTTTTCTAATTTATCTTTTGAGTTTTTTTTATTCATTGTGTCACTTGAAAATATTTCAATTTTTTTTGATGGAAAATATTTTTTTACTTCCTCAGAAATTCTTTCAACACCTGGCCCACTAAAGATAAGATCACAGGTTCCATTTTTAGAACAATTTCTTTTTAAATTACTTTTAAATCCACAATAATGACATAACAAGTTGTTCTTATTCTTGTGATAGACTAAATTTATAGAACAATTTGGACATGAAAAACTATTAAAACATTTCTTACATAACGCGTTAGGTGAAAAGCCTCTCCTGTTTAAAAAAAATAATACTTGGTCCTTTTTTGCTAAATGAAAATTTACTCTTTCAATTATTTCTTTTGAAAGCCAGGATTGTTTTTCTAATTTTATATTGTTTAGATTTAGTATTTCATAATTTGGCAGAGAGGCATTTTGATATCTTTGTTGAAGCTTTGATACTTTATATTTTTTTTTTTTTATATTTTCATAAGTTTCTATTGAAGGAACAGCGGTAATTAAATTTACTGGAATATTTTCAAATGATCCTCTGGATATTGCCATGTCTCTTGCATTATATATAATTCCCTCGTCCTGCTTGTAAGATTGGTCATGTTCTTCATCAACTACTATTAATCCTAGATTTTTAAAAGGTAAGAATAAAGATGATCGTGCACCTATTACTACTTTTATTTTACCATTAGCTATTCCGCTCCAAATTATTTCTTTATTTTTTTTACTAACACCAGAATGCCAAATCGCAGGTTTAAAACCAAAAAATTCAATAAATTTTTTTTCAAATTGATTTGTTAATCCAATTTCTGGCAACATAATCAAGCCTTGATATTTTCTTTTTAAAATAGATTTTAAGGCTTCAAAATACACTATTGTTTTACCTGAACCAGTCGTGCCTTGTAAAACATGAACGTTAAATTTATTGTTTGAAAAATTTATTTCATTTAAAATTTTCTTTTGATCTTCAGTTAATTTAAATAAATTATTTTTTATTTTGAAATTAAAATCTTTATAAAATTTGTTATCAATTTTTTCTATAGCTTTGCCACTACATAAAAGAAGCTTTAAAGTCATGCCTTTAGGGACAATATTATATTCTGCAAACCAATTTAAAAATTCAAGTGTTTTTTTTTTGAGTTTAGGAGTCTCTAGTTTTCTTATTATCTTTTTAATTTTGAAACTTTTAACATTATTTTGTTCAAACTCGTTCCAAACAACTCCTACAATTTTGGATTTACCAAATGGAACTTCGACGAAATCGCCAATTTCTAATTTTAAATCACTCTCATAAGTAAAAGGATGATTAAATATATTTGGTAAAAGAATCGGGAAATTCATATTAAGATAATATGAAAAATTTTTAAGAGTGTATCGCTCTTTTATCTACAGATAATGCTGCCTCTTTTACAGCTTCTGAAAAAGTAGGATGTGCATGACATGTCCTAGCGATATCCTCTGAGCTTGCACCAAACTCCATAGCAACCCCTATTTCGGCAATTAATTCTCCAGCATGTGGTCCTATCAAGTGTGCTCCTAGAACTTTATCAGTTTTTTCATCAGCTAAAATTTTTACAAAACCTTCAGAGTCGTCAATTGCTTTAGCTCTTGAATTCGCCATGAACGAAAACTTACCTATTTTATATTTAATGTTTTTCTCTTTTAATTGCTCTTCGGTTTGCCCAATAGATGCAACTTCAGGTGTTGTGTAAATAACTCCTGGAATAGTATTATAATTTACATGACCTGATTGACCTGCAATGTTTTCTGCTACAGCAATACCCTCATCCTCAGCTTTATGAGCAAGCATAGGTCCAACTATTACATCGCCGATAGCATAGATGTTTTTTACGTTTGTTTGAAAATCTTTATTAGTTTTTATTCTTTTTCTATCATCTAATTCGACACCTATTTTTTCTAAATTCAAACCGTTTGTATTCGGTTTTCTACCTACAGAAACTAGAACTATATCAGTATTAAAATCTTTTTTATTTCCATCTTTATCTTTTGTTGAAATTATAGCTCCAGAACCATTTGTTTTAACTAACTCCACTTTATGTTGCATGTGAAAATTAATTCCTTGTTTTTTTAAAATCTTCATAAATTCCTGAGAAATTTCTTTATCCATTCCAGGTGTAATATGATCCAAAAATTCAATTACATGCACCTCCGAACCTAATCTTGACCAAACAGATCCCATTTCAAGACCGATATAACCTCCACCCACAACAACCATTTTTTTTGGGACTTTTTCTAATTTTAAAGCTCCAGTCGAAGAGACAATTATTTTTTCATCAAAATCAATTCCAGGTAATGAAACTGGAACAGAACCTGTAGCAATTATTATTTTTTCAGAACTTATTATTGTTTCTTTATTTTTTTCATCTTTGATTGAAACTTCATTTTTTGATTTAAAACTTCCGGTGCCCTTAAAATAAGTTACCTTATTTTTTTTTAATAAGAACTCGACACCTTTTGTTAGTATTGTGACAGCCTTATCTTTGCTTTTCATCATTTTTGATAGATTTAATTTTACTTCCCCTATCTCAATTCCTTTATTTGATAAATTTTGAACTTTATGAAACTCTTCTGATAAATTAAGTAAACTTTTCGAGGGAATACATCCAACGTTTAAACAAGTTCCTCCGAGTGTTCCTCTTGACTCAATACACGCTGTTTTTAATCCTAACTGTGCTAATCTAATTGCACATACATAGCCTCCTGGACCACCACCAATTACTACTGCTTGAAATTTTTCTGCCATTTAAATATCTAAAAACAACCTTCTTGGATCCTCTAAATTTTCTTTAATCATCTTTAAAAATGAAACTGATTCTTTACCATCAATTATTCTATGATCGTAAGATAATGCCAAATACATTACTGGTCTGATTTTAATTTCACCATCAACAACGATTGGCCTATCAACAATATTGTGCATACCCAACACACCTGATTGAGGTAAGTTAAGTATCGGTGTAGATAACATTGAGCCATAAACACCACCATTGCTAATTGTAAATGTTCCTCCTTGTAAATCTTCTATTGTAAGTTTGCCCTCTTTGGCTTTTTCGGAGATTTGTTTAATATTTTTTTCAATATCTGCAAAAGATAGTTCATCAGCATTTTTTAATACAGGTACTACAAGGCCTTTATCAGTTCCAACTGCAAAACTTATGTTGTAATAATTTTTGTAAACTATCGTATCTCCCTCTATTTCAGCATTGACTGCAGGGAAATTTTTTAAAGCAACTACACAAGCTTTTACGAAAAAAGACATAAAGCCCAATTTTACACCATATCTATTTTGAAAATCTTCCTGATTTTCTTTTCTCATTTCCATAATGTTTGACATGTCAACTTCATTAAAGGTAGTTAATAAAGCTGCATTTTCTTGGGCTTGCTTTAATCTTTTGGCAATTGTTTGTCTTAATCTCGTCATCTTAATTTTTTCTTCTTGACCATACTTAATTTTTCTCTCTGAAGGAGGTGGATTGACTCCCATTAAATCTATCAAGTCGCCTTTTAAAATTCTCCCGTCTTTTCCAGATCCTTCAACTGATGAAATATCAATTTTATTTTCTGCAACTATTTTTCTAACTGCTGGAGACAAACTTTGATCGCTCCTTGATTCCATTTTAAGTGGTTCCTCTTCTATTTCCTTTGTAAGAACTAGTGGCGCTTCATCTGCATCTTCAACTTCAATTTTCTCCTCAAAAATTTGAGTTTCTTCTTCATCATTTTGTGTTTCTAACTTAATTACGTTATCTTTTTCTATTGTTGGTTTAATTTTTTCAATTTTCTCTACTTTTTTCATTGTAGAACCATTCTCTGATACAGATCCTAATAAAGCACCAACTTCTACTATAGAGCCATCTTTTGAATTTATTTCTGTCAAAGTCCCGGAGACAGGTGAGGGTACTTCTAAATTAACTTTATCCGTTTCTAATTCTACGATTGGTTCATCAGCTTCAACTGCATCACCTTCTTTTTTTAACCATTTTGATACAGTAGCTTCATTGATACTTTCTCCAAGCACAGGCACTAAAATTTTTTCACTCATTATATGTTATTCAAAAACTTTTTTTATAATTTCTTGCTGTTGAGAAATATGTCTTTTAGCATAACCTGTAGCCGGTGATGCATCTGGACTTCTTCCAATATAAGAAACATTTTTATTATTAGCCTTTATATTATCTAATGTCCATTGGATATAATCTCTAACTGAAAACCAAGCACCCATATTTTTAGGCTCTTCTTGACACCAGTAAAATTTAGCTTTTTTTGCATAAGATTTAAGCTCTTTTGCTAAAGCTTTTGCTGGAAATGGATAAAGTTGTTCTATTCTATAAAATACCAAATCATCTCTTTTTAATTTTTCTCTCGCCTCAAGTAAATCGAAGTATATTT
>CACGIZ010000001.1 GCA_902573235.1 uncultured Pelagibacteraceae bacterium | reverse complement strand
ATAAAAGAGAAAATGGAAGAGCTGGAACTAGAAATCATGTAATAATTTTACCTGTAGATGATATATCAAATGCATGTGCAGAAGCAGTAGCTAATAATATTAAAGGCACAATTGCACTTCCTCATTCATATGGAAGATTACAATTTGGAGCAGATCTAGAATTACATTTTAGAACTATGATAGGAACAGGTAGTAATCCTAATGTGGCTGCTGTTATTGTGATTGGTATTGAACCTAAGTGGACAAAAAAAATAGTTGATGGAATAGCAAAAACTGGAAAGCCAGTTGAAGGTTTTCACATTGAGCGAACTGGAGATATTGGAACAGTTATGAAAGCTTCAAAAAAAGCACAAGAGTATGTAATGTGGGCTTCAGAAAAACAAAGAGAGGAGTGTCCAATAAGTGATCTTTGGATTTCTGTAAAGTGTGGAGAGTCTGACACTACATCTGGTCTAGCAGCAAACCCAACAGTTGGAAATTTAATGGATAAACTTGAACCACTAGGTGTTCATTTATGTTTTGGTGAAACATCAGAATTAACTGGAGCTGAAAAAGTTTGTGCAACAAGAGGCGCAACCAAAGAGGCTTCGGATAAATTTATGAAAACTTGGAGTTCTTATAATGATTTTATTTTAAAAGAAGCAACTGATGATCTTTCAGAGAGCCAACCAACTGCAGGTAACATTGCAGGCGGACTAACTACAATTGAGGAAAAAGCATTCGGTAATTTTCAAAAAATTGGAAACTGTAAGTTCGTAGATGTGTTAGAGCCAGCAGAGGAACCAAAAAAAGGTAAAGGTTTATATTTTATGGATACTTCTTCAGCAGCAGCCGAGTGTGTAACTTTACAAGCTGCAGCAGGTTTTAATATTCATCTTTTCCCTACAGGTCAAGGAAACATTGTCGGTAACCCAATCGAACCAGTAGTAAAATTAACTGCGAATCCTTTAACTGTAAAAGGCATGGGTGAACACATTGATTGTGATGTTTCTAAAATTCTTTCAAGAGAAATGAATATGTCTCAAGCTGGAGATAAACTTATTGAGACTACTTTAAAAGTTGCTAATGGAAGATTAACTTGTGCTGAAGCTTTAGGTCATAGAGAATTTGTTATGACAAAACTTTACAGAAGCGCTTAATAATCACTTAAAAAATGATATTTAAAAAATATTTGGTAATTATACCAGGTATAATTCTTGCTTTTGTACTTTATACAATTTCGCAAGGTTTCAACAACATAATTGGTATTGAACTTTTAGGATATGCGAAAAGTCCTATTTCTACTGCAATGATTGCAATTTTGTTGGGAATGTTTTTTGGTAATTTTTTTAAAATAAGAGACAGTTTTCAAAAAGGATTAGATTTTACTAGAGAGTACATTTTAAAACTTGGAATAATTTTTCTAGGCATACAACTTAAACCATTTGAGTTTTTAGACTTTGGTAAAATTGCTATTCCATTAATCATTATATGCATAATA
This sequence comes from uncultured Pelagibacteraceae bacterium, assembly GCA_902573235.1. Lineage (GTDB taxonomy): Bacteria > Pseudomonadota > Alphaproteobacteria > Pelagibacterales > Pelagibacteraceae > Pelagibacter. The sequence continues at coordinate 181,918 of CACGIZ010000001.1, read as the reverse complement.
AGTGTTTTAGTTGTTATTAAACTTTTAATAAAAAAACTTAAAATTCCAACTAGAATGGCTTATTTAATTTCAATAGGAAGCACTGTTTGTGGAACTACAGCGATAATGGCCACTGCACCAGTAATAAAAGCAAATAAAAGTGAAATATCTTACGCGATAGCAAATATTACTTTGTTTGGAATACTTTCCATGTTGATTTATCCCTATTTCGCTAACATTTATTTTGATGGAGAGCCTCTTTTAATTGGCTTATTTTTAGGAACTTCTATTCATGAAACTTCTCAAGTAGCTGCTGCAGGACTTATATATGAACAGCAATATAACAGTCCTGAAACATTAAATATAGCAACAGTCACAAAACTTATTCGTAATACATTTTTAATCATAATGATTCCTCTTTTTGCATTTCTATATAACAGAGGTCAAACAAAGGAAAAAAATTATTCTATACTTAATATTTTTCCATATTTTGTTTTGGGCTTTGTTGGAATGATCATAATAAGAAATCTTGGAGATGAAATGTTTAGTTCAACTTCAAACTGGAAAGAGACAATAGAAATTATTAAACAATCATCTAAAATTTTTTTAACCATGGCAATGGCGGCTATAGGTTTGTCTACAAATTTAAAAGATATCAAAAGCATGGGATATAAACCATTTGTTGTTGGATTTATTGGAATGCTTACAGTAGGAATAGTTTGTATTGTTACTATTGAAAGTTATTTAAAATTTTTTATTTAGCAGCTTTAATTAAGTATTTTTTTCTCAAATTAGACAAAAATCTTCTTATAAACGCTGCACCAATCCCCAAAATTACAGCAAACATAATAGAAAATAATCCATAGAAGAAAGGCATATCCTCAGAAAATTCCTCAATAAATTTAGAAAAAAAATTCAACTCCGTGTCAGGGTTTTTTGTAATTTGATTTGAAATTTCATTAGCAAAAAAAGTGTCATAAGCAATAGCTATACCAACTACTAGTAATAAGATTGCTAGTAGAGCTTTTAATCCTGAGCTATTAATTTGTTCTCCAAGTTTTTGTCCAACTTGAACACCTACAATTGAACCAACTACTAATAATAAAACTAACATTAGATCTATTGAGCCATAATTAATTGAATGTAAAAAAGTAACTATTACACTCACAAAAATAGTAACAAACAAAGATGTACCTGGAACCAATCTTGTTGGCATTTTAATAATATAAATCATTGCAGGCACTAATATAAAAGCTCCACCTATACCCATTATTGCAGCAATAAATCCAACAAATAAACCAATTATAATTGGTGTAAAAATACTTTCATATAATTTTGATTTTGGAAATCTCATCCTGAAAGGCAGTCCATGAATCCAGTAATGAACATGTAATTTTTTTCTTTCAACAACGTTTTTTTTTGCTTTATCAATTTCACCAAGACTTTCCACTAACATTAAAGTTCCAATTATCGCGAGTATGTACATATAAGCTAAAGAAATAACTGTATCAATTTTTCCAATACCTTTAAAATAAGTAAAAGTATAAATTCCTAAAGTAGTTCCTATTGCTCCACCTATTACAATCATTAAACCCATTTTATAATCTAAAGTATTTTTTAAATAATGAGTTGTTGATCCTGAGACAGATGTAGCTAAAATGTTATTAGCTTCATTTGCAACTGCATATGCTGGAGGAATTCCCATAAAAATCAAAAATGGTGTCATCAAAAATCCACCACCAACACCAAATAATCCTGATAGAACTCCAACGATGGCACTTAATAAAAGAATTTCTATTGGATTAATGAATACTTGAGCTATAGGTAAAAAAACTTCCATTAAAAATAAAAATTATAAATAATAATTTATTTAAAAGTTAGAAAAGTTCCAACTAAGATAACACCCCAACAAGCAGCTATAGCTGAAAAAATTCCTGTTTTAATAAAAGTCGTTTTATTGTTATTTATTTTTTGGAAAATTTTTATATTTGAAAGATGCATCTATATTTCTGAATACACCCAGGGTAAAAATTGTCAAACAATAATTACTAGGAACAGTAATTTTTTGAATTAGTAGATCGTTGCACCAAAGACCTTAATCTCTCCATCCTCAACTCCTAAAACCAGTCTTCCTAGAAACTCTCCAGGAATTTTCTTGTTTGTTTGCTTGATAAGAACGGTTATGTGTTCACCCCTTCTTAATGTGCCGAAAGGTTCATAGGTTTCATTAAGGTTAGTAATAAGCTCGTTGTTGGCCCACTGTTTACCCAGTTCTACCTCGTTAGCACCAAATAACATTTGTGTAGAAAAATCTCTTGTAAAACCCCCATAATCTTTAAGATTTGAAGATCTTACTAAGTTTTCCCAAAATGGCTTGCCTATAGCAAATATTTCATCATCAGATTTGGATAAAAGATCCATAGCTTTTATTCTTTAAAATTGATTAAGAGGCTTTTTTCTTCTCGTTCTCATCAACTATATGATAAACAGGCACCTTTTCCATTGTGAATTTACCTGTTTTAGGGTCTCTTCTTGAAACTGTTAGACAGTGCCAGTTCTCATCATCAAGCTTCATGTGGTCACCTCTGTAGTAATACCCGGGCCAACGTGTTTCCTCTCTAAATAAAGTGTGCTCTGTTACACATTGAGAAGTTAAAGCTCTATGTTTTAATTCCCATGCTCTCATTAATTGATGATAATCTTCCGCTCCGACTTTTTCTAGGTCCTCTTGAAGCCATTCAAGAAGCTCTAAAGCTCTTTTTAACATATTTCCGTTAGTCATATAATTAGATGTAATTCCACCAACGTATTCATCCATAATTTTTTGAAGTCTTTGTAAACCTTGAATTGGAGAAATATAACTTGGTGAAACCGTTCCACCTGTGATTTCATTTTGAGCAATAGTATAAGTATCTAGTGGTTTGTATACAGCAATTTTAAAATTCTCGCACTGTTTGTCTGATACATTAATTCCCTCAGCTTTTTTATCTTCAATATATTTAACAGCTGCTTTTGCAGCTAATCTTCCCTCGGTAAATGAACCCGACGAAAATTTGTGAGCACTTCCACCAACGGTATCACCTGCACCAAAAAGACCGTCTATAGTTAACATTCTATTATATCCCCAGAAGTATTCTGGTGGTGATAAATCTTCTGGTCCACTTACCCAAGCTCCAGAACATGTTGCATGTGATCCCATAACGTAAGGCTCAGATGTAGTTAGCTCAGGATTTGTATATTTTGGATCAATATTTTGCGATGCCCAAACTACAGCTTGACCAACTGTCATTCCTAAAAAGTTTTCCCATCCAACTGTTTCTAAATGTGGATCTTGAAAAGCTTCTTTAGTAACCATCTGAATTGGTCCTCCACCTGCAGCCACTTCTTGTATAAATGCATGATTTCTTAAGCAAGTAGGTGTTGGATGATGATCGATATACTCTCCAACTAATTCTTTAGTTTGGTCATACCATTTTTTCTCATAGTTTTCACCATTAGCATTTTGTGTATATGTTTTTAAATGTAAAAAATATGCACCAACTGGTCCATAACCATCTTTGAATCTACATAGTACAATTCTATTTTCCATTTGAGTCATTTTTGCACCTGCTGCAATTGGTAATGCATATGCAGAGCCGTTACTCCAAGGAGCATACCAAGTTCTACCCATTCCTTCTCCAACTGCTCTTGGTTTAAATATATGAGATGCTCCTCCAGCAGCAACAATCACAGTTTTAGCTCTAAAGACATGGAAATCACCAGTTCTCATATTAAAACCAACTGCCCCACCAATTCTATTTTCTTGGGCCTCATCCATGAGCAAATGAGTTATCATTATTCTGTTATAAATTTTATCAGCAGATTTTTTTGCAGCTTCAGCAACTATTGGCTTATAACTCTCACCATGAATCATAATTTGCCACTTACCCTCTCTAAGGTATCTACCAGTTTTTTCGTTTTTCATCATTGGAAGACCCCATTCGTCAAACATGTGAACAGTTGAGTCCACATGACGAGCCATATCGTATCCTAAATCTTCTCTTACCATTCCCATTAAATCATTTCTTGCATATCGCACATGGTCTTCAGGTTGGTTTTCATTCCATTGCATTCCCATATAACAATTGATTGCATACAGACCTTGAGCTACAGCTCCACTTCTATCTATGTTTGCTTTTTCAACACAAACAATTTTTAAGTCTCTACCCCAGTGCCTTGCCTCGAAAGTAGCACCTGTACCAGCCATACCACCACCAACCACTAGTACATCGCATTCTTCGTAATGAGTTTTATGTTTAGCCATTAATAATAAACACCTTTTTTAAAAGACTCTTTTGGAACAGATGGCAATTCTTGATTAGTATTCAGTCCCTCTGGTTCAGTATAAAGTCTTTGAGAATTTATTTCTCCTTGATTAGGCTTATCACCCTCAGCAAGTTTTGGAATAAATTTTCCCCAAGGTTTTGTGGTAATTGGAGATACAAAATTTTTCTCAGTACCATTTCTGAATTTAATTTTCCAAGAGATAGTTCCTTTTTCTTCTTCTCTTCTAACTCTAACACTATGCCCCATTGGCGCAAAGTCAGCATAACCTCTGACATCAATAGCATGATTTGGGCAAGCCTTTACGCAAGAGTAGCATTCCCAGCAAAAATTAGGTTCTATATTTTTTGCACGTCTAATATTTTCATCTATGTGCATTATATCTGATGGACAAATATCCACGCAATGACCACATCCATCACATCTTGTCATGTATACAAAAGTTGACATAATTTTAATTTTCTCCTTTTCCTATTAACATATTAATAATGTTTTGGCTCTTCTCTTTTTATTCCTAGGCCAAATTGCTCAGGAGCATCAGCAGGTGGTGGAAGATTATCTCTTGAACCATCAGCTTCTGCTAAATTCTTTTGTATTGCAGCTCCAGGTTTATAGAACATATGAGCAAATTTAGACCAATACACTCCACCAAATAAAATTAAATTAGAGGCAATAAATAAAGTCAAAAATAAATATGATAAACCAGTTTGGCCACTAAATTGAGTGTATGACCAAGCTAAGCCAAAAGTTGAGCATGCCAGTAAAGCTAAAACAAATAAATCAGCTTTTATAATTCTATACCATGGATGAGCTTCTGCTGAAACATCGACTCTTAAAAAAAACCAAAACCAATAACCTCCTAAACAAGTTAATATTGCTCCTACATGCCAAATGATCGACCAAGTTTGAGAATTTGGTTTATCAGCACCTGTGTAACAAAAAACTAAGATGGCAGAAGAAACCCAAAACAAAATTGTTCCATACATTCCAAGAACATGTGCGAGTCTTCTTTTACCAAAACCCAATTCAGAAGTTGTACCAATATCTACTACTGTTGTTTTCGCTATGACGGAAACTTTTTCTCCTACACCTAATTTTTTTGTAGCTGCTAATTTTGCTTTTTTTGCATTGTTAAAAAAATATGTAAGATTTTTGTGGTGGATCATCTGAATAATCGTCCCAATAGCTATTAAAAGAACCATAGCAATGATAAAGTATTGCATTGTAAGTGGCGATACTGTTTCAGCTAATAAAGAAAAAGGATTGTTGTTTAACATTTCCGCCTTTAGTTAAAATTAGAATTAGTTTTAAGTTTTATATATAGTTGAATTAATAGTTCAACCTCAAACTCAGGTCAATTTGTCTTTAATAATTGGCTATTTATCTCTTTTATAATGTTGTTTTTTTGGGATCACAGATCTTACTCCTCCCTGGGGACTCTCAACATCACCTTCTCTTCTAGGAATCAAATGAAAGTGACAATGTAAAATAGATTGACCTGAAACTTTTCCAATATTAGTTCCTAAATTAAATCCTTTTACTGATGAGTCTTTATTTGTAATTTCTTTTTTTACAATTTTAATTAATTTATTACACGCAATCAATTCCTCATTAGATAAATCAAAATAATCTTTTATGTGTCTTTTAGGAATAATTAAGCAATGATATTCTGAGACTGGATATGAGTCATAGCTAGCATATGCCAGATCATTTTCATGTGCACATCCACTTTCCTCACTATTACAAAATAAACAAGGATTATTTGGGTCTTTCATTTGCTTAAAATCTATAAAAATTGCAATTTTTGATGACTAAGTCATATTGTTTTGAGAGAAAATTAAATTTTTTTAGACTTTTTCTTTTCCATTTAATTTCATTTATTGATTTTACTGATGTAACACCTTTACCTGAACCTAAAAGTAAAATTTCATCATAATTTTTAATTTCTTTTAATAAAATATCTTTTTTTATTATTCTTTTAATCTTTGATTTAAAAAATTTATAAGTATTTCCCTCATAATAATCTTTTTTTGGTGTAAAAAATTTTTTATCTTTGACAAATAATAAATTAGAAGTGCCGGTTTCTAAAATCTTTTTATTAAACACAAGAGCAATATCTGATTGAGAATTATCCATTTTTGAAAGATATGATAGTATTTTTTTATATTTAAGATTTTTAAATTGAGGCTTTTCTCTTCTTATTTTTGCTAACTTTAAATTAAAATTTGATTTTGGTTTGACTCTTTTTCTTAAAGAAATTGATATAATTTTCTTATTTACAGCAATTCTAAGTAAATGATTATATTTTTTCTTTTTAGATAAATTTAAATTTATTATTTTTAAGATATCTGTTTTTAAAGATTTTTTTTTTATCTGGTATTTTTTTAACGATAAAATTAGATTTGTTAAATGGTTATTAAAGAACAATATTTTAGCTGGTTTTCCAAAAATCCACATTGTAGTAAAAATTCCGTGATCTCCCCAAAGATCATTGAATTCTACCTGTTTTAAGTCTTTAAGCTGATAAGATTTTTTTAATAAGTAAGTTGCCATTTATAGTTAAAAAAGATTCTGGATGAAATTGAAATCCATAAATTTTTTCCTTATTATTTTCAAAAGCCATCGCAACTTTTGAAATTAAACATCTCATAGTTATCTCAAAATTATTAGATTGGAAAGGTTCTTTTAATTTCAAAGAATGATACCTACCAACTTTAAATATTTTTCCTTTTTTAAACATAGATTTTTTGTTGACTACTTTAATATTTGATTGAAAACCATGATATATTTTTTTCTGTTCAATAATTTTTGCACCTTCACAAAAAAGAATGTGCTGAAATCCTAAACAAATACCTATCATCTTTTTTTTTCCCTTAAACTTTTTATATATCTTAGATGTGATTGGGTAATTTTTTGGATTTCCTGGTCCAGGTGAAAAAACTATTGTTGAAGCTTGCTCTAGTTTTTTTTCGTTTATTTGACTATACTGATCACACTCAACTGAATCAAATAAAGCAAATTGATGAACTACATTATGAGTAAAAGAATCGTTATGATCTATCACGTAAATCATTTGAATAAATCTATTAATGCTTTAGCTTTGATAAAATTTTCATTGAATTCATGATTGGCATTACTATCAACAACAACACCTGATGCTACTGAGATTTCAGATATATTTTTAAAATTAAGAATAGAACGTATAATTATATTAAATCTCATATCTCCATTAAATTTTATGTAACCAAAACTACCCGTATAAATATTTCTATTTTCTTTTTCCTGATTATTTAAAAGATTAAGTGTATTTATCTTTGGACAACCAATGACTGAACCTCCTGGCATCATTGCTTTAATTATATCAAGATTATTGATATTTTCTTTTAATTTACCCTTAACTAAACTCACGTAGTGAAAAAGATCTTTATACTCTTCAACAATTTTCTGTTTAGATAATTTTACAGAGCCAACCTTACAAATTCTTGATAAATCATTTCTTTCCATATCAACAATCATGTTATGTTCTTTAGTTTCTTTTAGGTTTTTTCTAAAATAACTTAATGCTTTTATCTTATTTAAGTATTTTGTTTTTTTAACAGTCCCAGCTATTGGTTTTGTAGATATATCATTCCCTTTTTTTGTTATCAAATTTTCAGGAGAACAGCTAATTATTGAGTAATGAGTATCTTTAATCATAAAGGCTTCTGGTGCTAAATTAGTATTAGATAACCTCGAAAAAAAATCCAAAGGATCAATTTTCGATTTAGTTTTGTATTTAGTGCAAATTTTAATTTGATAAGTTTCACCACTTTTTATCTTTTTTTTAAATCTATTAAATATATTTGTATAAGTTTTTCTATTTATATTTATTTTAAAACTTCCAGATTTAAAATTTTTTAAATTATACTTCAAATTATTACTCAGTTTTAACCTTTTTTCAGGTTTATAAAAAATACCTTTTGGAAAATTCAAATTTTTTTGTTTTGGAAGTTTGATATCAATCAAATTATTTAACAATTCATAACCAAAGAAGCCAATAAAAAGGTCAGTATTTTTTGATTTTTTTTTATTTTTTTTACCTAAAAAACTTTTAACGTTTTTATTATTTAAAATAATTTTTTTGGAAAAATCTGTATAAAGATCAAACCCTTTTTGAGATTTATAAATAATATAAGGTTTTCCTGATTGATGAATTTCTGTTAATTGATTTTGCTTACTCAATTTATTCTGTTTTTAATCTCAATACTGGTTCTTCCTTAATAGGCAGGTGTATTATTGCTGCGAATACTGATAAAGCAATTGCTAAATACCACGCATAATCATAAGAACCATACAAATCATGAAATAAACCTCCTAAATATGCACCAAAAAAAGACCCTATTTGATGACTTAAAAATACAATTCCATATAAAAGACCTAAATATTTTGTACCAAACAAATGTGCAACTATCCCGCTGGTGGCTGGCACAGTTGAAAGCCATAAAAAACCAAAACTTGCTCCAAATAAAAATGCACTGATATTACTTGCTGGTGTGAATATAAAAAGAACAATAGAAACTCCTCTTAAAAAATAAATCCCACTTAGAATAATTTTTTTACTCATTTTTGCTGATAGATAACCACTTAACAATGAGCCAAATATATTAAATAAACCAATTAAAGATAATATAGCTGCAGCTGTCCAATTTTCTAATCCTCTATCAATAACGTACTTGGGAACATGGGTGCCAACTAGAGTGATATGAAAACCACAAACAAAAAAGCCTGAAACAAGTAAAACATAACTTTTAGTTTTAAAAGCTTCAGTTATAGCTTCTTTAAATGATTGATTAGATGACTTCTCAACACTTTCAGTTTCTGAGGGAGATCTTACAAAATAAGCAGCTATTAAACCAGTAAGCAAAAAAATAGCAAAGACAAACAAAGTATAATTCCAACCATGTTCACTCAAAGAATAATTTGTAAAAATTGGAGAAAGAAAATAACCAAAGGACCCTATTGCTGTTACAAAGCTCATTGCAATTGTTCTAGTTGATAAGGGAAAATGCTTTCCAACTACTGACATTGGAATACTTATTGCTGTTCCACCAAGTCCAATCCCAATTAATAAACCCATGTGAATTTGAAAAAAAATGCCAGTGTTTGGACCAGTATATAAAAAGTAAATACCTAAAGTATAAAATATAAATGCTGAAATTATTGCAATGTGACCACCATATCTATCAGCTATTGCTCCAAAAATTGGACCTGTAATTCCCCACATTAGCATTTGTACTCCTATTGCAAAGCCAAATGCAGTGTTACTGATTTTCAAACTTTCATTGAAATCTACAAAGAACAAACCAAAAGTTTGTCTCACCCCGAGGGAAATCAAAACAACAAAGCAAGCAGCAAATAAAGTTACTATTGCTGTTTTAGAATGAAAAAATTTTTCTGATATCATTTTAAATGTCTTAATGCTTGTTTAATATCTGCAATCAAGTCATTAGGATCCTCAAGTCCAATATGTAATCTTACAAGATGTTCATCTTTAGCTAGTTTCATGAATGTTCTTTGACCAGTTTCTCTAAATTCCTGATGTAAAGCTAAACTTTCAAAACCACCCCAACTATAACCATAACCAAAAAGTTTGAGTGAATTTACAAATTTTCTGACAGAATTGATATTTTTTGCTTTTATTTTTAGCCCCATTAAACCTGAAGCACCAGAGTAATATTTTTTCCACATTCTAAAATTAAGTGAGTCTTTTTTATAAGGATAAAGTAATTTTATTTTTTTATTTTTTGACAAAAATGCCGCTACTTTTTTTGCATTTTCTCTATGTCTATCCAATCTTACATCAAGAGTTCTTAATCCTCTAGTTATTAAGTAAGCATCATCTGGTCCTAATCTTAAGCCAGTAATTTTTTCAGCAGCTTTCACTTTACTGAAAACTTTTTTATTTACAGCTAAACTACCTCCCATTACATCTGAATGTCCTGAGTAATATTTAGTTGCAGATACAATTGACATATCAAAACCAAGTTTTATAGGTTTTAAGTAATATGGTGTGCCCCAAGTATTATCTATAGCTGTATAAATTTTATTTTTTTTTGCAATAGATAATATCTTTCCAAGATCTTGAAAATCGAAAGTATTACTTCCAGGGTTTTCTACAAAAATTAATTTTGTTTTTTTGGTAATACTTTTTTGTAAAGTTTTAAGATCATGAGGATTATAAAAAACAGTTTTGATATTAAATTCTTTAAGATAATCTTTAGTTAAAATTCTCGTTGGACTATAAACAGGATCTGCAACTAACATTTCATCGCCAGGTCTTACAACGCTAAAAATAGCTAAAAAAACAGAACCAAAACCAGTTGGTGTTGTAAAAACATGATAGCTTTCCTCCAATTTTGTTAAAATTTTTTGTAAAATATATGTTGTTGATGTTCCTTGTCTTCCATAATCAAAATGTCCACCAGTAGGATTTTTTAATGCTTTTGATTGTGTCTTTCTAATATGTTGCATTGATTTAAATATAATAGTTGAAGCTCGAACCACCGGCGGGTTAACAGACTGATTATGAAAGTCTTTAGCAGTATGCTTTAAAAAAGTCTTAAAGGATTTAGTCATAAAAAAATTGATAACTCCAAAAGACAATGCTATATCCAGACCATAATTTCAATTAAATTATAACTAAAGGAAACAATGGGTTACCCAAAGAAGCATAGAGGTCGAAGAAAAATGGGCTCTAAAAAAAGAAGAGCTAGAAAGAAAAATAAGAAAAAGTAATTCTTACTTCTTATATGACCAGCATACAAAAAGTACGGTCTATATCTGTTTGGATCTTTATAATTCCTTTTATTTCAGTAAATGTTTGTCTTTTAGTCATAACTAATTTTCATCAATTCTTAGTCCCAGGAGTCCCAATTGATCCTACGTTTCCTTACTTAGATGGTGGAGTTTCTATAAGTAGAACAGTAAGAAACTTTCCAATGTATTTGCTTTTTAAGCCTGCGATGTTCATTACATCTTATCTTTTAATTCGTTATTGGTTAAATACTAAAAATATCATCAATAATTTTAATAGAGATTACAAAAATACAAAAAAAATAGTTTTTTTTGGTGTTGGTTCAGCAATATTATTATCCGTTCATGCTTTATTTTTAGGAGTAAAATTTGAATATGATATTTATAAGTTGTTTAGAAGGGTTGTGATGCTTTCTTTCATCGTATTTGAATTAATAGCCCAAGCTTATTTAATTAAATTTTTTTATGAAATAAAAAAAGATTTAGAAAATTACATAAATATAATTTATCTTAAGATAAAAAGAATTTTAATTACTATTCTAATAATTGTATCAATAATTGCTATTCCTTTTTTGCCTTTTGATAATTTTAAGTTTTTAAAACATGCATTAGAATGGAATGTGTTTTTAGGTGTTATAATCTTTTACCTTTTAACTCATTTAATGTGGAAAAAAACTAATTCCTAATCCAACCACCACCTAAAACTTTAAATCCAATATTATCTTTTTGATAAAAAACACAGGCTTGGCCAGGTGAGATACCATCTTCTGAATTAACTAAATTTACATCAGCTGAATTAGAATTGTGAATATCAATTTTTGCTTTTAGTAGTTTGCCAGTTGATCTAACTTTCACATAAATTTCATTATCAAACTCTAATTTGTCTACGAGCAAATTCAAATTGACTAAAGAAATATTCTTTTTACCTAATTTTTCTCTAGGTCCAACGATAATTTCATTTTTTTCAGAATCTATTTTAATTACATAAAGAGGCTCATTATCTGAAACTTTTATCCCTTTACGTTGACCGATTGTAAAGTTTATTATTCCATCATGAACACCTATAACCTTACCATCTAAATTTTTAATATTGCCCTTTTGTAAAGATCCAGGTCTAAATTTTTGTATTACAGATGCGTAATCACCATTAGGCACAAAGCAAATATCTTGACTATCAGGCTTATCAGCAACATTTAAATCTAATTTTTTTGCAATCTCTCTTGTTTCATTTTTTAGTAAACTGCCAAGTGGAAATCTTAAATAATTTAGTTGCTCTTTAGTTGTATTAAATAAAAAATAACTTTGATCTCTATTCTCATCTATTGCTCTATACATGCTTGTTTCATTATCTGAAGTTATACTTTTTACATAATGACCAGTTATCATTGCATCAGCTTTTAAATCTTTAGAAACTTCAAATAAGTCCTTAAACTTAACTGTTTGATTACATTGAACACATGGAATTGGTGTTTCACCTTTTAAATAGCTATCAACAAAATTATCTATAACACCCTGTTTGAATTTATTTTGATAATATAAAATTTTATGATCAATATCTAATTTTTGTGCTACACGTTTGGCATCCATAATATCTTGACCAGAGCAACATTGTTTTGAAGCAGCGACCTCTTTTCCATCATCATAAAGCTTTAGTGTAATACCAATTACTTTATAACCCTCTTTTTTCATCATTCCAGCAACTGTGGACGAGTCGACTCCTCCTGACATTGCTACAACAACTGTTGTATCTGAAGGTTTTTTATTTAATCCAATTGAATTTAAATCGTTATTCATTTGATGGTATTTATACTTATTTCTAATATAAGTTAAGTTAAATGATTTTTGATTTTGAACCAGGTGACAAAGTTTATAATCCAAACAATAAAGAATGGGGAATTGGTCAAGTACAATCAATAATCAAACAGAAGGTCACTGTAAATTTTGAAAATGTAGGAAAAAAAGTAATTAATGCAGAAAATATTGAACTCAAAAGGATAAATGACCAAAATTAATATTCAAGAAATTGTTGAAAATTTATTAGATACTTTTTTATATGCTGGCAAAGTTTCATTAGAACTAAGAGATCAAGGTCTTACAAAAAAAATTAAGTCTGACAATACTCCAGTTAGTAATGGTGATATGGAGGTTAATAAGATAATTACAAATAAGATAAAAGAACTAACACCTCTGATACCAATAATATCTGAAGAAACCTCTGATAATAAATCAATCAAAAATTTAAATGATTTCTGGTTAATTGATCCTATTGATGGAACTTATGATTATATTAATAATCTTGATGAATTTACTATTAATGCTGGACTAATAGTAAATAAAAAACCTGCTGCTGGTTTAATTTATGCACCAGGAAAAAAAAGAATGTTTTATTCATATGGAAACAGCTTTGCATTTGAACTGATTAATGGAAAACCAATTGAGCTAGGAAATTCAGAAAATTTTGATAAAAATAAAATTAAGTTTGTTTCTTATTCAAATAAAATCAAACCTGAAATTGAAAAAATTCACAAAACATTAAATGTAAAAGAATTTGTAAAAATGAAAAGTTCATTGAAATTTTGTGTCATAGCTTCTGGTGAATTTGATGGATATGTAGCAGAACCAAGAGCTTGTGAATGGGATATAGCTGCTGGACATGCAATTTTAAAACATTCAGGAGGAAAAGTGACAGATTTCGACGGTAAAGAAATTCTATATGGAAAAAAAGATTTTAAAAATCCTAGTTTGATTTTAAAAAGTAAAAATATTTTATAATGGATGAACAATTAAGAACTATTTTAATTATTATTGTTTCAGTTTCAATTTTTGGATTGATTGTATTTGTTATGGTAAAAAATTATATCAAAAATAAGATAAATTATCTTGCAGAGAAAGAAAAAGATAAAAAATTAAAGTAATTTTATAATCTTAAGAAAATCATCTTTCTTGATATCCATTACTTTTTTTGAAGTTTCAAAATCAAATCCATTTCTTGCCAATAAAGATATATCCTTTTTGTAAAATAAAGGTCTATTATCTTCAGTTCGAGCTGGTCCAATTCTTTTCTTTTTACAAATTTTTATTGCTGAAAAAAAATCTTGGTCAGAATTTTGATCTCGAATATTGTTAACTGTATCAGTTATAAACCTATCATTAATTCCTTTACCAATTAAATAACTTCTAATTTTATTAATTGAACTGCCTCTTTGGATCATACTTTTTGCCTTACTTTCAGAATAGAACTTGTCATTAATAAATTTATTTTTTTCTAAATCTGAAAGAACAATATCAATCAAATCTGTAACATCTTTTTTTTTTACATTTGGCACTGAAGATTTTAGGTATTTTTTTAAAAGGTAAGTTTTAAGCTGTTGCTTAGAAGGTGCGTACTTTTCAACATAAGTAAATGCAAAATTTCTCATTTCTTCAACTGTCATCTCTAAGGTTTTTTTTTTATTTCTTATAGGAATCATGAATAGATTTAATATAATATATTTTTAAATGATCGAAGAAATTTATAATTATTTCACTATTGAAATGCTCTACTATTGGGTGAATTTAGGTGTTTTGCCTTTCTGGATAGTATTGATTTTTTTTCCAAATTCGAACCTTTCAAGATATTTTGTAACATCAATATTTCCAATTTTAATTTTGAGCGGTTGTTATGTTTTTATTTTATATAAATCATATTTGAACTCGTATGATTTTGATAATAACTTTAGTCTTTATCTTGGTATCAATCACTTATCTGAGCTATTTACTGATAAATTGTATCTTATGACATTTTGGATACACTTTATATCTATAAACTTATTTACTGGAGGGTGGATAGTTAGAGACTCACAAAAACTCTCTATTAATAAAATTTTAATATCGTTTCCACTTATTATTACGTACTTAATTGGTCCTATCGGTTTATTTTTTTATTGGCTGATAAGAATTTTTTATGCCAAAAATATAAATTTGTATGACTAAATCAGTCGATTTTTACTTTGATTTTATAAGCCCATATTCCTTTCTAGCATACAAAAAATTAAAAAAATTAAGGGATTATAAGAGTATAAATATTATTTATAAACCTATTCTTTTAGGAGGACTTCACAAGCTTGGAGGTATAACTGCTCCTGCATTTAATGAAAGAAAAATGAAAAATATGAAAAATGATTGTGAATTAGTTGCAAAAAAAAATAATATTGAATTCAAATGGAATGTTAAATTTCCAATTAATTCATTACAATTAATGCGTGGATACTTGATTATTAATAAAGAATTAAAAACAAAATTTTTTGATTTATGCTTTGATTATTATTGGAAAGAAAATGTTGATTTAGAAAAAAAAGAAAACGTAGAAAATATATTGAAAGAATGCTCAATTGATAAGGATTTTTTTTTTAAAGAAATTCAAAATCAAAAAATTAAAGAAAAATTAATAGATTTAACAAGTAATGCTTTTGAAAAAGATATTTTCGGTGCTCCAACCTTTATAGTAAATAATAAAATTTTTTGGGGTCAAGATAGATTAGATTATGCTTTAGATGAATACAGATCTTAGATGATTTTAAATTTACTTTGTTTAATTGCTCCAAACCCACCATCTATATGGGATACTTTTTCAAATCCCATATCTTTAAGTGATTTTGCAGCTAAAGCTGACCTTAGCCCACCTGCACAGAATAAAACCATTTCTTTTTTTAAATCAAGTTTTCCCTCTTTAAAATAAATACTTTCAGGGTCTAGCCAAAATTCTAGCATTCCTCTTGGTATATGATTTGCACCCTCAACTTGTCCTTCTTTTTGAAGTTCTCTAATATCTCTAATATCAATCAAATTACACATATTATCTTTAAACATTTTGTGTGCATCTTCACTAGATATTGTTTTTATTTCTTGAAGAGCTTCTGATACCAGAGTTTGAGATGATTTAATTGCCATTATATTGTAAATATCTATATCATAAATTAAAATTATATGAAAAAACTTTTCATTAAATTAGCAAAAATATTAGGTTTTGAAATTATCGATCAAAATCAATTTTATTCCCCAACACTTGATAAAGAACTGAATGAAGATCTCTCATTATTAAATAAAAAATCGATAGTTTTGCCTTTAGGTGAAGTAAAAATTTCTAGAAACGTGAAATCAATCTCAATTATAATTAGAATGAACACTGAAGTAGAAATTTGGGACCAAAATAAAAAAAGGTTATTTGAGCAACCTAAAATAGAGTATTCTTATCGTTCAATTAAATCTTTGATTAAATCAATTAATTTTTGTCAAAATAAATATCCAAAAATTAAAATTAAAACTTTTATTATTGATGATAATTCAAAAGATGAAAATCTTGGTAGAATAAAAGAACTAATAAAAGGTAAAAACATTGAATTGGTTCCTCTCAATCACGATGATTATAAAGATTTAATTAAAGAGCAAAAATCAAAAGAAACATTTTCAAATTTAGCTAGCCTTATGAAGAGTTTTAAAATTGGTCAGGATCAAAGTGAAGATTTAATTTTTTTTGTTGAAGACGATTATTTGCATTTTGAACCTATGTTAGAAGAAATGGTTGCGAGTTACGAAAGAATGGCATCTCAACTAAATAAAGATATTTTTATATGCCCTTCGGATTACCCTTATTTATATATGAGCAATGAAAAAACTAATATATTAATAGGTAATAAAAGACACTGGAGAACTGTTAACAAAACTCTTTGTACCTTTATGACAAGTAAGTATTTACTAAATAAATACTGGGAAAATTTCGAAAAAACCTGTCAGGATCGTAATGAACCTTTTGAAAAATATATTAATGAAATTTATGAAAAAGAAATATGTTTATCTCCACTCAAAAGTTTATCTCTTCATATGACTAATATTAATTCAAGTTACGGTTTAGCACCCTTTATTGATTACAAAAAATTATGGGATGAGAATAAGTAAAAAAGCCCCCTGAGGGAGAGGGCTTTTTTCTTTAACTAACTAGAGGAAGTAAAGTTTTTAGGGGACCCTCCGATGAGTAATCGCGGAGATACAGAGAGCGAAGAGTCCCCTTATTGTTTTGTTAACAATTAGTCACGAATTGCATATGCAATTACGCCAGTTTCAGTAACATCAGTTCCTTTGGTTTCTCCTTCTTTACTTAACCTTAGGCCAATAGTTGCTTTGATTGCGCTGAACGCAATGTAAGCCACTATGAAAACAAATATGTTTACTGATAATACTCCAATTAACTGTGTACTAAAATTTGCACCAGTGTTTGTAGCAGGAACAATTAATGTACCCCAAATACCTGCAAATAAATGTGCAGGAATAGCACCAACTACATCATCAATTTTTAATGAGAATAATAGTTTTGTACCATATACCACTATTAAACCACCAACAGCACCAATTAAAATTGCTGCGAAAGGTGATGGTAATAAAGGCTCAGCTGTTATTGCTACTAAACCACCAATACATCCATTTAACATTTGGACTACATCGGTTTTACCAAAATGTAATCTTGTTATTGTTGCTGCACCAAGTACTCCACCTGCACCAGCAAGGAATGTATTAATAAATATTTTAGATACCGCTATTGCATCAGCAGCAGTTCCCATTGCTAATTGCGAACCACCATTAAAGCCAAACCAACCTAGCCATAAGATGAATACACCAATTGTTACTAAAGGAATTGATGAAGCAGCAAACGGTTTAAGCGGAGCTGGAGCTCCAGATTTGGTAAATCTACCTAATCTTGGACCAATTATCATCGCACCAGCCAAAGCCGCTGCACCACCAGTTGAGTGTACTAAAGTTGAACCAGCAAAATCAGAAAAACCTAATGCTGCTAACCAGCCTCCACCCCACTGCCAACCCATTACGATTGGATAAATAATTCCTGAAAGAATTGCAGCAAACGTAAAGAATGGCCACAATTTAATTCTTTCAGCCATTGTTCCTGAAACAATTGAAACTGTTGTGGCACAAAATACCATTTGGAAGTACCAATCTGAACCATCAGCATAGCCTGTGTCTATTTTGCTACCATCTGCCCATGGAATAAATTTTCCAATATACCCTCCTGGATCAATTCCATAAGCTAAGTTGTAACCAACTAGCCAAAACATAATACCTGCAATTGAAAATAACCCTATGTTTTTTGCACAGATAACGGATACACTTTTTGATGTAACCATTCCTGACTCTAACATTGCGAACCCAGCTGCCATAAACATTACTAAAAATCCACAAATTAAGAATAATAGGGTGTTAAATATAAATCCTACTTCAGCAGATACCGTAGTTTCTGCCATACCTGCACTACTCATGTTTAATAATAAAATTAAACTAATAAGTGGTGCACTTATTATTTTTATTAATTTAGTCATAAGACCTCCCTGTTAAAGAGGTGTTTATATTTTTATTAGATATAAAAACTAACGCTGATTAGGAAAACTGGGTATGCAGTATTTGCATATAGAAACAGCCTTAATGGTTTTTATACATTAAGGCTGTTAATAATTATTATCTATTGAATACTTCTTTTAAAGCTTTCGCAGGTAAGAATTTAACCTTTTGAGAAGCAGCAATCTGTATCTGTTCTCCTGTTCTTGGGTTTCTTCCAACTCTTGCTTTTCTTTTAGCTACTTTGTAAGTTCCAAATCCAGCTATTTTCACTGAGTCATCACCTTTCAAAGCGTCCAAAATGGTGTTTGTTATTGTGTCAAAAGTTCTTTCAGCATCAGCTTTACTTAGGTTTAAAGCACTTGAAAGCTTGACCACTAGTTGTTTTTTATTCATTTTAGCTCCGGTTTTATTAGGTTATTTGTATTCTTATCAAAAGTGTTGATAAATCAAGAGTTTTTTTAGTAGGTAATTTAAACTTATACACAATATCTAGTAAAACATCGAAAAAATGTTGATTTTATTGTCTTTTTTAAGATTTTAGATTTTATAATTATTTAAATAATCCTAGGTCTTTTAAATCATTGAAGGTTGTAAAAAACATCAATGTTAGCAATAAAAACATACCGATTCGAAAAAAACCTTCTTGAGTTTTTTGCGATAAAGGTCGACCTAGAACTTTTTCAAAAGCATAAAACATTAAATGACCTCCATCCAGCATCGGAATTGGGAACAAGTTTATTAATCCAAGACTAATAGAAATATATGCCATCATACTTATAAAAGCCAAGACACCAAATTCAGCAACTTGTCCAGAAATTTTAGCAATCCTAATTGGTCCACCTAATTGAGAAGTGTCAGCTTTTCCAAATATCATTGCGCCGATGTATTTTAAAGATGAAATGCTTACATAATAAACTTCGTATGAAGCATGATAAATTGCCTGAGCTGGTCCTAATTTAACATGATTAATTTCATTATTATAAGCCCCTATTTTAATACCAACTACTCTTTTATTTATTTTATTACCAAGATTATCTTCTCCCAATACTAAATTTGGTTTTATCTTTAATATTAATTCATCATAAGAACGTTTTATTTTGAAATCAATAATCTCATCTGTAGACATAGTGATATATTTTGAAACATCCATAATACTTTGGACTTTGTTTCCATCTATTTCTAAAATGATATCATTTTGTTTAAGGCCTCCTACCATTGCAGGACTGTCTTTTTGTACCTCATTAATTACAGCAGGTGTAAAGTCTTTTCCAACAAATGTATAAATTGAAAAGAAAATAACCAATGCTAAAATAAAATTTGCTAAGGGTCCTCCAAAAACAATTAAAGCCCTTTGATATAGAGGTTTTAAAACAAATAATTTTTTCCTATCTTCTTCATTGTATTTTTCAATCAGTTTTTCTTGGTCTGCTTGAGAAAAAACATTTCTATCACCAAAAAATTTTACATATCCGCCAAGTGGAATCCAACAAATTTTCCATCTAGTGCCTGATTTATCGTTCCAACCAAAAATTTCTTTTCCAAAACCGATAGAAAAATCAGTGACAGCAACACCGTATCTTTTTGCAAAATAATAATGTCCATATTCATGAATAAAAACTACAATTAATATTAAAATGATAAAAGGAATAAGATAACTAAGCATATTAAATCGATTGTTTCTTTATAAGTTCTTTTATACGTTTTATCATTATTTTTCCAGAATTCATAGTGGGATATATTTTCATTGCATCTTGATAGCTTTTGATTGCTTTTTCATAATTTTGAAGTTCTATATTAACTAAACCTTGACCTGCTAAAGCACCGAAATGTCTTTTTTCTAAAACTAAAACTTTATCAATATCATTTTGGGATTTTTGATATTCGCCAATCAAATAAAAAACTGTTGCACGTTTATTCCAAGCTTCAGCCCAATTTGGATCCAACTCTATAACATCACTAAACTTGACTATCGCTTCATATAATTTCTGATTGTTAACCAAATCAGTCCCCTCTGCTAACATATTTGTTAGTCTTTCATTATTGGGATGAGTACTCCATATCTTCCATATTTTTTGCTCAACTTCAGCGCTTATTGATTTATTATCAATTGTTAAATCATTAAAAAGTTTATTTAGTTTATAAACTCTTTCATCAGCAACCAAGTTAAGTGGATAAATAATTAAAAAGATTAATAAAATTTTTTTCATAATGATTTATTGGCCTAAAGCTTCTCTTGCTTGTTCTGCAGTGTAATTTGTTCCATGTTGTTGATTGTAGGCCTCAACAGCGGATGCAAAACTATCATAACCTAATCCTTGAGCAGCTGATTCTAAATCTACAGATACACCTGCAGCAGATGCTGCTGCTATAGTATCAGCTACATCCTGTAAACTTGCTCCAAGATTTTGTGCAACTTGTGCAGCATCAAAAGAGCTGACACCTGATGCAAGAGCATTAATAAAATCTACATTGCCTTGATACGCAGATGCATATTCCTCTACTGACCAATTTGCATTATGAGTTGCATTAGCTAAATCTGTAAGGTCTGCATAGTTTCTTATATCCATATTAAAAACTGTACCTAAATATCTTGCATAATCATCAAGGCCATAAGAAAACTCAAAAGAATTTTGATCTATATTATTCAAAACTTCCTGAAAATCATTTTCAAAATTCTTAGCAAAATCAATATCAAACAATTCTTTGAAATGTTCCATAGCTAGTTGTGCTTTAATCGACTCAATATCCTCTTCTGTTAGATCAATCATGATCCCACTTGATATATCCTCAATCTTTGTAGGAATTGGGTTTCGCCATGCATTTGCCCATTCATTTCGAGCCCACAAGTTCATTTTATTTATATCATCAATTTTTAAGTTTAATCCAGATAGTTCTAAAGAATTTGAACTAAATTTATTAATAAATTCATTTACTTTAAAATTATTATTTTCTAAAAAAAAAATTTCTTTTTGTATTTCATTATTTTTAATTACTTTTCCTTTTTTTGAAGATTTTGACGCCTCAGCCAAAACTTTTAATTCTTTTTCTTTAAAGTCTGAAAAATCAGCATCACTCAGATCCACTTTGTATATATTAACAACTTCTTTTTTTTTAATTTCTGATAGTAAATAATCTGAAAATTTATAAGAACTTAGTAAAAGTTTTGTATCTTGAAGAGGTATAGTTTCTATCTCATCTAAAAGAGCACTGAAAATTTGATAATTCTTAACATCAACTAATTTTTTTAATTCAGATTTAGATTTTCTATCAAGTTTTTTAAATTCTTTAAGAAACTTTTTTTCACTAATTCTTTGTTCATCTTTTTCCTCAACTAACGATTTTATTTTTGAAATATGTTGAGTAAGTTTTTTATGACTTTTATAAATATTTTTTTTCTCTCTATCTAATTTAAGAGTAATTTTTTCTCCTTTTTCAAATAGCTTTGATAAAGTAGCATAAGTGAATAAGACTTCTTGCAAATTATCATCAAGAGTAAAACCTAAAGCTTTACGCATTGATTTTCTAGCTTTATTAAGACCATAAATTTTTTGCACAGATTTTCTTACATGGTTTTTCACATTTGGATAATTCTTTTTATATTTTTCGATTTCTTTCTTATTGTCTTTTAATTGTTGCAAATAAAAAAATTCAAAATAAGCCATTCCCTTCATTAAATTTTCTGGATACTTATCCATTAAATTCTTTTGAGTAACAAAAATTGTACCTATTCTTTCCTGAGAATATTTTGACATTTGAATGAACTGTTTATGTTTTGGTTTAAACAAACTCTCGGGTGCTTCATTTATTTCACTAAATTCACCAAATTCTATCCAATCTTCTGGAAAAACTTTATTCTTGATTTCAATTTTGCTTCTGTCTTTTGAGTATGCAATTGAAAAAATAAAAAATATTAATAAAAAAATTAAATTGATTAGTTTCACAATACTATATAAATATTTTTTTAATTTTTTATCAAGAAAAAATTTATTAAACACTGTTTTATATAAGAATATTTTTTTCCATAATATTACTTATTTTTTTTACAAAACTTTATATTCAAAATTTTGCGTTGTTTCATTAATGCGTAAAAGTTTTGCTCCGTTTTTAGTATGAAACTTTGTGGCCATTTCCGTTAATGGAGAGAGCGTTATTAATCTATTCAAATGATTTGATTTTTTAATTTTTTTGAACACCTCTTTGACAATCAATTTTCCACCACCTTTTTTTTTTGACCAAACAGTATATGCAATTGCGATTTGTCCCACATTTTGATCTCTTTGTGCACTTTGTAAAAATGCATCGTGACTAAACTTATCTAATTCCTCAACATTTTTAGGAATTTCATTGGTGTAAGCAAAACACATTACAGCATAAATTTCTCCTTTATATTTTACACCATAAATTTTTCTGCCATAACTTCTTCTAAATACATTGTCTAGCTCAGGCCTGACTGGATCTTCATCTGTGTTACATTTTTTTAATTCTACTAATTCAGCCCCTTTTACCCAATCAAAAAAGTTTGTAAGATTTTTGTTAATTATCTGCTTATTCTTTCTAATTCTCGCTTTAATACGAGGCCTCAATTTCTTTTTAAGTTTCATTTTTCTAATGATTTAATAAGTTTTTCGCCTAATGGACTTATAGGTTTTTGAAAAACTATACCTTTTTTTGTTTGTTCTTTTACTAATTTAATTAATTTTTTTGCCAAACCTTTATTTCTAAAAATTGGATTTACAAAAATATACTCTACTTCTCCTTTTTCATTAAATCTAACAAAACCAATTGTTGTATTTAAATTTTTTAATGTAAAGACGCCTTCAGTTTGGACTAATTCGTAATCATTGATGTTATATTCGGTCATAATATTAAAAATATAATAGTGTAAAAATGACTCCCAAAACTATTAAAAAAATAACAACTACAATATAATTAATTTTGATATTAAATTTTTCATAAATTTTTTCGTTTATTTTTTCCCAAAAAAGAACAATAAGAAAAACAATTACTGCTGGAATTATAAATTTTAACATAACGATTTTCTAATTTTTATCACCCACATATACAGAAACTCCTCTTAAATTAATATCTACGTCAAATTTCTTATGTAGAGGAGGAAAGGCTCTTTGAGAACAGTCTAATCTATCACATGTTCTACATGACACACCTATGGGTATTTCAGTTGATTTATCGTTTACATTTACATTTTCAGTATAGACAAAATCTTTTGCATATTTCGCTTCACAGCCCAAACCAATTGATAAAATACTTTTTGTTCTACCAAATCTTCCAATACCTTTTTCTACAGTTCTAGCTATACAAACATATTTTTCACCATTTGTCATTTTACTTACAGCACTTTGAATAACGCCAGGTCTTGTAAAAGCAGAATAAACATTCCATCTTGGACACGCACCTCCATATCTTGGAATCTCAATACCAGATAAAGAAAATCTTTTAGAAATATTTCCAGCCATATCAACACGCAAAAAATGAAATGGTATTCCAGGTAATTTTGGATCTTGAAGGCAAGTTACTCTATGTGCTACTTGTTCAAAAGATGTTGCAAAAGTATTTTGTAATAATTCCAAATCATATTTCAATTTTTTGCATTCAGAGTGAAAAAGTTTATAAGGCATTAAAATTGCAGCACCACAATAATTTAATAATGCAACTTTTGACAATTTTTTTGATTCTTCCGATGGAAAAGTAAATTTTGATAAATATTCTTCAATTTCTTTATATGCACCCTCTTGAGCAATCTGAGCCGCTGCATGTAATTTTTTTGTTTCAAGTGAACTATAATCGCTTAATAAAAGTTCTTTTTTATTTTTATTAAATATCTTCGAGAATGGTTTATTTTCCTCAGGTATTACATCTTTTACTGTTATTTCATAATCAGATTTTAGATAATCACAAAGAGCAATATATCTAGTACGATTATTTTTTTGAACTTTTTCAAAAACTTTATTTGCAAAATCTTCTAATTTTGGAAAATAATTTTTATTTTCTTGAAGAAAATCTGAAATAACCTCTCCAGGAAAAGAATTTTTTCTATTATCTACGATTTTTCCAGAAATTTTTTCAATTTTATTTACAAGCTCATGATCCTTTTTCTTTAAAATATCTCCTAATCTTACTATTGCTTTTCCTATTTTTGGATTAGTACTAACTAGGTCTTTAACCTCAGGCCCTAAAATATCTAAATCTTCAAATAGTTTATCATCTAAAATTTCTGATAAGGTATTTTCTAAATTTACATCTATTTTTGAAGTTAATTGAGAAAGCTCAATATTTAATTTTTCACAAATTTTTAAGAGCAAATCTCCATCTATCTTTCTTTTGCCACCTTCAATTAAGTTTAAATAGCTTGGAGAAATATTTAAATCTTCTGCAAGTTTATTAGCTTGAAGCCCCAATTGTCTTCTGAAAGCCTTTATTTTCGGACCAATTTTTAGATCTAATTGACTCATATTTTCTATTTGTAAACTTTGTAAATTTATCTTTACAAAATTTTTCCTTAATTTACAAGCTTTTTTAACTTTTTTATAGATTTTGTAAATTTTGTAAATTATAAGATTTACATGGAAGAAAAAATAAAAAACAATGAAAATGAGACTCAAATCATAAGACATGAGGATCTAGCTAAGCATAATAGCAGAGGAATCTACATGAGAGATGACCATTGTGATTGGGGTTCAAGTGGTATGAAAGATCTAGTTGAGACCCTTAACGACTCAAACTAATTCTTCTTCTTTCAACTTAATTCATTTTTATTAACACACTTAATTAGAGGAAATTATAAATGGGAGCAGAGAATATCTCATATGATTTAAAAAGATTTGCAGGCATTAAAAGAGATTACACTCCTGATGAAGTCGAAAGATTAAGAGGTTCTTTAAAAATTGAATATTCATTATGTAAGCAACAATCTACAAAATTATGGAATCTTTTAAATTCTGAGCCTTATGTTAATACCCTTGGTTCATTATCTGGTAATCATGCTGTCCAACATGCAAAAGCTGGTTTAAAAGCTATTTATTTGAGTGGTTGGCAAGTTGCTGCTGATGCTAACAGTGCTGGTGAAATGTATCCTGATCAATCTTTATACCCCTATGACAGTGCACCAAAATTAGTAGAGTCTATGAACAATGCTCTTATCAGAGCTGATCAAATTCAACATATGGAATTAATAGACGGTGATATGAAAAAAGAAAACAAAATAGATTATATGTTACCAATTATTGCAGATGGAGAAGCTGGATTTGGAGGTCCTTTAAATGTATTTGAACTTGCAAAAAAATTCATTAAAGCTGGAGCAGCAGGAGTTCATTTTGAAGATCAATTAGCGAGTGAAAAAAAATGTGGTCATATGGGTGGTAAAGTTTTAGTGCCGACAGGAACCATGGTCAAAAATCTCAAAGCAGCAAGATTAGCTGCTGATATAGCTGATGTTCCTTTAATAATTTTGGCGAGAACTGATGCAAATGCTGCAAAACTAATTACTAATGATCATGATGAAAACGATAAACCTTTTTTAACTGGTGAAAGATCCCCTGAAGGTTTTTATTATGTAAAAGCAGGAATAGAACAAGCAATATCAAGAGGATTAGCTTATGCTCCTTATTCAGATTTAATTTGGTGTGAAACCGCAACTCCAAATTTAGAAGAAGCAAAAAAATTTGCAGATGCTATTCACAAAAAGTTTCCTGGAAAATTTTTAGCTTATAATTGTTCTCCATCTTTCAATTGGAAAAAACATTTATCAGATGATGAAATTTCGTCTTTTCAAAAAGAAATAAGCAAAATGGGATATAAATTTCAATTTATAACACTTGCTGGGTTTCATACACAAAATATTGCAATTTTTGAGTTAGCTGAGAAATATAAAAAAGAAGGCATGACAGCCTATTCAAGAATTCAACAACAAGAATTTGCTCGTGAAAAAGATGGTTACACTAGTGTCAAACATCAAAGAGAAGTCGGTACTTCTTATTTTGATGCTGTTTCTAATACGATTAGTAGTGGAAAAAGCTCAACCACAGCAATGGACGGCTCTACAGAGTCTGAACAATTCTAATAAAAACTATTCCTCTTTGTATATTAGTAGTTTTAACTGGCCCTGAAAAGGGTCAGTTAAGATTTAATATTATAACCTTTTTTAAGAAGCACTGAAACAACCGTTACACAAATTGTTAGAAATAAGAACATTGAGCCAATACTAATCCAAATATTAAAGTCAGAAACTCCATAAAAAGAAAATCTCAGTCCATTTATTAAATATACCACTGGATTGAAATAAGTGACTGTTTGCCAAAAAGGCGGCAGCATATCTAGTGAGTACAAACTTCCACCAAGGAAAACCATTGGTGTTACAAATAAAGTAGGAATAATAGACATTTGCTCAAAATCAGAGCTCATCAACCCAATTAAAAAACCAAATAAAGCAAATGTGAACGCAACTAAAATGAGCAAAAACACCATTAAAAACGGATACTTAACCTGAACGTCTACAAAAAATAATGAGGTTATGAATATTACAATACTTACGATTAATGTTTTTGTTGCACCCGCTCCTACAAAAGCAAGAACTACCTCTAGTGTCGAAATTGGAGCAGCTAATATTTCATATATAGTGCCGTTAAATTTTGGAAAAAAAATTCCAAAAGACGTGTTACTTATAGATTGAGTTAATAAAGTTAACATCAATAAGCCAGGAACAATATAAGATCCATAACTTATACCGTCTATTTTTTCTACATAACCACCTATTACAGATCCAAAAACTATAAAATAAAGTGAGGTGGTTAAAACAGGAGACAGTAAGGATTGTGTCAAAGTTCTTCTAAACCTATCCATTTCATGGAGATATATTGCTGTTAGAGCACTAAGATTAATTTTCATTTTTCTCTCTAACTAAACTAACAAAAATTTTTTCTAAAGTGCTTTGCTCAGTTTTCAGGTCTTTCAACTTAAGTCCAGCATCTTTTAAATCTTGTAATAAATTTGTAATACCAGTTCGTTTTGCTTGAACATTATAAGTGTAGTTTAAGCTAACCATATTTGAACCTATAGATAAATTATACTTTTCAAGTGATGAGGGAATTTCTGAAATCTTATCTTGTAATTCAACAGTCAATTTTTTATGTCCCATTTTTTTTAATAATTGTTGTGTTTCATCTACAACAATAATTTCACCTTGATTTATTACCCCTACTCGATCAGCAATAGCTTCTGCTTCTTCAATATAGTGTGTAGTCAAAATAATTGTAACACCAGTTTTTCTTAAACTTTCAACTACTTTCCACATTTCTTGTCTTAATTCGACATCTACACCAGCTGTAGGTTCATCTAAAAATAGAATTGATGGTTCGTGAGACAAAGCTTTGGCGATTAAGACTCTTCTTTTCATTCCACCTGACAATTGTCTTAATCTTAGATCTTTCTTATCCCACAAGCTTAACTGCTTTAGAACTTTCTCTATGTGAGAAGGATTGGGTTTTTTTCCATAAAGACCTCTTGAGTATGAAACATTATTAAAAACTGTTTCAAATTGCTCCAATGTTAATTCTTGAGGAACTAATCCTATTCTCGATCGAGTTTCTCTATACTCATTTATAATATCGTAATTATCTACAGTCACATTACCTGAAGTAGGATTCACTATTCCACAAATAATACTTATAAGAGTTGTTTTACCCGCTCCGTTTGGACCAAGCATAGCAAAAATTTCACCCTTTTTAATATTCAAATTAATATTTTTTAAAGCATTAAAGCCATTATCATAAACTTTTGATAGATTATTGATTACTATCTGGTTTTGTGTCATCAAAAATGATTTATAGCTATTAATTCTATTAATACAATGAGCTTATATTATATCTTTTTAGCTTTAATCACGAGAAATGGAAGTAAAGTTGCCACAAGGAAAGACAAAAATAATAATGATTGAGAGATAAAAGGTGTTATCAATTCTTTAGGTATCAAAATACCGATTAGTAAACTTTTTGAAAAATCTGGTGAAGGAAAAAATAAAATACCACTTATTAATCCAATTATTATTGCAATATAAGCTGTTTTTTCAGAAATATTCTTATTATAAAAACTATAAAAAATAGTTAATACAAATGTACAACAGAATAAATCCGCTAATAAAAATAGATATAAAATATCAAAACCTTTTGAAGCTACAACAAATGAAATTATCGATAAAAAAATTATTACAAATTTAGAGAATCTAAGGTAATTTGTTTTTTTTTTAAAATTGAATACAGCTTTTCCATCAACAACAATCAAACTTGATATCGCATTTATTAAAGTATCTACAGTCGAAATAGTTAAGGCTAAACCAAGCACTATTATGAAAACAGATAATAAGGTGGTTTTTTCTTTAAGTAATAAGGAGAAAAAACCAAGATCAGGTCTTATATTTGGATCTATTGAAAAGGCAACCATTCCAGAAAAACCCATATAAAAAACAATAGGTATAATTACAAAAAAAGAAATTATTAAACTTTTTTTCAATGTTTTATAATCTTTAGCAGCATAAACACGTTGCCAATTACCTTGATGAAATAAATTTGTTGCAGCAACTGCAATAAAAAAAGTTAAACCAGCAGTGTAACCTGGAATATATTCACTACTCAGAAGATGGGGATTTTTTTCCTTTATGAATTCAAAAGAAAATTGAGAACCAGAAAATGAATTAATATAAATTAATGATATTAATAATAATACGAAAATTACGATCATTTGAATATTATCTGTAAAAATAGAAGCCTTTAAACCACCATATAAAGTATAAATTAATGTGGATAATAGAACTATCAAAGCAGTTAACCATAGTTCAGTACCAGATATATAATTGATTAATACTGCTACAGCAGTCACTTCTGCACATAAAAAAATAAACATATAAAATATTGTCATTAGTAAAATAAGTTTGAACAAACTTTTTCCAAATTTTTTTCTTATAAATTCAACTAAAGTGGAACCTTTAGGGAATTCTTTTCTAATTTTTTTTCCTAAAAAAATAAGAAAAAACATTGGAAATGCTGTACCTAAAGAATATCCAATAATTGCACCCATCCCTCCCCAAGTTGAAGCCGAAGCAGGACCAAATAAAATCCAAGCACCTAGAGCTGAAGCAATTAAACTTGATGTTAATGAAAATGTTCCAATATTTCTATTAGCAGTTAAATAATTTTTCAATCCTTGAAATTTGTTTGAGTGATAAATTCCTAATATTAAGAAAATAAGACTTATAGTAATAACTATTGTTAATGATGTAGATTGAGTTAGAAAGTATGTTTTATCCATTATTCTCCCTTTCTGAATTACCGGACAGGTTCCAAGGGTATAATCTCAGTCTATAAAGACACCCCTAACAATTCAATATAACACTTTAGTTGTTTAGGAAAGTAATTTTTCAAATTAAGATTGTTATTTATTGAAACAATTATTTACTAAAATTGCCATTAAAATCCAAATTACAAAAACTTCACCGTTAGTAAATGTGTAATCTGCACCAGCAAAACCAGCAACAAAATTTATTGCATAAATTATAATCGTAGAAACAATTAAACTTGTTATTAATTTTATAAGACCACTAATATATTTCATGCATTAAGATTATATAAATTAAATACTAATGCAAATTAAAATTTCTCTTAAAAAGGGAAGTTTTTTTTGATGTGCGAAATATATAAAACAGACAGGTTGTATTCAAGAAATATATTTTAATCAAACTAAAATATATTAGTTGAATACAACCTCTCTAAAAATTAATTTTATTGCAAGGAGGTAAAATTAATGAATCAAATGCCACCTGACACTTAGCTGGGTAGCTTTATATTTCAAATAAACGAATACAAAAAACTTGAAGTCCATTCGGACTTAAAAGCCGAGAAGGCGACTTAAGGGAGCTCTTTTGGTTGGAGAACGAAAGAGCGAACCCTTAAGTAAAAAAATTATTTTTCTAAAATTAAGCAGATCAATTTATCATTAAAAATCAATGATTTTTGGTATTTACGATTAATTTCGTTAATGCCCTTAGAAATTTCTGATGGGCTTAATCCTAGTAATGTTGAAATGTACCTATTTTTAATCATCTTTGTATATTTATTCCGTGATAATTTTACTTTGAATAAAAATCTTGTTTTTTTAATTTTTCGATAATTTTTTGAAATAAATCTTATTATTTTTTTATCTCTTTCTAAGGACAATTTAAGTCTTTTTAACATTAATGAAAAAGCAGGAATTTCATTTTTAGAAGTCTCTAAAGTAAAAATAGCAATATTTCCCTTATTTTTAAGTCTAGATTTACAAATAAAAATTAACTTTTTAATTTCTTTAAAATTTAAAAGATGAATTGTTTGTTTAATTAAAATTAAATCAAATTTTTTATTATTACTCTTAAGATATGTTGTTGCATCAATTTTTTTAAAATGAATTCTTTTATCTCTATCTTTATGACTTTCTATATCGATTCCAATTGGTTTGTTTTTTAATCTTAATCTTGAATATAAAGATCCTAATATCTTACCCCGTCCACAACCAATATCTAGAATATGGGAATTTTTATCTAATTTAACTTGTTTTATTAAAAAATTATTAAAGGAATAAATATATTTTTTAGATGAAAGCCAAGTTTTATAGTCCCAATTCTTTAATGACACGCAATACCAAATTTTTTTAGTCTCCAGTAGTTATACGGCCAAGGAGTTAGAAATCCAACTATAAGCATAATTGGTATCACCCACCAAGTTAAAATTGCACCCCCAGTTAAGAAATAGTCAGTTAAATTCATTGTAACTTCCATACTAATCATAGAAATAAAACTCATTCCCATTGCTGTTTTAAAAGCTTTTGAAAAATTAAGATTTTGTTTCATCAAAACTATTGTTTCTAGAATAATACTTGTGATTAAACCATTTATAACTGCTAAAGTCATTATTCCAAAAACTGGGAAAGGAATTTTAGTCAATTGAAAAAATAAGATTGTTCCAAAATCTCCAATAGCACAACCTAATAGACACCATGCAGTATTTTTTGCACTTCTATTCCAAGTATTTTTGCAAGACCAATTAAAATTGGTTTTAACTGTACTGTCCATCAAGTTAATTTATATCAACTTTGGCAATCATTCCAACTTGATAATGTCCAGGAACATTACATGCTACTTCAATGTTAACTGCATTATCAAATTTCCAGATTATGTCTCCCTTTTGTTTTGGCTCTAACAAAACGCTATTACTATGTGAATGACCCATTGACTTATCCATCTTTGCCATTTTTTTCATTTTTTCTTTATCAATAGAAAAAGCAAGAAGAATTCCGTTTTCAGCCATTTTTTGCATCTCTGGTTGATGTTTCATATGCATGATTTTATTTGCAATATTAAATTCGTGAACAAGCATACCTGCGTTTTCAACTTCAAACTTGATTGTTTCCCCTGCTTTAATTTGAAAAGAATTTGGCTCGTAATAGTTATCGTACATGACAACTTTGATTACACGAGAAATTTCACTTTCATTTCCTTTAGAACCTATCTTCATGTTTTTGTCTGCATAGGCAATCGAATTAAAAAATAATAAAACAAATAATATTTTTATGAATTTCATATATAAATAATTAGTATTATTTAATGCATAAACAATGGGTCAATTTGTACTTGTATGTTATTATAAAATAATGATTTTTAAACAATTATTCGATACTAAGTCCTCAACATATACTTATTTAATCTCATCAGGAAAAGGGAGAGAAGCATTAATAATTGATCCGGTTTTAGAAAATGTAAACGATTACATAAAATTACTAAAAGAATTAGATTTAAAATTAGTCAAAGTAATTGATACTCATATTCATGCAGATCATGTGACAGGTGCATCTAAATTAAAAAATATTACAAAATGTTCAACAATTATGGGTGAAAATACTCCTGCTGACTCAGTTGAAATAAAAGTTAAAGATGATGAATATATTGATTTGGAAGATATTAAAATTAAAGCAATTTACACACCTGGACATACTTCTGACAGCTATAGTTTTCTTATGAAAAATCATCTTTTTTCAGGTGATACATTATTAATAAATGGGACTGGTAGAACTGATTTTCAAAATGGAAATGCAAAAGACTCATATAATTCAATATTTAACAAGCTTTTAAAGTTACCAGAGGAAACTCTTTTATATCCTGCTCATGATTATAAAGGTGAAAAAGTGAGTACTATTGGAAAAGAGAAAAAACAAAATCCAAGACTACAAGTAAATAGTGTTGATGAATACATTGATATTATGAATAATTTAGAACTTAAAAAACCAACTGAACTTGAGACAAACGTTGCTAGAAATATAAAGTTAGGTATCGATATTTAAATTGAGGATTTTATCGCTTTATAAATTAAGTCTTTAGACGTTTCACCAATGCTTCTATAAACTAATTCACTATTTTTATAAATTAAAAGTGTTGTTTGATATTGAACATCAAAAAATTTTGCAATATCTTTATTTGTTACATCAAATGTAAAGTATTCAATATTATCAAATTCATTTTTTGCTTTGTTTAAAACTTTCATTTGGCTTGCACATGATGTGCAATATTTTATCCAAGAACTGACTATCACAATCTTTCCATCTGATTGAGCTTTGTCAAATAACTCTTTGCTAAAAGTTGTCTCTTTTTCCATCGCATTCGCATTCAATGACAACAAAAAGAATAAAAATATAAAAACTTTTTTCATTATTTTTTATACTACAAATATTAAAAACCAATAAGAAGCTAATCCAGAAAATATTGTCGCAAGTATACTTCTGGAAAATATTCCAATTATCATTGCAATTAAAGCTGCTATTATCTTTGGGTTATCTTCGATTTGGAATAATCCTGAGTCATTAATAAAAATTGCCGGAAAAATGATTGCTGGGAATATTGCTGAGGGTACATATGATAATATTTCTCTGATCCTGTCATTAAACATCTCTTTTTTAATCAATGCTATCATTGAAAACCTAGTAAGATAGGTGATTATGCCACAATATATTATTAAAGACCAATTGCTCATTATTTTTTAATTACTTTTGTTAAAATCATAGCTGTAAATAATCCGATTAAAGCAGATACTATTACGTAAGCTTTAAAAGGAATATAATTAAAACCAATTGTAGCTACTAATCCAGAAATAATTATAACAACAACATTTATCAGCTTTCTAAAATCGTTCACTAGTAATGCAAGAAAAGTTAAAGGAACAGCAAAACTTAATCCAAGTTTATCTGGTATTGCTTCACCCAATACAATTCCTAAAAATGTAGTTGATTGCCAAATCACCCAACAAGTAGCACCACCACCAACTAAATGAAAATATTTATTACTTTGTTTATTTTTTTTAAGGTACTCATTCGATATTGCAAATGCTTGATCGATTAAAAAATATGAGATGATAATTTTCCAGATTAATTTTAAATCTGATAAATGTTCTGAAACAACAGCACCATAAAGTAAATGTCTTGAGTTTACTGCTCCAACAGAACTAATAATGACTAATGATGAAGCTCCTCCAGAAAATAATTGCAATAAAACTATTTGAGAAGCCCCTCCAAAAATTATCAATGACATTCCCATAGTTTCAAGTGGACTAAAGCCAATATCAATAGCCAGAACTCCGAATATCAAACCAAAGGGAACAACAGGAATCATTAATGGACTGACGTCCATAATTCCTTTTAGAAAAACCTTAAAATTACTATTCATTTAAGAGGTTTTTATTAGAAGCAAACTATATGATCAATATGTATTGGTCTTTTAATACCAAATTTTTCATCAACTTCGTGTTGATGGATGTGATGAGAATGAACAAAAACAGGTATTAAAGTGTTACTGGGTGTTTTAAGTGTATATATAAAGTTAGTTCCTCTAAATTTTCTATCAACCACTTCAAGCTTTAGATTGCTAGTGTCATCATGTTCTAAGTCCTCTGGTTGAAGTAATAACTGTACATTTGAGCCCTTTGGATACTCTTTAATAAAATTTCCTTCAATTGTACCTAAATCCCAATTTTCTAAAGTTTTTTTTCCGGTTACTTTAGCAGGAATCAAAATTCCCCTATTTAAGAAATTAACCACCTCAATTGAATTTGGAAAATGGTAAACTTTATAAGGGTCATCAAATTGTTTAAGTCCTTGATTTAAAATAATCCCACATTTAGATCCCAAATAAAATGCTTCGTATGAGTCATGTGTTACTATAATCGTTGTAATTTTTAATTGATGTAAAATCTTTTTTAATCTTACTTGAATTTCTTCTTTAAAACTTTGATCAACATTTGATAAAGGTTCATCTAATAATAAAAGATCTGGTTGGGTAATAAGAGATCTTGCAAGTGACGCACGTTGAGCTTCTCCAGCACTTATTTCATGCGGGTATTTATTAAGTATGTGAAAAATATCTAATAAATCTACTATTTCTTTTAAAGAAAGTCTTTTTTTATTATTTTCTTTATTTCTATTTGAACCTAATAAAATATTTTTCTCAACTGTATAATGAGGGAACAAACTATTATCTTGGAAAGCAAGTGATATATTTCTATTTTCAGGTTCTATATTAATGTTTTCAGATGAAATTGTTTTACCGTTTAATTTTATTGAACCTTTTTTAATTTTTTCTAAACCTGCTATAGTTCTTAGTATAGTAGTTTTTCCTATGCCTGACGGTCCTAATAAACATATTATATCTCCTTCGTTTTCTATGGAAAAGGAAACATTTTTTACTTTAGTTTTACCATCAACACTAAAATCAACATTTTTAATTTCAAAATAGTTTTTATTCATCTTTATCTCTTAAAATATATTTAGATGTAACTATTATAAAAGAAGTTGCAATCAAAATTAAAAATAAAGATGGAACTGCTGCTGCTTCTAATAAATCTTCTGATGCAGAAATATAAGCTGTAGTAGCAAAGGTCTCAAAATTAAAAGGCCTTAAAATCAAAGTAATTGGTAGTTCTCTAATAATTTCTAAGGATATCAATATAAAAACAAACAATAATGAATTTCTCAAAAAAGGAATATGTATGTTCATAAATGTTTTTCTTTTTGAATATCCAAGTAAATAAGAACTTTCATCAACTGATATATTGATTTTTTCATAGCCTGATTTAATTCCATTAAAAGCTAAAGAATAAAATCTGATAAAATAAACAATAACCAATCCTAAGATTGAGCCTATAAAAACTTTTTTTATAGACAAGAATCCATAGGTTTTAACTATACTCTCATCAAACCAAGCAATAAAAGTAATAAAAGCAACTGCCAAAATTACTCCTGGAATTGCATAACCAGAAATTGATAATGTCGACAATATATTTAAAGTTTTATTTTTAGTTACTCTATTTCCATAATTTGAAATTAGAGCAAATGTAATTAAAACTAAACTAGATAAAACAACCAAATAAAGTGTATTAATTAAAAGATCAATTATCTTTAAATCAAACAGGTTTTCAGGAAATTTTATTGTCCAATACATCATTTGACTTAATGGAAATAAAAAACTTAAGAAAAAAACTAAAAAACAAAACATAAAAGCCGCAAAAGACTTTTTACCTGAAAGTTTAATTTTTTGTTTTTGTTTAAATCCACTTCTAGAATTCATGTGATATCTTGCTTTTTTTCTTGATAAATTTTCTAAAATAAAAAGAGCAAATATAAATAAAAGTAAAAAAAATGACAATTGGTTAGCGAAAGCTAAATCATCAAAAGCTATCCAAGAGTTGTAAATTCCAGTTGTAAGGGTGTTAATTGAGAAGAAATCAACTGCTCCAAATTCAGCAAGTGTCTCCATAGCTACTAAAGACAAGCCCGCAACTATTGCTGGTCGTGCAGCAGGCAAAATAATAGAATATAAAGTTTTAAATTTGGTAAAACCTAAGTTTTTACCTAAATCAATTAAATTTTGTGGTTGATATAAAAAAGATGCTCTAGCTAAAATATACACATATGCATATAAAGAAAAAGAAATAGAGAGAATTACTCCAAATAGTCCATCAAACTTTGGAATACTTTCATTGTAATTAGCTTCACCAAATAAATTTTTTAAAATTGTATAAGCAGTTCCATAATTTTCAAAAAATGCAGTCAGAGAATAGGCATAAATATAAGGTGGAACTGCAAAAGAAAGTATCAATGCCCATTTAAAAAAATTACTAAAAGGAAATTCAAAAAAGGATACCAAGTAGGCAGATCCTGTCCCTATTAAAAAAGTTAATATTAATACACAAAATAATAAAATTAATGAATTAAATATATACTCTAACAAAAAAGTATCTTTTAAAACTTGATAATAATTTGAAGTATTTTCAAAAAAACTCGAAAAAACTGTTAAAATAGGAATAATTACAAAAATAGAAATAAAAAAAGAAGATATTTGCCAAAAATTTATTCTCATAATTTATAATCCGCCTTATAAAAATGAAAAGTATTTGTGTCTACGCTAGGAGGAAGGAGACATCTTGCCTAATAAGCGTAGACACTCAGAAAATCAAAAATTAAATACTTTTAGGATATGCGGAACCTCCTTAGTTTTAATTTTCGAAAGTTTTCTGTCATTTATTCTTTTATTGATCTTTTTACACTCTAAAAGACATGGGGAACATGCTTTAGAAGAATTATTTAGATCAATATTAGATATAAATTTCTTTTTTACTTTCACAATGTTACTTCCAACCAGCAGCTGTCATTACTTCAACAGCAGCAGCTTGATTTTTTCCATAAGAAGCTAACTTAGTTTTCATATCTTGTTTGAAATCCAATCCTAAGTTATTTACTACTAATGGGCTTGGTGAAACACCATTAATCATTGGAAACTCAAAAGTATTATTTGTAAAATGCTCTTGAGACTCTGGAGTTAATAAAAACTCTACAAGTTTGATAGCGTTACTTTTGTTTGGTGCTCCTTTGACTAAAGCAGCACAACTAACATTCATATGCGTTCCTCTATCGTTTTGATTAGGAAAAAAAGCTTTAACTTTTTTAGCTGCCTCTTGTTGTTCAGGTCCTTTTTTGCCAGACAACATAAGTGCTAAGTAGTAAGTGTTAGCCACAGCTATATCAGCTTCACCAGCTGCTACTGCCATTATTTGCGCTCTATCATTGCCTGTTGGCGTCCTTGCCATATTAGCAACAACTCCTTCAGCCCATGCGGCTGTTGCAGCTTTTCCATTATTTTTAATCAATGATGCTACAAGAGATTTATTATAAATGTTGCTAGATTTTCTAATTACTAATCTGCCTTTCCATTTGGGATCAGCTAGACCTTCATAAGTCATTCCAGATAATTCAGCACCTGTAACTCTTTCGGGTGAATAATAAATTATTCTTGCTCTTTTAGCGATTCCAACCCACTTACTGGTTCTAAAGCTTTTTGGAACAGCTTCTTTAATTGCTGCAGATGTTAGACCACCTTGAAGCGTGCCTTTTGCATCCATAGCACCACATCTACCTGCATCAGCTGTTATATATAAGTCAGCAGAAGAATCTGCACCTTCACTGATTATCCTTTTTTCTAAGGCACCTGATTTTCCGTTTATCAAATTAACTTTTATTCCAGTCATATTTGTAAACTTAGAATAAAGCTCAGAGTCAGCCTTATAGTGTCTTGCATTAAAAACATTTACTTCATTTGCCACAACAAAAGTTGAAACAAACAAAGATGCAATTAATGTCAAAATTGATATTTTTCTCATTTTCTCCCTATTCTTTCTTCCGCATAATTATTTGAGAATGATAATTATTCT
The DNA here is from genome assembly GCA_902573235.1 of uncultured Pelagibacteraceae bacterium. Lineage (GTDB taxonomy): Bacteria > Pseudomonadota > Alphaproteobacteria > Pelagibacterales > Pelagibacteraceae > Pelagibacter. Next base: position 143,654 of record CACGIZ010000001.1, on the reverse strand, counting down.
CAATGAGAATGATTATCAATCGCAAGAATGTCGCACCCTATAGTTGATTTATGGTGTTTTAACTAGATAACGAGACTATGATTTCCAATCACCAATTTTGCTAAACAAAAAATTTCTGAAAGCTTGAACCCTGGCCGTATTTTTTAAAGATTGAGGATACACAAAGTGTGCTTCTGTTATTGGACCCTCAGATTTCGGTAAGACTTTGATAATATTACTTGTATCACTAACCAAATACTCAGGCAGTGCAGCAAGACCTACTCCAGACTCGACAGCTAATAAAAGACCCATAACACTATTAACTTTCATAATAGGTTTTCTCTTTTTACCATCATGCATCCCTAATTTTAGTGCCCAATCAGGATTATAGACTGGTGAAGGTGCGCCTTTTCCGAATGATATAAATTTATGTTTATTCAAATCACCTATTGTTTTAGGCATGCCATGTTTTTCCAGGTATTTATTTGAACCATATATATAATATTTCAAATCTATGAGCTTTTTTTGAATATAATTTAGCTGCTTAGGTCTTCTCATAAAAATACCTATATCAGCTTGTCTGGTGCTTAAATCTAATTCTTTATCTTCAAAAATTAGCTCAATTTCAACTTCAGGATTTAATCGCATAAACTCCTCAATTCTTGGTGTTAACCAGTGAGTTCCAAAACTTCTGACAGTTGTAATGGTTAACTTACCTGTAGGTTTGTTTTTTTGGTCACCCAAAGAAGTTTCGACCTCTTTCAATTTACTAATAACCTCGTGAGCAGTTTTGAATACATATTCTCCATTTTCAGTAAGAGTTAGACCTCTTGCATGTCTCTCAAATAATTGAACTTTTAAATCTTGCTCTAAAGATTGAATTTGTCTACTGATAGCTGATTGGCTTAAATTTAAATTTACAGTAGCGTTAGTAAAACTTCCTGCTTCAGCTACTGCATGAAAAATTTTTAATTTATCCCAATCCATTATTTATTTAAATCAACTAAAACTCTACCTGAAATTTCACCTTTTAATATTTTTGGAAAAGTTTCAACCAATCCCTCTAAACTTACCGTTTGAATTGATTTTTCTAATAAACTAAAATCTACTAGATTTGCAGCTTCACCCCAAATAAATTCTCGTCTTTTGATACTACAATTTGCAGAGTCAATACCCCAAAGTTTAATTCCTCTAAGCATAAATGGAATAACGTTAGTATTTAATTCATTAGTATTTGCATTTCCACAAACTGTAATAATTCCATTAGAATTAGTTTGAACGATCGCGTTAGCTAATATTTTTCCACCAACAGTATCAACTACCCCATCCCATAAACCTTTATCAATCAATCTCGGATCTTTGTCAAATTCTGCGCGATTAACAACACTTTTTGCTCCTAATGATTTTAAATAATCTGTCTTAGAATCTTTGCCTGTAACAGCAGTCACATTGTATCCCATCTTATTTAAAACAATTACAGCAACACTACCAACCCCTCCTGTGGCTCCTGTAACCAAAACATTATTTACTTTTTCTCCAAGTAATATTTCTTCTCTTGCTTTAATTGCAAATGCACTCATCAATGAAGTAAAACCAGCAGTTCCTAAAATCATTGCTTGTTTGCTAGATAAGTTTTTTGGTTTTTTTACTAAAAAATCTCCATTGACTTTTGCTATTTGTGAATAGCCGCCATAAAAAATTTCACCTACTCTAAAACCAGTTAAAATAACCTCATCACCCTCTTTAAATTTTGAGTTTTGACTTTCTAAAACAGTTCCTGAAAAATCAATTCCTGGTATGTGTGGAAATTCTTTTACTAATCTACCACCATTTTTTAAAATCATTCCATCCTTAAAGTTTAAATCGGAATAATCGACTTTAACGGTAACATCACCATGTTTTAAAAAACTCTTATCAAGAGATTTAACTTCTCTTGTAAACTCCTCACCTTTTTGATTTAAAACTAATGCTTTAAATTGATCAGACACTTTATTCTTTTACTATACTGATAAATCTCAAATATCTATTTTGATAACTAAGATCCTCTTTAAATTGACCTAAATAATAATTTGTTACTGTTGTTGCTTGTTCTTTTTTTATTCCTCTCATTGTCATGCACTGATGAGTTGAATCTATTGTTACTGCTACACCTTTTGCATCCAAAGACTCCATTAGTGTATTCGCAATTTGCATAGTTAATCTCTCTTGAGTTTGTAGTCTTTTTGAAAAAACTTCCACAACTCTTGCTAATTTACTTAATCCCACTACTCTTTTTTTAGGGATATAAGCAACGTGTGCTTTGCCGATAATTGGTGCCATATGATGTTCACAATGACTTTGAACTGAAATATTTTTTTGAACAACCATATCATCATAACCCTCAACATCGCCAAACGTTTTGTCTAAGATTTGATTTGGATCCTCTTTGTAACCCTTAAAATACTCTTTAAATGCTTTGACTACTCTTTTTGGAGTTTCTAATAATCCTTCTCTATTTGGATCTTCTCCCATCCAAGCTAAGATTGTTTTAAAAGCTTCTTCAGCTTCTTTATCTGATACTTTTTTTATATCTGAATTGTTATCTATATCTTTTACTAATTTCATGGTGAGTTTTATACATATAAATCCGTATTTTTAAAATATTTAAAATATACTTATATGTGCTACATAATCACATTATATGTTCAAAAAAAGAGAAAATGTAGTTGAAATTGAAGAAGGAAATCTTCTTTCACCAAAATTTGATAATGATGGATTAATTCCTGTCATTACCATGTGTTCTAAAACCAAAGAAATTTTAATGCATGGTTATATGAATGTTGAAGCTTTGAAAAAAACTATAGAAACAAAAGAAGCTCATTATTTTAGCAGATCTAGAAAAACTATTTGGCATAAAGGTAAAACTAGCGGGTTCACTCAAAAAGTAACTGAAATCAGAATTGACGATGATCAAGACTCAATTTGGTTGACAGTTGATATAGGTGATGGAGCAAGTTGCCATGTTGGATACAGGTCATGTTTCTATAGGTCTATACCTTTAGGTCCAATTGAAAACGGACGTAAAGTTGAAATGAAATTTTTAGAAAAAGAAAAAAAATTTGACCCTGAAAAGGTTTATAAAGATCAGCCTAATCCAACTAAAATTTAATTATGTCAATTCAATTGATTAGAGCGTTTGGACCCACTATAGCTAAAATTAAGATACCTAACGAAATGGTTAAAGCTTTAAATGATTATGTTGATGGTTTAATACTTGATAAGAAAAAATCAAAAGAATTAAGCGCAGGTGCAAACTTAGCTGGTGATGTTACACAGGAATTTAAATTAGAAAAAGAATTTTCTCAAAGAGTTGGTTGGCTTGATTTAATATCTAAAGGAGTTTTTCAGTGGATACAAATGTCTACTAATCAAAGTATTAAAGAATTTAAAATGATAGACAGCTGGATCGTAAGACAATTTCAAAATGAGTATAATCCAGTTCATATGCACGGAGGACATGTTTCAGGCGCAGGTTTTTTAAAAGTTCCAAAAACATTTGGAAAATATGTACAAGAAGAGAAAGATGGAGTAAAACATTATGCTGGAGGAACTTTAAATTTAATTCATGGTTCCAAACAATTTCTATCTAAATCAACTTTTCAAATTAGACCCGAAGTAGGCGATTTTTATTTTTTTCCAAATTATATGATGCATACAGTATACCCCTTCAAAGATACAGATGAAGAAAGAAGATCTATCTCATTCAATGCTTTTGTTGATCAATCAATTTATGATACATTTTAATGAATAAAAGACCTCAACTTAATGTTTTAGGAGAAAAACTAGAAGAATGTTCACTAGAACCTTTAACAGGTTGGTACAGAGACGGTTGTTGTAATACAGATGAAAATGATCATGGTCTTCATACTGTTTGTGCAAGAGTTACAACAGAATTTTTAGAGTGGTGCAAAGAGGCTGGTAACGATTTAATTACTCCACATCCAGAATTCGGTTTTCCAGGATTAAAAGATGGTGACGGATGGTGTGTTTGTGCTAGTTGGTATGCTAGGGCAGTAGAAGCAGGCAAAGGATGTCCAATTTTTCTCAAAAGAACACATGAAAATACTTTAAAAGTTTTACCTATTGAAACTTTAAAAAAGTACGCAATAGATATTTCTTAATTACATATTTCCGTATTTTGGCCCACCACCACCTTCTGGAGTTACCCAGGTGATATTTTGAGAGGGCTCCTTAATATCACATGTTTTACAATGAATACAATTTTGCGAATTAATCACAAATTTATTTAAACCGTTTTCTTGCTGAACTTCATAAACTCCAGCTGGACAATATCTTTGAGCAGGTTCATCAAATTTTTCTAGAGTATAATTAATGGGTAAATTAGGATCTTTAAGTCTTAGATGAACTGGTTGGTTATCAGCATGATTAGTCCCAGTAAGATAAACAGAACTTGTTTTATCAAATGTTATTATATTGTCTGGTTTTGGATAATCTATTTTTGGCATTTCACTAGCTAATTTTAAAGTTTCATGATCTGCATGTTTGTGTTTAAGAGTGATTGGCAACTTACCTCTAAATAATATTTGGTCTATTCCTGTGAAAATTATACCTAAAATTAAACCCCAACTAAAACTTGGTTTAACGTTTCTTGCTCTATATAACTCATCATATAACCAACTTTTTTTAAATTTTTCCTCATAAATTGATAAATCTTTATTTTCTTTAATATGTTCAAAAATAGTTTCACCAGCAATAATTCCACTTTTCATTGCAGTATGAGAGCCTTTTATTTTTGGCATATTTAAAGTTCCAGCATCACAACCAACTAATAATGCTCCTGGCATAAACATTTTTGGTAAACTTTGAAAACCTCCCTCAATTAAAGCTCTAGCTCCATAAGAAATCCTTTTTCCTCCTTCAATTATTTTTTTAATTGTTGGGTGAGTTTTAAATCGTTGAAACTCATCAAATGGAGATAAATGAGGATTCTTATAATCAAGACCAATAACATAACCTAAGTAAACTTGTTTATTTTCTGCATGATACATAAAACTTCCACCATAAGTGTTATTATCTAATGGCCAACCAGCTGTATGCATAACTAAACCCTCTTCATGACTCTTTTCATCTATTTCCCAAATTTCCTTAAAACCAATTCCGTATTGTTGAGGATCTTTACCTTTGTCTAATTCAAATTTTTTAATTAATTCTTTTCCTAAATGACCTCTACAGCCTTCAGCAAATACCGTGACCTTACCCAAAAGATCTATTCCAGGTTCATAACTATCTTTTTTGTTTCCCTTTTTATCAATTCCCATATCTTGTGTAGCTACACCTTTGACGGATCCATCATCATTGTATAATATTTCACTAGCAGGAAAACCAGGAAAAATCTCTACACCTAAAGACTCTGCTTGTTCAGCAAGCCATCTACATAAATTGGCTAAACTGATGATGTAATTTTTATGATTTTGTTGAACAGAAGGCAATAACCATGTCGGCCAGCTCAAGGATTTTGTTTTTCCTAAAAATAAAAATTTTTCTTTTGTAACTTTAGTTTTAATTGGTGAATTTAAGTCTTTCCAGTTAGGTAATAATTCATCTAAAGCTCTAGTTTCAAAAACATTCCCACTTAAGATATGTGCACCTATCTCTGATGCTTTTTCTAACAAACAAACATTCAAGTTAGAATCAAGTTGTTTTAATTTTATTGCTGTGGATAAACCTGATGGACCTCCACCAACTATAACTACATCATATTCCATCGTCTCTCTGGACATAATCTATTTTTTTACAGATTCTATTATTTTTGTATAGTGTTTAATTTGTTCAATTCTTCTAGGAATTGTGGAAGAGCTTCAAAAAGATCAGCCTCAAGGCCATAATCTGCAACACTAAAAATTGGTGCTTCTCCATCTTTGTTAATCGCAACAATAATCTTACTTTCTTTCATTCCAGCTAAATGTTGGATAGCTCCTGAAATACCAACTGCAATATATAGATCAGGCACTACAACTTTACCAGTTTGTCCAACCTGATGATCATTACTTATATAGCCAGCATCAACAGCTGCTCTGGATGCGCCTATTGCAGCATTAAGCTTATCAGCTATAGAGGTAATTAATTTAAAATTATCTCCACTCTGCATTCCTCTTCCTCCTGAAATCACAACTCTTGCAGTTCCAAGTTCAGGTCTATCTGATTTAATTTCCTCTCTTTTAATAAATTTAGTATGTCCAAATTCTTCACTAGGTTCAGATTTTTCAATTGGAGCAGATCCACCTGAGCTTTCACATGGATCAAAAGAAGTTGGTCTTATAGTAACACACTTTTTTGTATCTTTACTTTTAACAGTTGCAAAAGCATTTCCAGCATATATTGGTCTTAAAAATGTATCAGCTGAAATAACTTTTATAATATCACTGATTTGTGATGTGTCTAAAGCTGCAGCAATTCTTGGCATTAAATTCTTACCAAATGTATTTGCTGAACAAATTATATGAGAATAATCATTAGATAATTTAATAACAGCAGGTGCAAAGTTTTCAGCAACAAAATTTTCATAATGTGGAGCTTCAATACTTATTACTTTTTTAACTAAAGGTAATTCTGATAATGCTTTTGCAGCTTTCTCACAATTATGACCGATAATTACAGCATGTACATCGCTATCAATTTGCGATGCTGCAGTTACAGCGTTTAGTGTAAAAGGCCTAAGTTCTTGATTATTATGTTCTGCAATTAATAAAACTGCCATTTATATTACCTTTGCTTCATTCTTTAATTTTTGTACCAACTCTGCCACACTAGAAACTTTAATACCTGCTTTTCTTTTTGGTGGTTCCTCAACCTTAATTTGCTCGATTCTAGCAGATGTATCCACTCCTAAATCTGACGCATTTAATTGTTCAATAGGTTTTTTCTTAGCTTTCATTATATTAGGTAATGAGGCGTATCTTGGCTCATTTAATCTCAAGTCACAGGTTACAATAGCGGGAACATTTATTTCAATCGTCTCTAACCCTTCATCTATCTCTCTTGTGACCTCTAATTTTTTATCCTTAATTTCAATTTTAGATGCAAAAGTTGCTTGTGGCCAATTAAGCAGTGCGCTTAACATTTGACCTGTTTGATTGCAATCATCATCAATTGCTTGTTTTCCCATAAAAACTAAATCAGGTTTTTCTTTTTCTACAATTTTGTGTAACAATTTTGAAACTGCTAGAGGCTCTAAAATTCCATCTGCTTTTACTAGAATTCCTCTATCTGCTCCAACTGCTAAAGCCTTTCTTACAGTTTCTTGAGCTTTTTCCTCACCAATACTCACAGCGACAACCTCTGTTGCTTTTCCTGCCTCTTTAATTTTGACCGCTTCTTCTATTGCATTATCGTCTGGTGGATTTGTAGACATTTTAACATTATCAGTCACAACACCTGAATTGTCCTCTTTGACTCTTATTTGAACGTTGTAATCAATAACTCTTTTTACTGCGACTAAGATTTTCATTAAGCTCTCAATAATTTGTTTTCAGCATCATAAGGACTTTCCTTTAAGATTGTAGCTTCGTACATCTTTCCAAGAATATCAACTTTAAGTTTTTCACCAACGTTTGCTAAATCTGGTTTAACCATTGCTAATGCGATAGATTTGTCTAACCTAAACCCATACTCACCACCTGTTGCTCTTCCAACTACTTTGTCATCTTTATATATTGGATTGTTTCCTAATACATCTGAGTCAGTTGTATTATGAACTTCAAGTGTTACTAATTTATTATCAAAACCTTTTTCTCTCCATTTGTTTAATGCATCAAGACCAATAAAATTTCCTTTATTTGGATGAATAAACCTATCTAGACCAGACTCGTATGGTGAATATTCAATCGATAACTCTGTTCCTACTAGTTTGTAAGATTTTTCAACTCTTAAACTGTTCATTGCTCTAATTCCGAATGGTTTGATACCTAAATCTTTACCGGCTTCCATCAATTTATCAAAAATATGATTTTGATATTCAATTGGATGATGTAATTCCCAGCCTAGTTCTCCAACAAAATTCACTCTCATTGCATTTACTGGAGCATATCCTACATTAATATTCTTAGCTGTTAACCATTTAAAATTTTCATTTGAAAAATCGTCCGTTGAAACTTTTTTCATTAATTCTCTTGCTTTGGGACCTGCCACAACAAGAACTCCAGTACTATTTGTTAGATCTTCAAAAATTACTGAACCATCTGAGGGCATCCACTTTTGAATCCAATCATGATCCAGTCGTAAATTTGCACCCGCAGAAACCAAATAATAGCTATTTTCTGCCTCTTTCATAATTGTAAATTCCGAATGAACACCGCCTTTTGTATTCAACGCATGACATAAATTTATTCTTCCAATTTTTTTAGGAAGTTTATTGGCAACTAAATAATCTAAAAACTCCTCTGCTTTAGGTCCTTTAATTCTACACTTTGCAAATGCTGTCATATCTAAAAGTCCAACATTTTTTTTTACATTTTCACACTCTTTTTTGATTGCATCAAACCATTTTGATCTTCTAAATGACCAGTCATCTTTTTGTTTCATTCCATCAGTTGCAAAAAAGTTAGGTCTTTCCCATCCAAATTTTTGGCCAAACACAGCCCCAAGTTCTTTCATTCTCTCATAACAAGGTGATGTTCTTAGAGGTCTTGCGGCCGGTCTTTCCTCATCAGGGTAATGAACAATAAAAACGTGACTGTAAGCCTCTTCATTTTTTGCTTTTAAATAAGATTTAGTAGCATAATTTCCATATCGTCTTGGTTCTACACCGAGCATATCAATTGTAGGTTCTCCATCTACAATCCACTCTGCAAGCTGCCAACCAGCACCGCCTGCAGCCGTTATTCCAAAACTATGTCCTTCATTAATCCAAAAATTTTTTAAACCCCAAGCTGGTCCTACAATTGGATTTCCATCTGGTGTATAACAAATAGCTCCATTATAAACTTTTTTTACTCCAACTTCTCCAAAAGCTGGAACACGATGTATTGCTCCCTCAATATGTGGTGCTAGTCTGTCTAAGTCTTCTTGAAATAATTCATATTCAGAATTTTTTGATGGTCCCTCAACATAACATGCTGGTGCTCCATCTTCATATGGGCCCAAAATTAATCCACCAGCCTCTTCTCTCATATACCATCTACTATCACTATCTCTCAATACCCCCATTTCAGGAAGGCCATCTTTTTTTCTTTTTTGAATTGCAGGATGCGGTTCAGTCACAATGTATTGATGTTCAACTGGTATAACTGGAATATCTAGTCCAACCATTTCACCAGTTTGTCTTGCAAAATTTCCCGAACAAGAAATTACATGTTCACATTCTATTGAACCTTTATCTGTCTCAACTATCCATCCATCTTTAGTTTGTCTCATAGCTAAGACTGTTGTATTTCTATATATTTCTGCACCTCTATTTCTCGCACCTGTTGCTAGTGCTTGTGTTAAGTCTGCAGGTTGAATATATCCGTCCTCTGGGTGCTGGATTGCTCCAACTAGGTCATCTGTATGACACAAAGGCCAAATTTCTTTTACTTGTTGTGGAGTTAAAAATTTTACATCTACTCCAATAGTTTTAGCAACACCTGCATACTGATGATATTCATCCATTCTGTCTTTTGTACTTGCTAAACGAATATTTGATACAACACTAAAACCGACATTTTTTCCTGTCTCTTCCTCCAATGTTTTATAAAGATTAACAGCATACTTGTGTAATTGTCCAACAGAGTAACTCATATTAAATAATGGCAAAAGTCCAGCTGCATGCCAAGTAGATCCAGATGTAAGTTCTTTTCGCTCGACTAAAATAACATCTGACCAACCTTTTTTTGCTAAATGATATAGAGCACTTACGCCTACTACACCACCTCCAACAACTACAACTTTTGTTTTTGATTTCATTAAGCGATTCCTACTAAATTTTTATTCATAACGAAACAAAATTGTCATTTTGATCATATTGAGCTTCCTAACGGGATTGGACTTGATACCATTGTTGTTAGCCAACAATCTTTCAAGGGGCCATCTGTTTCATACTTCTCAACTTGCCAATTAAATTTATGATAGATTTTATCTTTATCTAAAAGTATTACTTCAAATTGTGCCCAATTTTCACCACTTCCAAGCTTTGTTATCGTATGGCTTAAGTGGTTAATCATCATTTGATAAGAATCTCCTTTTATCATTCTTTTAAACTTATCTAATGGGCCAGTAACTTTCTTATTACTTGGATGAGCGAAATTCCAAGTTTGCTCAATTCCACTATCTTTATAAACAAGATCATTATTTTGAAGTCCTGATAGTTGTATTTCGATCACTTTATCTGGTTTGATATTGCTATTAGGTTTTAACAATTCTGCTTTAGAGATTGGAACTGAAACAAAAAAAAAGAATAAAATACTAAATATTATTTGCAGTTTTTTTAACATCTTCTAAAAATTTTTTTCTTTTTTTATCGCTAACAAAAGGTACAGCAAAGTATCTACGATATATAACATCCGTTATGCCGCATATATTAAATACTCCTCGTCTAAGTCTTTTTGTAGGCATATTTAGAAAAAAAGTTCTGACAGCAAATTGTGGAGATCCGTAAGTACAAAATACAACTGCTTTTTTTCCTTTTAAATTCCCTAACGGATATCCGTAATTTCCAAATAGTTTTTTAAATCTAAAGGCCCAGGGAGGTGCGAGGACTTTGTCTATCCATCCTTCAACGATAGCTGGCATTCTAAAATTCCATATTGGGGCAATTAAAACTATAACGTCAGAGTCTTCTATTCTTTTCCTATGATCTAATACATCTTCACTGGGTTCCTCTCCTGAATAAACTGGATTAAATTTTTCCTTATATAGATCAACAACATCTGTTGAGTGACCATTGTTATTTACTGTTTCTATAAAGGTATCTCTTATTGAGGCATTAAAAGATTTATCATTATAGTGTCCATAAATAATAAAAATTTTTTTCATTTAATCTTGAAGAACAGGAAAAGCTTGTCGTACTCTCAAGAAATGTTTTTGATATTCCATTTTAGTACATTTGTTTTCAATATATTCAATTTTTTTTTCCTCAACTAGTTTTTTTGCCTCTTCATTTCTTATTCCAAGCTGTAACCACAAAACTTTTGCTTTAATATTGACTGTATCATGAGCGATATCTAAAACTTCTTTAGAGGGTCTAAAGACGTTTACTATGTCAATTGAATCTTTAATATCAGTAATCTTACCACGTACTTCCTCACCCAAAATTTTTTGACCTTGGGCTTTAGGGTTGATTGGATAAACTTTAAATCCATATTTCTGCATATATTTCATGACAATAGTAGATGCTTTTGTTGGGTCATTACTCACTCCAACCATTGCAATCTTTTTATATTTTGTGAGAATTTCTTTTATGCTACTCATTATTTTTTTTGAATTTTATCTTTACAAAAGTTTTTTGCTTCCTCAATAGTCATAGGTTGTTCTAATTTTTTACTTCCTGCAATACAGGCTTCTATCGCTTTATTTTGGTTATGGCCTCTAAAGTTGTATATTATGATTATTCCAATTATCATAAAAACTATAAGTAAAATATTTTTATTCATTATCTATTTTTCCATTTGGGTTTTCTTTTTTCTAAAAAAGCTGAAATACCCTCTTTAGCATCCATAGCCATCATATTGAGAGTCATCATTTTACTGGTATATGAATATGCTTTTCTTAATGGCATTTCTAATTGTTTGTAAAAAGCTTGTTTCCCAATTTTAATTGTAAGATTTGATTTAGATGCAATTTTTTTTGCAATTTTAAATACTTCATAATTTAATTTAGGCTTGGAAAAAAAATCATTTATTAATCCAATTTCTTTTGCGTAATTTGCTTTAATTGGCTCACCTGTTAGCAACATTTTCATCATCGGTTTTCTATTTATTTTTCTACTAACTGCAACCATTGGTGTGCTGCAGAATAATCCAATATTTACACCTGGAGTTGCAAATAAAGCATCATTAGAACTATAAGCTAAATCACAGCTAGCAACTAATTGACATCCAGCTGCATAAGCTGCACCGTGAACTTTAGCAATGACAGGTTTTCTTCCCTCAACTATTTGCATCATTAGTTTTGAACAAAGATTAAATAATTTTTGATATCTATTTTTTCCTTTTAGACTTTTCACTTCTTTCAAATTATGACCTGCACTAAAACCTTTACCTGCTCCCTCTAAAATGATTACTTTTGTTTTTTTATCTTTATCTAGTCTTCGAAAAACTTTAATTAGACTATTAAGATTTTGAAATGAAAGTGAATTATATGTTTTTGGCTCATTTATTGTAACAATAGCTATTCCACCAGTTAAATTTTTAACTTTTATGTTCATTAAAAATTCTATTTAAGCTTCCCTTCTTCCCTCATTTTAGCTCTAATTTTAGTAGCTGAAATTTTTTGAATTTCCTCAGGTAATACAATTTCTTCAATTTTATAACCAACACCCCTACCGTAGCAAATATTTGTAACATTTGGTACCAACATGATTTTAAATCTTCCTTCAAATTCTGGATTTAACCTTTCTTCAATATTTTTTTTTACTGTTTCGAAATCAAAAGGGTTATCATCTACACCTTGAACATCTCTAATTTGAATACAAACTTGACCCGTTTTTTTTACTATTTCTTTAAATAAAGTATAATGACCGTCGTGAAATGGTTGCCATCTTCCTAACATTTGGGCAGTTGGTTTTTTGTTGTCCCACTTGTAAGTCATTATCTAATCGCCTTTAATATTTTTGGTGCCCAATTTTTAGCATCTTGAGTTGTTACATGAAAGTCATACTTGTCGGGTTTAACAAACATTTTATTAGTATCGTCAAATCTTCCCTCTTTAATAGTATCAACCCAAATTATAAAATCAGCTGGAAATAGACTTCTTGCTTCAGGTGTAGGGCAAATAAAGTCTGCAACAACGTAACTTCCATCTTCCTTCATTTTTAATGCAAATTCAGCCATTCTCTTTGCTTGTCTTTTTCGTCCTTCTTCAGAAAAATCCCAATCATTTGCTTCTTTTCTCACTTCATCAGCGTTTAATCTTTTTGCATTAAGCATTGGAGCAAGCTCATTAGATAAAGTGGTTTTTCCTGATCCTGGCAATCCCATTATTAAAATTATTTTCATTTGATATTAAATTGACACCTTTTTCAAAAAATATAAAGATCTTATAATGAAATTTTCTCTTGAAATAGGCCCTCAAACGGATTTATCAACAGTCCCCCCTGTAAAAGATGTTTACATTACCATGCTGCCTGGTGGAGATTATAAAGAAACTGCTCAACAAGCGGTTGAGTTAGTCAAAAAAGGTTTTAATCCAGTTCCTCATTTTCCTGCAAGATCTATGCATGATGAAAAGCAGGTAAAAGATTATGTTTCAAGATGTAAAGATGGAGGTGTTAAACAAGCTTTAATAATTGGAGGGGGACGTGAACCTTTAGGAAAATTTGATAGCTCGTTTCAACTTTTAGAGACTGGTTATTTTGAGAAGATGACAATAGGAATTGCTGGACACCCAGAGGGGAGTCCTGATATATCCGATTCAGATTTAGAAAAAGCTATGATAGACAAAAAGCCTTATGCTGATTATATAGTAACTCAATGGTTATTAGATCCTCAGCCTATTATAGATTTTATATCTAAACAAAGCGTGCCAGTGCATGTGGGAATTACTGGGCCTCTAAAAATATCAAGCTTAATTAAATTTGCTAATATTGTTGGAGCAAAAAATTCCCTTAATTTTCTTAAATCTAATTTTACTAAGGCATTAGATTTATTGAGACCTAAAGACCCTAATGATTTAATTGGGAAAGTTAAATCGCATACTGATTTCTTCCACATTTATACATTCGGCGGCTTGAAGGAAACTAACAAGTGGTTGAAGGAGAATGGTTATGTCTAAAGAATTTGACTATACTAAACTAAAACATGTTACTTCTGTTGATCAATCAGATCGAAAAGTACCATACAATTTAAGACAAAGTGGACCAACTAAAGTTGAAATGTTAATTTCAACAAGGGTAAGAAAATCACCTTATTGGCATTTATCAATGCAAGCGGGTTGTTGGAGAGCGACTGTATACAATCGTATCTATCATCCAAGAGGATATGTAAAACCAGAAGATGGTGGAGCAATGGTTGAGTATGATGCAATTGTAAATCATGTAACAATGTGGAACGTTGCTGTTGAAAGACAAATCCAAGTTAAAGGTCCAGATGCTGAAAAATTTGTTGATTACGTAATAACAAGAGATGCAACAAAGATTTCACCAATGAGAGCCAGATACGTAATTTTATGTAACGCATATGGTGGAGTTTTAAATGATCCAATTCTATTAAGAATTTCAAAAGATGAATTTTGGTTTTCTTTATCAGACTCTGATATTGGAATGTACTTACAGGGTGTTAATGCAGATGGAAGATTTAATTGTACCATAGAGGAAATTGATGCATGTCCTGTTCAAATTCAAGGACCTAAATCAAAAGCACTTATGAAAGATTTATTAGGTGATCAAGTTGATTTAGAAAACATGCCTTTTTATGGTTTAGCAGAAGTTAAAGTTGCTGGAAGAAGTTGTGTAATATCTCAGTCAGGATTTTCGGGTGAAGCTGGTTACGAAATATACTTAAGAGATGCAACTTTATATGCTGATGAAATGTGGAATGCTGTACTAGAGGTAGGAAAAAAGCATCAACTAATGGTTATTGCACCAGCACATCATAGAAGAATTCAAGCTGGAATTCTTTCTTGGGGTCAAGATATGGATCAACAGCACAATCCCTATCAGTGTAATTTAGGTTACCAAGTCTCTTTATCAGGAAAAGGTGAATGGAAAAAAACCAATGACTATGTGGGGAAAGCTGCATTAGAAAAAATGGGTGCAGAAATTAAAGCTGGAAAAAAACCATATAAACTACAATTAGTTGGAATGGAATTAGGTGGAAAACCTATTGATGATTACGCTCCAGATTTTTGGCTGATATCGAATGAAAGTGGTGGAGATCCTGTTGGTTTTGTAACATCACCTTGGTATCATCCGGAAAAGAAAACTAATATTGCAATGGGATACGTGCCTTTTGATGGAACTTTAAATTCTAATGGTTTTCCAAAAGGAAAAGTTGGAACAAAATTTAAAGTTCATTTACCAGAAAAATATTCGGAAACACCTGGCAAACCTGTTGATGCTGTTGTAGTTGATATACCTTTTAAAGAGTCTTTCAACGCAAACACTAGGGAAGTTTCAAAAGGTTAAATAGTTTATTAAAGGGGGCACTGCCCCCTTTTTTCCAAAACCACTATATGACAAAAAGTTTTTTAATTGCAATTTGCATTCTAATAACTATTGCTTTAATAATATTTCCATTAATTGTTTCTTATAAAGAACAAAAAAATAAAAAAAAATAAATGTTTGGAGAATTTTTAAATATAATTTTCAAATCTATTAAGTTAGATAAAACCTTATATAGCGATAACAAAAATTTTGGTGAGGCATCAATTTATTTTGCTGGTTTGATCATGATTCTTGATGGAATGGCTGGGGCGGTTGCAGCTAACACTGTGATAAAAACTGCAGTTGCTATGTCGGGATTGACAGCAATTTTAACCTGGTTTGTTTGGGCAATTTTTATTTTTGTAATAGGGGTAAAGTTATTTCCAGACAAACAAACAAAAGTATCCTTTAAAAAAGTCCTAACCGCAGTTGGGTTTGCACATGCTCCAGGCTTATTAAGATTTTTTGCGGTAACTCCTGAGCTAATGATACCAATTATTTTCTTAACTCAATTTTGGATTTTCGCTGCATTAATAATGTCTACAAAACAAATCTTAAATCTTAAATCAAATTTGAAATCTTTCGGAATTGTATTTTTATCTTTTTTAATAATTGCTTTTTTATCTATTACTTTTGTGATGAGTAGGATGAATGCCATGCCAATAAATCATATCTAGATAGGAAATATAGTTTTAGATACTCTGCAAGATTTACAAATTTTAAACCCAGTAAGAATTAGATTTTGTGTAACACTTTCGTGTTCTTCTTTACATTCATCACAAATATCATCTAAATCTTTTAAATCTTGTTCTTTAATATCTTCTTCATTAGTCATTATCAGTCAATCCTGCGCCAGCTGCACTTTTTTTTAAACTTTCTGTCTCCTCTACAAATGTGTTTTCAGATAGTTTGTAAAGATTTTTCCATTCTCTTTCTGTAAAAGAGTCTTTATTATCTAAAATACTTATTTCAATTTTTTTGGCTATTAGAGGAAATTTTTTTTTTGATAAATTAGAAAAGATATTCACGTCAAAATTAAACAAAAAAAAATTTTTATCGAATTTAAATAATATTTTTTTTCCTATTATTTCCGAACTTCTACTTAAAAAAGGAATAAAAAGTATTGGATAAGCTATATTGCTAAAAGTAATCTTTTTAAATGACTCTAATTTTTTTATTTGATCTAAAAAACTTATTCCTAAATTTATTGGGCATAAAGCAGATTTATTTGATTTATTATTTTTATTGATAACTGATAAATTATCAAATTTCTTTTTGTTTATAAGCTTGTAATATTGATTCAAATTTTTTATTCCTGGCAAACCAAATAGCTCAAGTAATCTTATACCCTTTGCTACCTCTTCTGATACGCCCCAAGAAAACCCTATAGCTTTACTGGCTCTTTTTGATGTTGTTTCTATTTCACTTAAAGATTTCATAAATTATTTTTAAGATTTATAAACCCATTGATCATCAAAATTTTTTAGTTCATTGGGAAGTGGTGCGCCTTGAAACATACAAATGCGAAGCCATTTATCAGATTTTGGATCAAATTTTAAAGCTCCAAAAAAAGATAACTTTAATCTCAACATATCAATTGGGATTGTGTTTTCACCAATAGTATTATCTTGAATTTCAGAGTATGGAAATTTTTCTACTATAAAAGCTCTTCTTATAACATGTCTCAAATCAGAATTATCGATTAAAAATTCATTTATTGTTAATGATTTTCTTAATGATAATAACTTTTCATGCAATTTTTTTATGTCTCTTGCTATTGCAAGAGGCTGTTCCAATTCAGAACCTTGCTCTTCAAAACGATCCGCAAATCTAGGTTCCTCTTTATTTTTTGAAATAAACCAAAATTTTTTTTGATTTTCTTTTTTTTTAAAATTTATTGTCAAAATATTTGAATATTTTTTTTCTATAATGCTCAATAAATCTTTAGTTGTACGATCTGTTGGAATGTTAAAATATTTTTCCTCGTCTGAGCTCATTTTTTTTACAAGTGGTTGTACTATTTCATCAAATGGCTCTAACATAATAGACACAATATATTCTATACATTCATCACAAGTTTCCTTTTCCAACCAAAGATAAAGTTCATTAAATGGATAATCTTTTTGAAAATCAAATTTTTTTTCTAGAAAGGTCAAAAATTTTCTAACATCGTGCAATAAAAGATTAATTTTCTGAAGTTGATATTCACTATCAGTGTTCCAACTAGTAATATTTTTAATGGAGTTTCTCACACAATTTTTAAATAAATTACTATCTTTTTTATCAACCTTTTTTAATTCTCTTATTTTTTTTAAAGCAGTTTCTCTACAAAATATCCAATTATTCAATAATGTTGGATGGTTAACTATAAATGGGGCCATACCTAAACCTGTTGAATTTCCTATTCCAAGATTTTTACAAATGTGTGGATCTAATTTAATAGCTTTTTTTGGATTTCTATTTTTGGCAACATGATTAACTTGATCAAAAGTAAACTGTCTGACTAAATAAACTAACATCATTTCTAACCTAAAAGGTCCATTAATTTCCTCTCTATTCTTAATTCTAAAACGATCTGCTAGACCAAATTTACCTGACCCATAAACTGCAGTTGTTCTATAAAGGTATCCAACTTTATCTAGTAAATTCAAATTTGGTTGAACACCATTACTTAAACTTTGAACAACGTGCTCAAAAATTCTAACAGATTTATTAGCTCTGGATAAAGTTAATTCCTTATAAGACAGTCTTCCAACTTCTTGTTTTGGAACTTCATTTCTTAATCTTTCAATATCTTTTTTTTTTGGTATACCATCATGAAGCGTGAATGCTGCATCCCACTTAGTTGCAATCACTCTATCAGATCTTTCATGATCGTTAATTTTATTTGCAAAACAAATTAATGAGTAAACTCTGTTTTTTTTTTTAAAAGAATATACTGCAGTACCGTACCCTTTTTTATTAAGATCAAATAAGTCTCTATTATAATCCCAATCTTTAAACTCATTTAAAAAACTTCTTAGAAAAGATAATTTAGATTGATGAAATGACCCAAGTCTTGAGAGTTTCATTATTATGTTTGGATCTCTTAATTTTATGTTCATAGTTATATATTTTTATAAAAATTATACCAATTGTTTCCAAGTATTCCATTGGTCTCATTGTCTGAAAAACCAACTTTTTTAAATCCTTTTTCTAAATTTTTAAATCCTCTGGCATCTTTAAACCAATTTGGTTGCTCTGGGAAACCAGCTTTATTTTTTGAGCCCTCTCCATAGTTTTTATTTTTTGACCACGTGCCGTTTCTCATCCAATCAACAACTTCATCAGGTTGATTTAAGCAAAGATCTGAACCGATTCCAATGTTATCTACATTCATAATTTCTGCGGTTTTTGCAACCATTTCACAAAAACTATCTATAGAACAATTCGTATTATTTTTTAAATGGTGTGGATAAAGTGATAATCCTAGAATGCCTCCACTATCACTTAAAGTTTTTAATAGTTCAGAGGATTTATTTCTTTTTGCAGCATGCCAAAATGATGGATTGGCATGCGTAATTGCTATAGGTTTTTCACTTATATCAATGGCATCAAATGTACTTTTTTCAGCTGAATGAGACATGTCAATAACAACTCCGACTCTGTTCATCTCTTTAATAACTTCTCGTCCAAAATTAGTAACCCCACTATCAACTTTTTCGTAACATCCGGTAGCTAATAAAGACTGATTGTTATAAGTTAATTGCATAAACCTACAACCAAGTTCATGAACTTTCTCAACTAAATTAATATCATCTTCAATTGGAGAACAATTCTGGAAACCAAAAAAAATAGCTGTTTTATTTTCTTTATTTGCTTTATCAATGTCTTGGAAATTTTTACCTAAAAAAATTAAATCTGAATTATCTTTAAAAAGTTTTTCCCATTTTTTGATTTCCATCAATAATTCATCGAAATCTTCATGGTAAACTATTGTAACATGCACTGCATCCAATCCAGCTTCACGATTAATTTCAAAAACTTTTCTAGACCAATTGCAGTATTGAAGATTATCTATTTTAAAATTCATTTTGATTATTAATTCAAATCATACCAACATGTTTTTTTAAATACTATTTATTTTATTGAAATTTTAATCTAATTTTGAAATAAAGATTATGCTTAAATCCATGAAAAAAAATAAAAATTTTAAAGTTGCAATAGTTATGGGTAGTCAATCTGACTATAAAACGATGCAATTATCTACAAAAATTCTAAAAAAAATGGGCATAAAGTTTGAGACTAGAATACTTTCAGCCCATCGAACTCCAAAAAGAATGTATGAATTTGCCAGCAAAGCAGAAAAAAACAATTTTAAAGTAATTATTGCTGGTGCAGGGGGTTCGGCACATCTCCCTGGCATGATTGCAGCAATTACGCATTTACCAGTTTTGGGAGTGCCAATAGAAAGTAAAAAACTTAAAGGTCTAGACAGTTTGCTATCAATAGCACAAATGCCTAAAGGTATTCCTGTTGGAACATTAGCAATTGGAGAAGATGGAGCTATAAATGCTGCTCTATTAGCATCTGCTATTATTGCCAATTATGACTCAGGTGTAAAAAAAAAATTAAATAATTGGCGATCTACTCAAACAAAATCTGTAAAAAAAAGACCTAAATAAAAAAAATGACAGTAAAGAATTTAGGTATTATTGGAGGTGGTCAATTAGGTAGTCTTTTAGCCACTGCTGCAAAAAAGTTAAATATAAATACAACTGTTTTTTGTGATGACATTGATGCACCTGCTCAAAATTTTTGCGATTATTTCATACATGGAAAATATGATGATAAACAAAAAATCCAAGAATTTATTCAAAAAGTTGATGTGATAACTTTTGAGTTTGAAAATATTCCTTTTGAAACTTTAAATGAAATGAATAAATTTAAACCTGTTTTACCAAAACCATCAATCAATCGTTTAATACAACATAGATTAGCTGAAAAAGACTTTGTTAATAAACTTAATATTAGAACAACCAGATATGTTTCAATAGAAAAGAAAGATGATCTTGAAACTTTAGGAGACTTTCTTCCAGGAATTTTGAAAACAACAACTATGGGCTATGATGGAAAAGGTCAATATCCAATTAAAGATATAAAAGATGTAAATTCTATGAATATTGATTTTTCAAAAGAATATATTCTTGAAAAATTGGTTAAACTTAAAAAAGAAATATCAGTAATAGTAACTAGATTTGGAATAAATAATTTTGAGGTATATGAGCCAATTGAGAATACACATCAAGATCAAATACTTAAGAACTCTTTAATACCAGCTGAAATTAATAAAAAGATATTAGATCAATCAACAGAATGGGCTACTCGAATCGCTGAGGAATTAAAGTATGTTGGAACACTTTGTGTAGAATTTTTTATTGATAGAAATGAAAATTTATACGTTAATGAAATTGCTCCAAGAGTTCATAATTCTGGTCATCTTACGATTAATGCATACAACATAAGTCAATTTGAGAATCATGTCAGAGCCGTTTGTTCGATGGAAAAAATTCCTTTGAAAAAACTTCATAATGCAAAAATGGAAAATTTAATTGGAAATCAAATTACACCATATAGACAAAATATAAAATTAAATGAAAATCAATTTTTTTTTGATTATCTTAAAAAAGAAATTAAAGATAAAAGAAAAATGGGACATATAACGACAATAATCTAAATGCTCGAATCTATCGAAGGAAATTTTGATCACCCAGAAGTAAATGAACTTCTTACTAAGCATTTTGTTGAATTAAAAGCTGCTTCGCCTGAAGGAAGTGCTCATGTTTTAGATATCCCTGGACTTAAAGTTCCATCTATAAAATTCTGGAGTTTGTGGAAAGATAAAGAATTATTTGGTTGTGGTGCACTTAAGTTTTTAGATAAAGAACATGGTGAATTTAAATCAATAAGAATACATGATAAATATAGGAATAAAGGAAATGGCATTAAAGTTATTGAGCATTTAATTGATGAAGCAAAAAAGCTTAATATTAAAAGAATAAGTCTAGAGACTGGAGCTGGCAAATTTTTTGATCCAGCAAGAAAGCTATTTAAAAAGTGTAATTTTGAGCCATGTGAGCCATTTGCACACTATAAAAAAGATGTAAACTCTATTTATTTGACAAAACAACTAAACAACGATTAGAACTAAAAATTAACCAAATTCATATATTTAGTTGACAAAAGCTAATAAATTCTAAAGAAGTACGGTTTACTTAATTATAAGTAATTAATTAATATAACATAAGAAGAAAAAAATATGAGTCTACAAGGAAAAGTGAAATGGTTCAATCCAACCAAAGGTTTTGGTTTTATTGAAAGAGATGACAAAGAAAAAGATGTGTTTGTACATGTTTCAGCTGTAAGAAATGCTGGTATGAACGGTTTAGATGAGGGTCAAGCTTTGACTTTCGATGTTGAAGACGGTCCTAAAGGTCCTTCAGCAGTTAACTTAAAAACTGCATAATTTTCATAATATTTTATTGGCTATAAATTATTTTAATAATTAATAAGTATTAATTTATTTTTATAGCCAATGATTTATTCTTTTGTAAGAAGATATAACAAAGTATGATTGGTATTTTAGGTGGTATGGGGACCCAAGCTGGTCTTGATTTCTGCAATAAACTCGCAATTTTATACAGAGGTAAAATTGATCAAGATTATCCTTTATTTCTTCTTTACAATAAATCAAATATTCCAGGTAGGCCTGAGTCTATAGGTATTCAGACAGGAAATTTATCAAAAAAAATTAATAGTAAAAAAAGTAAAAAAAGATATTCGTCAGTTCTTAAAAGTTTAATAAATGGATGCAATGTATTAAAAAAAAGTAAATGTAAATTTATAGTTATCCCATGTAATACTGCCCATTATTGGTATGATGATTTACAAAAAAAAATTAAATTACCAATAGTTAATATGCCTAAAGAAGTTTTTATTCACACAAAAAAGAAATGTAAAAAAAATTCATCAATTGGATTACTTGCAACCGAAGGAACTTTAAAGACAGGTGTGTATAATAAATTCTTTGATAAAAATTTTAATCTAATTTTCCCTAGTAAGTCAATTCAAAATAACTCTGTAAATAAAGCGATTAAGCTTGTCAAAATGGGAAATGTAAAATTAGCAAATAAAGTAATTAAACCTGCTATTAATTTTTTAATTAAAAAAAAATGTAAAAGAATCATTCTTGGTTGTACTGAATTACCAATTGCAATTTTTGCATTTCAATCGTTCAAAACAATCAAATCTTCAAAGATATTTTTAGATCCAAATTTAATTTTGGCTAACACCGCGATGAAAAAATACAAACAGACAAATGTCGTCTAAAGAAAAACCATATATATTATTGGTTGCAGAATTAATTTACTCTGAAGTTTATAGACTAAAAAAAACAAATTCTGATTTTTCAAATATTAATGCAATAGAAGCTTTTATTGGAAGCGACATCTATAAAAAAATTGGAAGTGGTAAGTTTCATGACGAATTATTAAAAAAATTAGAAAAAAATAATTTTATTGATCAAAAAACAAAAAAAAAAGTCCCTGAAGAAACTATTAGATTACTTCATATTCAAAAAGACTTAACAGTAAAACAATTAATACAATTTCCTGAATTGTACTATGCAAAGAGTCACTTTCCACTTGAAATTTCACAACGTGCATTTGACCATTTATGGAGAATGTGTGAAAGTTACGAACTATGGTGTAAGGAAACTAAACAATTAAATTTAATTTTATTAAATATTATTGATTAGATAATTTAATTCTACCTCTAGATTTCTCGATTTTATTTTTGACTAATTGATAAAAATCTTCACTTTCTAGTGTTTGTTTTTGAATGTTATTCTTTTTAGGTATATTTTTAGACGTAATTTCCTCCAAATTTTCAATGGGAGTTTTTCCAGTGTAGCTTGTTATCAAATGATTAGACCCATATGACAATCCAGCTTGAGTTACATTTCCAGTAGAAGTAAGTGTATAGGCAGGACCGAGCATTGCAGTCGGTGCTCCACAAGCTCCAAGAAAGCATAAAATAGATAAACTAATAAATATTTTTTTATTCATACAAACTTAACAGAACCTTATACATTTTAAATTACAACTCAAGGTAGAATTAAAAAGGCTAATTTTCACAAGTAAATTTAACTAAATTAAATAATCTAATGTAAGCATAAATACTTTATAAAACCTGAAATGGTCAGAATATTTCCTTTCCTATTTATATTACTTTGGTCATCAGCTTTCATAACTACAAAACCTATTGTAGATAATAGTGATCCATTTGCAGCACTAGCTTTTAGATTTTTTTTTGTGGCTATAGGTTTTTATTTCTTTTCTATATTTCAAAAACAATCAATTTTTGTAAATAAAAAAAATATATTTGAATCTATAATTAGTGGAGTTTTTTTTCATGGCTTTTACTTGGGTGGCGTCTTTTATTCAATATCTATAGGAATGCCTACTAGTATTGCTGCTTTGATTGTTACACTTCAGCCTATTTTGACTAATATTTTAGCTGTTCCTTTGTTGGGAGAAAAAGTTACATCAAAACAATGGGTAGGTGTTTTACTTGGATTTTTTGGAGCTACTATAGTCTTAGGAATAGATGTAGGTAAAGAAATTCCTCAATTAGGATTGATAGCAACGATCATCGCTTTACTAGCAATAACTTTATCTACAATTTGGCAGAAAAAAATAAGTAATAATTTATCTCTTTCAGTAAACAATTTTTATCAGGCTTTAGGTGGTTTTTTATTTCATGTTTTAGTGATTATTTTTTTTGCTAAACCTTATATTGAATTTACAAAAACTTTTATAATAGCAATGAGTCATCAAATTTTTCTTGTTTCTTTTGGAGCATTCACAATATTGATGTTTTTAATAAAAAAAGATTCAGCTAGTAAGACAGTTTCTATTTTTTTTCTTATTCCTGCAACTTCTGCTCTCATGGCATGGTTTTTTCTAGGTGAAAATTTTACTTTTATAGACCTAACAGGTTTTTTAATTGCCTCTATTGGTGTCTATATTGCTACAAGAGATTAATCATTTAGTTTTATTGTTTTTTAAAAAAAACTATTCTATATTTTCTTATGGAAGATATAAAAAATAAAGAACTTCAATCTGCTACATTTGAAAGATTATTGAAACATTTAGATGAGAGAAAAGATGTTCAAAACATAGATTTAATGAATTTAGCAGGTTTTTGTAGAAATTGTTTATCAAGATGGTATCGGGAAGAAGCAGAAAAAAAAGGTATAAATATTTCTGATTTAGATGCAAGAAAACATATCTATAAAATGCCGTACTCTGAGTGGAAAGAAAAATATCAAAAATAATTATTTTTCTTTTAATCTTGGAAATAGTTCAACAAAATTACAAGGTTTGTGATTTATATCTAACTGATATTTAAGTATCTCATCCCAAGCATCTGTGACTCCTCCAGAAGATCCTGGTAAAGCAAAAACATATTTTCCATTTGAAAGCACTGCACAAGCTCTGGATTGAATTGATGAGGTCCCAACAGATTTAATGCTGATATATCTAAACATCTCACCAAAACCTGGAATATGTTTATCGGCTATTTCATCAAGTGCCTCTGGGGTTATGTCTCTTCCTGTGAGCCCAGTTCCACCTGTAGTAATTATTGCATCAATTTTTTTATTATTAAGCCAATCTTTCAAAATTACAACGATATCATCTTTATTGTCCTTGCAAATTTTTCTATCTATCAAATTATGATCTGCTTCTTTTATTTTGTTTACGAGAATTCCACCTGATTTATCATTATCAATTGTTCTAGTATCTGTTACAGTTAATAGTGCAATATTTATTTTCATAAAAAAATTTATATGATTATATTATCAATATTATTTTTTGTTACAGCAATTTTATATTCCAGTGTAGGTTTTGGAGGAGGATCTACTTATCTAGCTTTATTGTTAATATGGGAAATTCCATACTACATTTTTCCAGTCATAGCTTTATTTTGTAATATAATTGTAGTAACCGGAAATTCTATTAATTACATACGAGCTGGAAACCATAATTTTAAATTATTAATTCCATTTTTAATTGGCTCAATTCCTCTAGCTTTTTTTGGTGGAACTTTAAAAATAGATAAGGAAATATTTGAAATCTTATTATTTATAATTTTGACAATCGCAGGACTTTTATTGTTAATCAATAATAAATCCTATGAAAAAGAATTTGTAATTAAAAAGATTAATTTTTTAATTTCAGTTTTCATAGGTTCTATTCTAGGCCTAGTTTCAGGATTAGTAGGTATCGGAGGAGGTATTTTTTTAAGCCCTATTCTTTTTTTATTAAAAGCAGATAAACCTAAAAATATTGTTACTACTGCATCATTATTTATACTTATAAATTCAATTTCTGGAATTTTTGGCCAATTAACTAAAGATAGTGTCCTTAACGAATTTTTCTTATATTGGCCACTATTTTTAGCAGTTTTAATTGGAGGACTTTTTGGCAACTTTCTAAATCTTAAAATTTTTTCTAATAGGGCATTAGCATTTATAACATCCATCTTGGTTATATTTGTAGCATGTCGAATGGGCTTTAAGATATTTGCTTAATCATGATGAATTTAGACTTTTTTAAAAAAATAAGAATTTTAGATGGTGGTATGGGTCAAGAGCTTCTCAAACGAGGTATGAAGCCAATAGGAACTTTGTGGAGTGCAAGTGCATTAATAGATGAAAAAAATCATAAGCTTTTATTTGATACTCACGTAGATTTCATAAAAGCTGGCTCTGAGGTTATAGTAACTACCACTTTTGCTTCAAGAAGAATACGTTTAATTGAAAACAATTGTGAAAAAAAATTTGAATATATCAATAAAAAAGCTGGCGAGATTGCAAAAAAAACAAAAGATCAGTTTCCACATGTATTAATAGCAGGGGGATTGCCACCACAAAATTTAACTTATAGAGCTGATGAAAGATCTTACAATGAGATTAAAAATGATTTTATTGATCAAGCACAATTAATAAACCCATACGTAGATTTTTTTTATTTTGATGTTTTAAGTAGTATTAATGAAATTAAAATAGGTATCGAGTCGATTAAGGAGTTTAATAAACCTTATTTAGTAGGTATTCATATATCTGAGGGTACAAAATTACCAAGTGGTGAAAAAATTTCGGATCTGATAAATAATTTAGATACTAGTAAACTACTTGGCGTAACTCTTTCTTGTGTTTCACCAGAAAATTTTCAAATAAACCTTAATGAAATAAAAAATCTAGGTATGCCCTTTGGTTTTAAATTAAATGGTTTTATTAAAACAAGTCCGATTCCAAAATTTGATAAAAATAAGAAAACAAAAAATCCAAGTGAATTACTTGGTGTTCGTAAAGATTTAACTCCGAAAAAGATGGCTGAGTTTGCACAAACATTTAAAGATGCAGGCGCAACTATTTTAGGTGGATGTTGTGAAACTAGGCCTTCACATATTAAGGCTTTCTCACAACTGAAGTAGATTTTTTATAACCTGCCTCTCTTACAATATAAATCCCAATACATACTGCAATTAATGAAATAAATAATTTTAACGTAACCAGCTCTTTCAAAAATACATAACCTAAAATTGTTCCAAAAATTGGGATTAAATAAGATACTTGAGATTGAAAAATTAAACCATTATTTATTAAGATCCTAAATCTTAAGAGCCAAGCAATTCCAGTTGAGACTAAACCAAGATAAATAACAGAAATAGTAGAGTCTAACCTTGGAGTTAATTCCCATGGCTGCTCAATAAAGCTTACTAAAGGAATTAAAATAATTGTTGCCCAAATCAAAATAGAACCTGTAACATTTTCATTTTTTTTCTTACCGATCTTTAATGTCAATACTCCTCCAACTACATAGCATGTTGCACCTAAAACAATTAATAATGCAGAAAAAAAGTTATTTTCATTTATTAATATATTATCTGAAAATAAATAAACTATTCCAGAGAATCCAATTAATACACCGATAGTTCTTATAATATTGAATTTTTCATTTTTTGTATAAAAATGACCAAGAACAGTTGAACTCAAAGTAGTTGTAGACATTAATATTGCTGCTAAATTACTTTGAACTGATTGTACTCCATACGCAATCAAAAAAAATGGTGCAACCAAGTTTATAAACCCGATCATTGCAAACCAATGCCAATCTTTGGAGAAAGCCTCAATCTTAATTTTTTTAAAATAACATAACAATAAAACTGGTATTGCTCCGAAAAAAACTCTTAGAAATGCTATTGTAACTGGTCCAAATGAATAAGTTGCTATTTTGATATTAAAAAAAGCTGAAGCCCAAATTAATGCTAATATTGTCAATAAAAAATAATCTATTAATTTTGGTTGTCTCATTCTGAAATTTCTTTTATTGAACCATTTGTAATTTTTTGTAAATTTATAAAATCTAATTTAAATACACAATTAGGATGTCCAGCTGCAGCGTACAAACTTTCAAATCTTTTTAAAGAATTGTCTATAAAAACATCAATCTTATTTAGGTGACCTACTGGTGAAACACCCCCTATTGTAAAACCAGTTACATCTTTAACTTCATCTGCTGAAGCCATAGAAACATCTTTAATATTTAAAGTTTTTTTAATCTTAATTATTGAGGCTTTTCTGTCTCCAGCAACTAAACATAAAGTAAATGAATTCTCAGTTTTAAAAAGTAAACTTTTTACAATGGCTCCAACTTCGCATCCTAAAGACGAGGCGGCTTCTATTGCGGTTCTAGCTGAAGTTTTCAAAACGATCACTGTCAATGTAGGATCAAAAGCTTTTAATACCTGCTCTACTCTCTTTACAGGTTCTTTATACAATAAACTCATTATTCAACTTAAAATTGTTAGTTTTTTTTTAATATTAAATATACAATTATGCGAAATATGCATAGGTGTTATTAACTAAAAGAACATTATTTAACAGCCTTTTTTTGTTAATACAACGATCTGAATTACAAAGGAGAGAAAATGAGTGCTAGTAACGTTTTAAAATTTATCAAAGATAAAGAAGCTGAATTTGTAGATTTAAGATTTACAGATCCAAGAGGAAAACTTCAACATTTAACCATGGACACAACCGCTGTAGATGAGGGTATGTTAAATGAGGGTGTTTTTTTTGATGGATCTTCTATAGCTGGATGGAAAGCAATTAATGAGTCTGATATGATTTTAAAACCAGATTTATCGAGATTTTTTTTAGATCCTTTTACTTCACATAACACGGTAGTTATTTTTTGTGATATTTTAGATGCAATTAAAAAAACACCTTATGAAAGAGATCCAAGAGGTGTAGCAAAAAAAGCTGAAGGATATTTAAAATCTTCAGGAATTGGTGACAAAGCTTTTTTTGGTCCTGAGCCTGAGTTTTTTGTATTTGATGATGTACGAATTAAAAATGATATGAACGAATGTGGATTTATTTTAGACAGTAAGGAAGGTCCTTACAATTCTGGTAAAGAATATGAAAATGGTAACATGGGTCATAGACCTGGTGTAAAAGGTGGATATTTTCCTGTAGCTCCAGTCGACAGTGAACAAGACATGCGAAGTGAATACTTAAAAAACTTAAAAGAAGTTGGAATTAAAGTTGAAAAACATCACCATGAGGTTGCTCCAAGTCAACATGAGTTAGGAATGTATTTCGGAACACTAGTTCAACAAGCAGATAATGTTCAACTATATAAATACGTTGTACAAATGGTAACACATTCTTTCGGCAAGACGGCAACTTTTATGCCAAAACCAGTAGCTGGTGATAATGGTTCAGGTATGCACACCCACCAATCAATATGGAAAGGAGACACTCCAGTGTTTTCAGGTGATGCATATGCGGGATTATCTGAAACAGCTTTACATTATATTGGTGGAATACTAAAACATGCTAAAGCAATTAACGCTTTTGCTAACGCTACAACTAATAGTTATAAAAGATTAATACCAGGTTTTGAAGCTCCAGTGCTTTTAGCTTATTCTGCAAGAAATAGATCGGCCTCTTGTAGAATTCCTATAACATTGAGTAAAAAAGGTGCTCGATGTGAAATTAGATTTCCTGATGCATCTGGAAACCCTTACTTGACATTTGCCGCTATGTTAATGGCAGGAATAGACGGAATTAAAAATAAAATACACCCGGGTGAGTCTTTTGATAAAGATTTATATGAACTTCCACCTGAAGAAGTAAAATCTATTCCAACTGTTTGTGGTTCTTTAAGAGAAGCAATGGAGAGTTTAGATAAAGATAGAGAATTCTTAACTCAAGGTGGCGTATTTACGGATGATCAAATTGATGCATATATTGCTCTTAAATTCGAAGAAATTCATAAGTTTGAGCACGCACCTCATCCAGTTGAATTTGAGATGTATTATAGCTGTTAGTAACTAAATTACTGTTTAGTTGTAGCTATTGTATCTTTGTTAATACCTTTTTTAACAACGTAATCCTGTGTGCCATTAGCACCAGTTTCAACTTCCTTACGTAGATTTTTAAAAAAAGATTTTTCTTTTAAAGAATCTTTAAGGTCTTTAACAAGATTTTTAAATTCAAATTTGTTCATGAACTAATTATATCCTAGATATGCATTTTGCGCAATACTGGTATGCAACTTACAGGATACTCAATTTTAGTCTATTTTGAAGGACTCTCCACACCCACATCTCTCAGTTTCGTTGGGGTTATTAAATACAAAAGTTGAGGAAAATTCCTCTTTTTTATAGTCCATTTCAGTTCCTAATAAATACATAACTGCTGCTGGATCTATAAAAACCTTAACACCTTTATCCTCTATTACCTCGTCAGTTGGATTAAGCTCTTTAGAGTATTCCATCACATAAGACATTCCCGCACAACCTCCAGATTTAACAGAAACTCTAACTCCTAAAGCATTTTTTTCAGCACTAGACATAATCTCTTTAATCCTTTTTGCAGCATTGTCACTTAATTTAATAATTGGATTCATTATAAATTTAACTCCAATTTAGCTGCATCTGACATCATATCTTTAGTCCATGGAGGATCCCAAACTAATTGTAAATCAACATCATCTATTTCTTCTACTTGCATAGCTCCTTCTTTAACCTCTTTAGGTAAACTTTCTGCGACAGGGCAATTTGGTGTGGTTAATGTCATTTTTATTTCAGCTTTTCTACCATTCACTTTAATATCATAGATTAAACCTAATTCATAAATATTAACTGGTAATTCAGGATCATAAATTTTTCTAATTTCACTGATTATTTTATCTTTAACTTCCATAAATATTAATTCTCTGTACTCACTTCCTTTCCATCATTTTCCATTGCTGAAACTAATGTATGCCACGATAAAGTGGCACACTTAACTCTCATTGGATATTGTTTTACTCCTGAAAGACACATTAACTTTGTTTTATCATCTTCTTTTAAAATTTTATTTTTTAATTCAGGATTTTCTTTTATCATTCCTAAAAAATCCTCAATAATTTCTTTAGCCTCGTTATCACTTTTACCTTTAATCAAATCTGTCATTATAGATGCAGATGCCATTGATATTGCACAACCACTTCCTTCAAAAGATATATCCTCAACTTTTCTTTGATCATTCAATTTTAAATATACATGTACATTGTCACCACATAATGGATTATTACCTTTAGCATCTTTATTAAAATTTTCTGTTTTACCTAAATTTCTTGGATTTTTTCCATGTTCCAAAATTATTTCTTGATATAATTCTTTTAAGTTCATTTTAAATCAAAAATCTTTTTACAATTACTAATTCCTTCATTCAATTTATCCAAGTCATCTTTAGAATTATAAACTCCTAAAGATGCTCTTGCGCTAGCAGGAATACCTAATTTATCATGAAGTATTTGACAACAATGATGGCCTGCTCTAATTGCGACTCCAGTTTCATCTAAAATAGTTGCAATATCATGTGGGTGAACACCTTTAATTGTGAAGGATAATACTCCACTACGTTTTTTAGGATTTCCAATTAACTTAACAGAATTGTTTTTTTGTAAAATTTCTTGTCCATATTCTATTAATTCTTTTTCATGCTTTATAATTTTTTCAATACCAATACTTTCTAAAAATTTTATTGACTGATCAAAAGCAATCACTTGAGCAGTAGCCATTGTTCCAGCTTCATACTTATTTGGAAGATCGCCATAGGATATTCTATCTTTTTTAACTTCATTGATCATTCCTCCACCTCCTTGGTATGGTGGCAGTTGTTCAAGCCATTTCTTTTTTCCATACAAGACACCGAGACCTGTCGGCCCATACATCTTATGACATGAAATTGCGTAAAAATCACAATCTAAGTCTTGCATATCTAATTTTAAATGTGGTCCTCCTTGACAACCATCAACTACAACTACAATTCCTTTTGAGTGAGCTAATTGAGTTATTTCTTTAATTGGCAAAACAGCACCAGTTACATTAGATAAGTGGGTAATGGCAATGACTTTTGTTCTTTCTGTAATTTCTTTTTCGATATTTTCTATTGGTATATCTCCATCTTCATTAATCTCAGCAAATTTTATTTTAATATTTTTAGACTTTCTTAAAAAGTGCCAAGGAACATAATTTGAATGATGTTCTAATTCTGTGATTAAAACTTCATCATTTGGTTCTAAAATTGATTGTCCAAGGGTGTTTGCAACTAAATTCAAAGCCTCTGTAGCTCCTTTAGTAAATACAATTTCATTTTTATCTTTGGCATTTATGTATTTTTGGACTGAAGATCTAGTATTTTCATATAAATTAGTCGCTGCTACTGCCAAATAATGCAAACTTCTTCCTACGTTAGAAAATTGTTTAGAATAAAAGTCATTAATCCTGTCTAGAACTGCTTTGGGTTTTTGCGAAGAATTGGCACTATCCAAATAAACCAGATCGTTATTTTGAATTTTTTCATCAAAAATTGGGAACTCTTTTTTAATATTTTCTATATTCATTCTTTCAATCCAATCATATTTTTTATCAAATTTTTAATTTCTGAGTCTGTAATTTTTTCAACAACATCCAACATAAAGCCATTAATCAAAAGTTCTTTCGATTGTTTGTAATTTAGACCTCTGGACATTAAATAAAAAATCGAATCTTCATTAAGGCTTCCAGAGGCTGAACCATGTGAACACTTTACATCATCAGCATATATTTCTAATTCAGGTTTTGCATTAAACTCTGAAGTCTCATCTAATAGTATCGCTTTACTTAATTGATAACCATCTGTTTTTTGAGCCTTAGAATCCACATGTATTCTACCTTGATAAGCAGCTTTGGAATTTTTTCCAAGTACGCTTTTGATTAATTGGAAACTTTTGGTGTTTTCTACTAAATGATTAACTGTTGACCTGATTTCGTGTTGTTGATTATTTTTTAATGAAAAAATACCGTTAATAAATGCTGATGAATACTCACCTGAAAGATTACAATTAATTTCATTTTTAAAATAATTTGAACCTGCTGAAAATATAAAAGTTTCTGAAATACTATTTTTTTCTTGATCAATATTATTAAATGAATATTTGAGATTTTGATTTAATGATTTATCGATCTTATAATTTTTTAAAATTGAATCATTTTTTAATTTAAAGTTATAAAAAATATTCATAAAATTTTTATCGGTAATGTCGTTAAAAAAATCTATCAACTTTAATGAACTGTTTTCCTCAAGCTCGAAATCTAACCTTAAATTAATATTCTTTGATTTCATTTTTTCATTGGTTAAATGATAAATGATAAGAGGTTTTTTTATTGAGTAACCTTTTTTTACTAAAATCTTATAATATTTATTACTAAAAGCATTATTTAAATTAATTAAAGAGTTTTTTACACTAAAATTATCTTCAGATTTAATATCATCATATATTTCTATTTGATTTTTATCCTCATAACTGAATTCTATTTTTTCTATTCTCCCATTAATAAAAATAATTTTATTGTGCTCTAAACCATCAATATAAATTGATGTATCAATTTTATTTGTCGTAGAATAATCATTGAAAAAACTTATATTCTCAATATTCTTATTTATGATTTGATTAAGATCTAAAAATTTCCAATTTTCGTGTCTTTTCCCTGGAAAGCCATTTTCAATAAATTTATCTAATTGATCTTTTTTAAACTTAATATCTTTTTCTGAGAAATTAGATATCTTTAATATTTTTTCAAAATCTATTTTTAATTGTTCTTTCATTTAATTAAAACTTTCATATCCTTTTTTTTCTAACTCTATTGCAAGCTCTGGACCACCAGACTTTATTATTTTTCCATTCATTAAAACATGAACAAAGTCTGGTTTGATATAATCTAATAGTCTTTGATAATGAGTAATTATTAAAAAAGAATTTTCTTTATTTCGTAGAGTGTTTACTCCATCTGCTACAATTTTAAGAGCGTCAATATCTAAACCTGAGTCTGTTTCGTCTAATATTGATAATTTAGGTGCTAACATTGACATTTGTAAAATTTCATTTTTCTTTTTTTCACCTCCAGAAAAACCAACATTAAGTTGTCTATTTAATTTTTCTTCATCAAATTTTAACTCTTTTGCTTTATCTTTAACGAGTTTTAAAAACTCAATAGCATCTAGTTCTTTCTGCCCTCGAGCTTTTCTAATAGCATTTAAAGAAGTCTTTAAAAAAATATTAGTATTTACACCTGGGATTTCTAATGGATATTGAAATGCTAAAAAAATACCTTTATGTGCCCGTTCCTCTGTCTCTAAATCGAATAAATTTTTATTTTCAAATAAAACTTCCCCTGAAATTTCATATCCTTTTTTACCTGACAAAATATTTGATAATGTGCTTTTACCTGATCCATTTGGGCCCATTATTGCATGCACCTCTCCTGGATTTATATTTAAAGAAAAACCTTTTAAAATTGACTTGTTTTCAACATTTGCGTTTAAATTATTAATTTTTAGCATTAGCCAACGCTCCCCTCTAAACTTATGCCTACTAGTTTTTGTGCCTCTACGGCAAACTCCATAGGTAACTGTTGAAGAACTTCTTTGCAAAAACCATTTACGATCAATCCTACTGCCTCTTCAGGGTTAAGTCCTCTCTGTTGACAATAATGCAATTGTTCCTCACTTATTTTTGATGTTGTTGCTTCATGAGCAATATTAGAATCAAAATTTTTATTTTTGATGTATGGAACTGTATGCGCACCACATTTGTTGCCCATTAATAAAGAGTCACATTGAGTGTAATTACTTGAGTTTTTTGCTCTTGAATTAATATCAACGAGACCTCTATAAGTCATATCTGAAAATCCTGCACTTATTCCTTTCGAGATAATTTTACTTTTTGTGTTTTTTCCTAAGTGTATCATCTTAGTTCCAGTGTCAGCTTTTTGATGATTGTTTGTTATAGCTATTGAGTAAAATTCACCTATTGAATTATCACCTTTTAAAATACAACTTGGATATTTCCATGTAATAGCTGAG
The DNA here is from genome assembly GCA_902573235.1 of uncultured Pelagibacteraceae bacterium. Classification (GTDB taxonomy): domain Bacteria; phylum Pseudomonadota; class Alphaproteobacteria; order Pelagibacterales; family Pelagibacteraceae; genus Pelagibacter. The sequence continues at coordinate 108,837 of CACGIZ010000001.1, read as the reverse complement.
CCTGTTTCAACTTGTGTCCATGAAATTTTAGAATTTTTTCCTTTACATAATCCTCTTTTAGTAACAAAATTATAAATACCACCTTTACCATTTTCATCTCCCGGGTACCAATTTTGAACAGTCGAATATTTTATTTCTGCATCATCTAAAGCAATTAATTCCACGTTAGCTGCATGTAATTGATTTTCATCTCTCATTGGTGCAGTACATCCTTCAAGATAACTCACATAACTTCCTTTGTCTGCTATAATGAGTGTTCTTTCGAACTGTCCTGTCTCAGACGCATTTATTCTAAAGTAAGTTGAAAGCTCCATTGGACATCTTACTCCCTCAGGTATGTAAACGAATGAACCATCTGTGAATACTGCCGAATTTAAAGTTGCAAAAAAATGATCTGTAGTTGGTATTACCGTACCAAGATATTTTTTTACTAAATCTGGATGTTTTTGAATGGCTTCAGACATTGAACAAAAAATTATTCCTTGTTTAGTTAATTCTTCTTTAAAGGTTGTTGCAACAGAAACAGAGTCAAACACAGCATCTACTGCTATTCCGTTTAGTCTTGCTTGTTCTTGTAAAGGGATACCTAGTTTTTTATAAGTTTCTAAAAGCTTTGGATCAAGCTCATCAAGACTTTTTGGTTTTTCCTTCATGCTTTTTGGTGCAGAATAATAATACAAATCTTGATAATCTATTTTAGGATATTTTGGTTTTTGCCAGTTTGGCTCTTTTAACTGTTTGAATCTTTGAAAAGCATTTAATCTGAATTCTAACATCCATTTTGGCTCTTTTTTAATATTAGAAATAAACTTTATAACTTCTTCATTTAAACCTTTAGGTGCTTTAATATTTTCAATATCAGTAGAAAAACCATATTTGTAATCTTTTAAATTTTCTATATCTTTTTCTCTAGTATCCATTTTATATCCGTCTTTCGCTATTATTTTTAACTAAATCATCCAGGCTTTTTTCCTCAAAAAAATTATTAATATGGTTCTCTAACTCATCCCAAAGATTATGAGTTAAACATTTTGCCGATTTACCATTGCAGCCTTTTTTAGATTCTTTTTTACATTGAACTGTTTTTACTTTTTCATCAACAGCATCAAAAATATTTGTTAATTTAATTTCTTTAGCTTTTTTATTTAAAACATATCCACCTTGTGTTCCTCTTACACTTTGTACTATTTCTTTTTTTCTCAATTTTGAAAAAATTTGCTCTAAATAATCCAAAGAAATGCCTTGTCTTAGAGAGATGTCTCTTAGAGAAACTGGATGAATATTATCAAATCTAGCCAGGTCCGCTAAAGCCATTACCGCATATCTGCCTTTAGAAGTTAATTTCATAAACTCTTTATTTTATTGGGTATATATAAACCTGACTAAAATAGTCAAGTATCTACAGTGAAAAAAAAGCTAACATTTTGTCACTCAGTTGTGATAAACCTAATTTTTTTTTGAGAATAATAATCAATACCAAAAATGGATAATAAAGTTTTAGAAATTTTCATACCTGGTCCAGCAGGAAGACTGGAAGCAAAATATTACAAAAGTAAAAAAAATACTTCTCCTATTGCATTAGTTTTACAACCTCATCCACAGTATGGTGGAACTATGAATAATAAAGTTGTTGTTGAAACATTTAATACTTTTAAGGAGAATGATTTCTCAGTTTGTAGAGTAAACTTTAGAGGAGTAGGTAAAAGCGATGGTGAATTTGATAATGGCCAAGGCGAACTCGCTGATGCAGCGGCTGCTTTAGATTGGTTAGAAAGAGAAAACTTTGATAACTCTCAATGTTGGGTTTCTGGTTTTTCATTTGGATCATTAATAGCGATGCAACTCTTGATGAGAAGACCAGAAATAAATAGATTTGTAGCTATATCTCCTCAGCCTAATGTTTATGATTTTTCATTTCTATCACCATGTCCTACATCTGGTATTGTAATTTATGGAAAAAAAGATGAACTAGTTCCATCAGAGTATATAAACGAGCTTGATAAGAGATTAAGTTCGCAAAAAGGTATTAAGGTAGAATTTCAGGTTGTTCCTGATGCGAATCATTTTTTTTCAAAAAGTGAAGACAATTTAATTAAGAATCTAAATAAATATATTAAAAAAGAAACTGCACTTTATTAATTAAAAATTTTTAGCAATAATGCCTCCACTTACAGGTATATCACATCCTGTAGTTGATGGAAAAGAAATTGGAAGTTTTAAAAAAGATCTTATTGCTAAATATCCAAAAGCTTGGGACTCTATAAAATCTCCATCATAATTAAATTGATCAATCAGATCTATACTTATCTGATGATTATCACTTAAATATTCTTTAATAGACTCGATCAAATGAACATTTTTTCGACCCCCACCACAAACTAAATATTTACTTGAAGTATATTCATTCTTATTCTTAGAATATTTAATACCCTCAGAAATTAAATAAGCTGTAAAATTTGTTATAGTCGCACAACCATCCTCTAGACTAAGTCCTCTTACAAAAGAAATATCAAAGTCTTTAATATCTAAGGACTTGTTATAAGAAATAGAATTAAAGTTTTCTATTGTTTGATTTAATATAATTTGATTAACCTTTCCTGACTTTCCAACTGAGCCATTTTCATCAAATTTTTTATTAGTATTTTTTCTGATCCATTCATCTATTAAACAATTACCAGGTCCAATATCAAATGCTTCAATATTTTTTTTTAAAAGTTCCTCATTTTTAATTGTATTTGTAATATTAGATATTCCACCTATATTTAAAAAATTAGGACATTCTCTCTTATTTTCATTATAAATTTTGTTAGATATTAAGTTGTGAAAAATTGGAGTTAATGGTGCACCTTGACCTCCATGATTTAAATCATTTTGCCTAAAATCATAAACTACAGTTTTTCTAGTCAATTGAGATAACAAATTCCCATCTCCTAATTGTTTTGATGTTTTGTTATCAGAGTCATGAAAAATTGTTTGCCCATGAAAGCCAACTAAATCTATTTTATCTCTATATTTCGTCTCAATTTCTTTTACGATTTTAATATGAAAAATTGTAATTTCCCGCTCAAGTATTTTTAATTCCTCTGAAAATTTAATTAAATCCTTTTGGGTAAAAATTTGACCCCTTAAATTCACTAACTTTTTATGCAATTTTTCGTCATATTCAAAATATTTATCTAAAATATGAGTATATTCATATTCTCCATCAGATCGAATAACTGATAAATCTACACCATCCATAGACGTACCGCTCATCAAACCAATAGCTGTATATATCTTTCCCATTATTATTTTTTTTTAATAAAATTTGTATATTGTAGAATTATAAGCTTATGAATAAATTTTTAAAAGAATTTAAAGATAGAGGCTTCTTCTATCAATGTACAAATGAGAACGATCTTTCTGAATTATTAGATAAACAGAAAATCAAAGGTTATATAGGATTTGATTGCACAGCAGAAAGCTTACACGTAGGAAGTCTGCTTCAAATAATGTGTTTAAGACTTTTACAAAAACATGGACATAGACCTATAGTTCTATTAGGTGGTGGTACTACTAGAGTTGGTGACCCCTCTGGAAAAGATAAAACAAGAACTATATTAAGTGAAAGAGATATTGAAAAAAATATAAAAAATATTGAGAAAATATTAAAGAATTATCTTGATACCAAAAATCCAAAAACTAAACCTATTTTTGTAAACAATTATTCTTGGTTAAAGGATCTTAATTATATAAAATTTTTAAGAGAAATTGGAAAGCATTTTACAATAAATAAAATGTTGAGTTTTGATAGTGTTAAAACAAGATTAGAGAGAGAACAGTCATTAAGCTATATGGAATTTAATTATATGATCTTACAAGCGTACGATTTTTTAGAATTAAACAAAAAAAAAGATTGTTTGCTTCAAATAGGAGGATCTGATCAATGGGGAAATATAGTTAATGGTGTAGAGTTAATTAAAAGATATTCAAATAAACAGGCATATGGATTAACAACACCTCTGATTACATTAGCGTCTGGTGCTAAAATGGGTAAAACTGAAAAAGGAGCAATTTGGTTAGATAAAAAATCTTTATCAGCATATGAGTATTGGCAATTTTGGAGAAACATCGATGATAGAGATGTTATTAAATTTTTAAAAATTTTCACAGATTTAGAGATTGATGAAATTAACAACTTACAAAATAAAAATATCAATGAATTAAAAATATTATTAGCTAATGAGTCTACTACAATGCTTCATGGCAAAAAATCAGCAATTGACTCAGAACGAGCTGCAAAAGAGGCTTTTTCAGGTAATACACTTGGATCTAGCCTGCCATCAATCAAAATTAAAAAAAAAGAATTTGAAAAAAAATTAAATATAATTGATTTAGTGGTTTTATCAAAATTAGAAAGTTCTAAAAGTGAAATAAGAAGATTAATCAAGGGAAACGCAATTAAGATAAATGACATAATGATATCTGATGAAAAATATTCTTTGAATGATAAATTACTTAATAAAGATTATTTGAAACTATCTGTTGGAAAAAAAAGACACATAAAAATTCAAATTATTTAATTTTTTTTTATTTTTTCTAAAGTTCTTGTAATAAATCTAGGTGTTAATGTTTTAATAGGATTTACAGTTGTCTCTAAGTTTTTAGGAGGTCCTTTTATTTTAAAACTTACTCCAAATACACCCTCACCTGTTTTAGAACCGACAAGTATTTTTCCCAAAATTGGTATATTGCCTATCGCTTTATTTATTGTAGTAGCCGGAACAAGTGTACCGCGTAGACTGATTAACTTATTTTTTTCAATATAACCATCCATTAAAATTGATATAGCTGGTCCAATTGCATAAATTTCCTCAATAATCATAACATCTTTTTTATTTTTAAAACTCATTTCAAATTCATTAAATCCTATTCCTTCTCCTGAAAGCAAATCAGCAATACCTTGTAAAGATGCAAGTGTTAGAAGCTTTGTTAGAGCTGGAAGTTCTTTTAATTTAAAATTATAAATTTTTATTTTTGAAAAAGACTCTTTGGCATTTTTTGATGAATAAAAATCAAGTTCACCACCCTTAAAACCTTTAATAAATTTATACCTATCAACTAAAGACTCTGCTCGATCCACGAAAAGTGTTGTAATTATCTCATTATTAAAAGATTTTACAGTATACACAAATTTTTTATTTTTAGAAAACAAACCAGATAAACTTCCGTCTATAATTTGTTGATCTTTGATAAATAAATTTCCTTTAAAATTTTTAAGATTATGATTTTCATCGAATAAAATCTTATCTAATTTTAAATAAACTTTAAATTCATTTTCTAAAATTTTTGGATTTTCAGAGTCATTGATAAGATTTTCAATTATATCATTAGCATTCAAATTAGGTCCCTCTAAAAAATATTCGTTATTTTTTTTATATAAATTAAACTTATTAAGTTGAGATTTTTTATCTACAAAATGAAAATTAGCTTTATTTAAGTCAATAATTTTGAAATTTTTACTCAAAATAAGATTTTGAATTTCAATTTTATTATCTTCTTCCTCCATAAGAATAGAGTTGAATTTTGTCTTTTCTTTAAGCTTCTTATTTCCTTTAACTTTTATAGACAATTCTGTATTTTTTTTTTTTTCAAAACCTAAAAAATTCAAATTAAATGGATTATCTTTTATTTTTAAAAGAGTATCAAAATGATAGACATTGTTTTTTTTATCTACCGTATATTTAATATTATCTTTTTGTTTTTGGAATAATACATCACCTGAACCTGTTACATTGAAATTATTTTTTTGAAAATTAACTTTAAGTTCATGATTAGTGAATAAAAAATTTTTTTTAATTTCAGGGAAAAGATTTTTTAAAAAAAGGCTGTTAGAAACCAAAAATTTATCAATATCAATTTCTGATCTTATATCATATTTTTCAATTCTAAATTTTTGATCTAAAAAAAAAGAAAAATAATTTTTTGAGCTAAAAGTCAATTCTTGAACCTTATTTTCTAAAAATTTTAATTCAAAAAAATCATCAATACTCTCGTTGTTAAGAGTAATTTTCTTATTTTCTAACTGGCCTTGAAATTCAAACTTATTTTTTTCTTTTTTAGATATATTTATTTTTTCAGATAAAAATTCTAAGTCATTCAATGATAGTTTAATATCCTGTAAATTTAAATTTTGATTATTCATATCAAAAATCAAATCTAAATTATCAATTTTATATTTCTTAAATACTTCTATTTTAGTGTCTTTGACTAAACCAGTAATTATAAAATCATCTTTTAAGTTTCCTTTTTCATCAAAGTTTAAATTCAAATCAGCAATTAAATAACCTTTTTTTATAAAATTTTCTAAAATAAATAATTCAGTATTTGTATTAATAGATCGAGCAATTGAAACTAAATTTTTTATATCGAGAGATTTTGTTGAAATAATTAAGTTTTCTAGAGAAAATTGATCTTCAAGTAATGACCTTAAAGAAATTTTTGTTTGAATATTTTCTAAATCAATACTTTTATTTTTATATTTTAATTTTGGTCCTAAAGTCTTAGCGTTTAATTGAAATTTAAATGGGTCTAAAACTAATTTTATTTGATTTAATTGAATTGCAAAATCTTTATTTATTGTTTTTAATTTATTTTCAATTTGAGCATTAAATTTTGCAGTTTCAATGCCAAATATTGACAAATAAACTATAAATATAAAAGCAAGGATTAATGAAGAAAATACAGATCTATAAATTATTTTTTTCATTTTATTTGATATAGTGAATTTTCTAAGAATTCGTCTATTTCTCCATCAAGTACTTTATCAGGGTTAGTGCTCTCAAAATTTGTCCTGTTATCTTTGACAAGTCTATAAGGTTGTAATACATATGACCTTATCTGATGACCCCAGCCTATTTCAGACTTTGAAGACTCTAAATCTTCTGATGCTTTTTCCTTTTTTTTTATCTCATAATCATACAATCTAGCTCTCAGCATATTCATGCAGGTTTCTTTGTTTTTATGTTGTGATCTTTCATTTTGACATTGAACTACTATTTTAGTTGGTAAATGAGTTATTCTAACCGCACTGTCCGTCGTATTTACATGTTGGCCACCCGCCCCACTAGATCTATATGTGTCAACTCTCAAATCTTTATCAAATATTTCTACATTTATATTTTCATCAATAACAGGATAAACCCAAATACTTGCAAAACTTGTATGTCTTCTTGCTCCAGAGTCAAATGGTGAAATTCTTACTAATCTATGAATTCCAGATTCTTTTTTCAATAAACCAAAAATATAATCACCCTCTATTTTGATTGTAGATGATTTTATGCCAGCCTCCTCTCCTTTATGCTCACTTATTAAACTTGATTTAAATTTTTTACTATCAGCCCACTTTATATACATTCTTCTGAGCATATTTGCCCAATCTTGACTTTCTGTTCCTCCAGCACCAGCGTGGATTTCTATGTAGCAATCTAAAGTATCAGCTTGATTAGATAAAAAACATTTTATCTCATCCTTTTTTACAATTTCTTTTAAATCTTTAAGATTTTTTATAATATCATTTTTTGTATTTAAATCTTTCTCTTCTTCAGCCAAGTTATTTAGATCAATCAAATCATTAAATTTTTGAGTACTCTCATTGAAACTATTAAGTAAGTCTTCATAGAGTTTTTTTTCTTTAATTATATTTTTTGAGGTGGATTTATCTTGCCAGAAATTTTCTTCTAGCATTTTTTTATTTATATTATCTAATTTTGAATAAATATTATTTTTTTCAAAGATACTCCTTAATTCTTTGATTTATTTTTTCAATTTCTTTTTTTAAATCTAAATATTTATCTTCCATTAATAAAAGTTTAATATATTATTTGTATCTAATCTATTTTTATTTGAGTATAAAACCTTTCCATCCACAACATTTTCACTTTTGTAAGCTTCCATAATAGTATTTTTTGATGAAAATTTTGCTTTTTGGCCAGTTATAGGATCTACAACCATCATCGTAATTCCCTCAGAAACTTTAAAAGGTCTTGCATCTGATTTTTTTATAGCTTTACTCACGAATTTTTCAAAAATTGGTAGTGCAGTTTTTGATCCAGTTTCATATTTTCCTAAAGGAGAAGGGTTATCCATACCAACATAAACTCCTATCACTAAATTTGATGTAAAACCAATAAACCACGCATCAGTATTCTCATTAGTAGTTCCAGTTTTTCCAGCAATATTAAGTTTTAATTTTCTTAACTTTTTCCCAGTTCCTCTTTGAATTACACCCTCTAATAAAGAAGTGACTTGGTAAGCAGTCTGTGGAGAAAAAATCTGTTTATAATTGTCATTTATTTTTGGATAAAAATTTCCAGTAAATGATATTTGACTACAATTTATACAAGATCTTTTTTCATTATTTACAATTGTATTTCCCTCACTATCCTGAACTCTATCAATGATTATTGGTTCTACAAGTTTTCCTTTATTAACAAAGGTTGAATATGCTGCTGTTAATCTTAATAAAGTTGTTTCTACTGATCCAAGAGATACAGACAAAAGTTTATCTGGATTGTCATATATTCCTAAATCTTTTGAGAAATTTATTATTTTTTCAATGCCTAAACTTTGAGCAATTCTTACAGTCATAAGGTTTCTAGATTTTTCAAGTCCTGTTCTTATAGTTGACAGTCCATAAAATTTTTTTCCATAATTTTCAGGTTTCCACATTTTTAAATCAGATCCTTGATCTAAAACTAAAGGTGCGTCTAAAACTAAAGAAGTAGGTGTATACTTATTTTCTAAAGCTAAAGCATATATAAAAGGTTTGAATGCCGAACCAGGTTGTCTTAATGCCTGAGTTGCTCTATTGAACTCACTATTTTTAAAACTAAAACCACCACTTAAAGCTAAAACTCTACCAGTATATGGGTCCATTACAACAATACCACCATTAATATTGGGCAGTTGTTTTAAATCATATTTATTCTCAGATATTTTTTTAACATAAATAATGTCTCCGACCGAAATTAATTCTTTGAATTCTTTCTTAGTCCATGTAATATTTTTATATTCAATTATTCCGCTTGAACCTTTTTTTGTCTCAATAAGAGCTGAAAATTGATCAATTTTTCTTACTATTGCCAATTCCCAATTTATTGAATTCTCCAATTCAAATTTTTCTAATTTTTCATACCAATTTTTTTTATAAATTTTATTAGTTAAAGGTCCTCGCCAACCTTTTCTTTTATCGTATAAAATTAATCCATCCCTTAAAGAAGTCGTTGCAATATTTTGTAACTCTAAATCTATAGGGGTATTGATATTAAAGCCTTGTTTATAAACTTTTTCATATGAAAGTTTTTCTATAATACTTTTTCTTACGTCCTCTATGTAATATTGAGCATCTTCTAAATAAACTTTTTTAGTTTTCTTGAGTTCAATTTCCTGGTTCTTTAAGTTAGAATATGAATCATTTTGGAGAAAACCATTATCCAATAAATTTTTTAAAACCAAATTTCTTCTAAATTTTGCCAATTCTAAATTTTTATAAGGGTTGTATTTACTCGGAGCTTTTGGAAGAGCTGCTAATAACGCCGCTTCTGCATAATTCAATTCTTTAATTGATTTGTCAAAATATTCTAAACTTGCTGCAGCAACTCCATATGCTCCACTTCCAAGATAAATTTGATTTAAATATAATTCTAAAATTCTCTCTTTTGACAATGCTCTCTCTATTCTAAAAGCTAAAATTGCTTCTTTTATTTTTCTATTTAAACTTACTTCATTCGTTAACAAAAAATTTTTAGCAACTTGTTGTGTTATAGTTGATGCTCCTTCTAATCTTTTTGATGTCATTAAGTTTTTAATATTATTAATAACTGCTCTCAAAACCCCTTTTGCATCAACTCCAGGGTGTGAAAAAAAGTTTTTATCTTCCGCAGACAAGAAAGAATTTATTATATTTTTGGGAATTGACTCATAAGGGACAAATATTCGTTTTTCTTTAGAAAAATCTGCTACTAATTTTCCATCTCCTGAATATACCTTGCTAGAAACCGGAGGTTTATAATTCTTTAAAAATTTGTAATCAGGAATATTATTTGAAAAAGTCCATAATACAGCAAATATTGAAATTGAGCTCAAAAGCAAAAAACTCAAAGAAATTGCAATTATTTTTTTTATTAAATGGCTCATTTTATATATCATTATATACTGGAATTTGGTAAAGATAAGGCAATAACGTATTACAAAATTTAAGATTTACAAAATAATGAAAAAATCAAAAAACATCTTATGGAAAAAAATTTATACATTGATGCATCGCATCCTAGTGAAACTAGAGTTGTACTTAAGTCAGACAATAATATTGAAGATTACGAGTACGAAGGTTTAAAAACCAATTTAATAAAAAACAATATTTACTTAGGTAAAGTAAGTAGAATTGAGCCCTCATTACAAGCAGCTTTTGTTGATTTTGGTAGAGATAGGCATGGTTTTTTGTCGTTTAATGATATTCAATCAGATTATTATCAAATTCCAAAAAGTGATTTGGAAATAATTAAAAAAGAAGAAGAAAGAGCAAGAGAAGAATTATCAAAAGAGGTTGAAGCAAAAGAAGAGGAAAACCTTGCGGAGGGTAAATTAGAGATTGAAGATCCGATTGAAAAAGAAACTGATGAAAAAGAAACCTCAAAAGATAATATTGAAAAAAAAAATGAAAAGAAATTAAGATTCAAAAGATATAAAATTCAAGAAGTAATAAAACCTAATCAAGTAATTCTTGTTCAAGTTATAAAGGATGAAAGGGGTCAAAAAGGTGCTGCACTAAGTACATTTATTTCCATAGCTGGAAAATATATAGTCTTAATGCCTAATACACCTAAAGGAGGTGGAATATCTAGAAAAATATTTAATCCAGTCGACAGAAAAAAAATTAGAGCAATATTGAATGAAATAGAAATTCCAAAAGAGATGGGGTTAATTGTCAGAACCGCTGGATCTAACAAAACAAAAAATGAAATTAATCACGATTTAACAACTCTTATTAATAATTGGAATCTTATTAAAGATAATGCTCTTAATTCCATTGCTCCTTCTTTAATCCACCAAGAAAGTGAGATAATTAAGAGAACTTTAAGAGACATGTATGATGAAAATACAAAAAATATTATCGTCGAGGGTAACGAGGGTTATAAAAAAACCCAAAATTTCATGAAAATGATGATGCCTTCACATGTAAAAAAAATTAAGAAATATCGTGGAAAAACACCTTTATTCATTGAAGTTGGAATAGAGCAAAAACTAAATCAGATATTTGACTCAGAAATAAAATTAAATTCTGGTGGGTACTTGGTAATAAATCCGACTGAAGCATTAATTTCAATTGATATTAATTCTGGCAGTTCAATAAAGCAAAAAAATGTAGAAAATACAGCATTGGATACAAATCTTGAGGCTGCTGACGAGATAGCAAGACAAATAAAAATTCGTGATCTCTCAGGATTAATCATAATAGATTTTATAGACATGTTAAATTATGGAAATAGAAGATTAGTAGAGAGAAGGCTCAAAGAAAAATGTCGCTCAGACAGAGCCCGTATTCAAATAGGAAGAATTAGTAATTTTGGTCTATTAGAGATGTCCAGGCAAAGACTTAGAGAAAGTGCAGTTAAATGGAAAGTAAATTTAACTGATGAGTCTTTTGCATTGAAACTACTTAAATTAGTTGAATTAAAAGCGGTTTTAAATAAAGCAAAATTTGTTGAACTAAAAGTTTGTAAGAAAATATCTGACTTTTTAAAAGAGAATTTTATTGATGATTTAACTTACTTTGAAAAAAAGAATAAAATGAAAATTGATATTATAACAGATAATAACTTAATTATTCCTGAATATATTATTGATGTAAAGAATAGGTCAAAAAAAACTTTGGAGTTAATTGAAAATTACGAAAAATTAAAAAATTTAGAGCAACAAAAAAAAGAGAGTAATATTATTAATCTTAAAGAGAAAAAATTTAAAAAAAAAACATTCAAAAAAAGAAAATTTTTTAAAAAAGCTAAATAATTCCTTTAGTTGGCGATGATGGTGATCCAAAATATTTTTTTCTCATTCTTCCCGATATATAAGATTGTCTACCTGCTATGACAGCATGTTTAAATGCTACAGCCATATCAAATGGTTTTTTTGATTTTGCAATTGCTGTATTGACCAAAACCCCATCACAACCTAGTTCCATTGCGATTGTAGCATCAGATGCTTGACCAAGACCTGCGTCGATTATTACGGGTAATTTTGTTCCTTTTATTATCAATCTGATATTCACTTTATTTTGAATCCCAAGACCTGATCCTATTGGTGCAGCTAAGGGCATAATAGCACAAGCACCAGCATTCTCTAATCTTTTTGCCATTAAAGGATCATCATTACAATATACCATTACTTTAAATCCTTCTTTAGATAAAACTTCTGTTGAATTAAGAGTTTCAATCATTTCAGGATATAAATTTTTTTTATCTCCTAAAACTTCTAATTTTACTAATTTCCATCCTCCAATCTCTCTAGCCAATCTTAAAGTTCTTAATGCCTCTTTAGAATTAAAACATCCCGCAGTATTAGGTAGATATGTAATTTTTTTTGGATTTACATAATCCATCAACAAAGGTTTATTTTTATCAGATATATTCACCCTTCTAACTGCAACAGTTACAATTTCTGCACCAGATAACTCAATTGCTTTTGCACACTCTGACATATTCTTATACTTTCCAGTGCCCACTATTAATCTTGAATTAAATTTTTTGTTAGCAACAATAAAACTATCTTTTTTCAATTTAACCACCTCCAATAAAATGAACTATTTCAATTGTATCATTTTTTTTTAAAGTTTTTCTACCCAATTTTTTTTTATCTGTTATTTCTCGATTTAACTCAATAGCTACTTTTTTTAATGGTATTTCTAAATTATTTAGGAGTTTTAGTAAATTAGTGTTCTCCTTAACTAACTTTACTTTACCATTTATTTTAATTTTTATTTTTTTTACTTTTTTCATCGTATATAAGAGCTGAATGAATAATAAAATTATTATTATTAATGGTCCAAATCTTAATCTATTAGGAGAAAGAGAACAATCACAATATGGATCGATTACGTTTGATAAATTGAAAGATAGTTGTGAAAAAAAAAGTAAAGAATTAGGCTTAGAACTTAATTTTTCTCAATCTAATTTAGAAGGCGAATTAGTTAATATTATACAAGACTCAAGAAAAAAGTATGACGGAATGATTATAAATGCAGCAGCATTTACTCATACATCGGTTGCAATTAGAGATGCATTAGATCTTTTTAAAAAACCTATCATAGAGGTGCATATTTCAAATATTTATAAAAGAGAAGAATTCAGACAAAAATCTCTTTTAAGTGATATAGTTACTGGTGGAATTTTTGGATTGGGAGCTGATGGTTATATTTTAGCCATAATTTCAATGCACAAGCTTTTAAAAATATGAAAATTGACAAAAAAATTATTAAAGAATTAAGTGATTATCTCAATGAATTTAATTTAACAGAGTTAGAATATACTGAAAAAGATACAAAAATAAAAGTTTCAAAAAATAATATTTCAATAAATAATCAAACTTCTAAAATACCAAATGATAATCTCTCAGTAACTCAAAATTCTGAAGTAATAAAAAGTTCTAAATCCGGAACTGAAGTGACTTCACCAATAATTGGTACTGCTTATCATGCACCTGAGCCTGGTGCTAAAAAATTTGTAGAGGTTGGAAAAAAAATTAAAAAGGGTGATACAATAATGATTGTAGAAGCTATGAAAACAATGAATCATGTGCCCTCTACTGCTGATGGGGTAATAAAAGAAATACTCGTATCTGATGGACAACCTGTCGAATTTGGACAAGCTCTAGTTGTTTTAGAATAATGTTTAAAAAAATTTTAATTGCGAACCGTGGGGAAATTGCAGTTAGAATTATAAGAGCTTGTAAAGAATGGGGAATCTCAACAGTAGCTGTTCATTCGGATGTTGATAGAGAAAGCATGCATGTCAAATTAGCAGACGAAAGTGTTTGTATTGGTTCACATCAACCTGCTAATAGTTATCTTAATATACCAGCGTTATTATCTGCAATTGATTTAACAAACACTGAGGCTGTACATCCTGGATATGGATTTTTGTCTGAAAATGCTAATTTTGCAAAAATCTTAGAGGAAAACAAAATTAAATTTATTGGAGCATCCTCTAAGCATATCAAAATGATGGGTGATAAAATTCAGGCAAAAAAAATTGCCAAAGAAAATGGTCTACCAATAATTGAAGGCTCAGAAGGTGGGGTAAAAGATATTAAAGAAGCAAAAGAACTTTGCAAAAAAATTGGATTTCCTGTCTTAATTAAAGCATCAGGAGGAGGTGGAGGTAAAGGAATGAAAATAGTGAATAAAGAGGAAGATTTTGAAACACTTTTTTCAACAGCAAAAACTGAAGCTAAAAAATATTTTGGGAATGATGAGGTATATATTGAAAAATTTTTTCAAAACCCTAGACACATTGAAGTTCAAATATTATCTGGAAAAAATAGAACAGTTCACTTACATGAGAGAGATTGTTCTGTTCAAAGAAGACATCAAAAACTAATAGAGGAAACTCCAAGTCCTGTATTAAATGATGAAATAAGAAAAGATCTTTTTGAAAAAACTGTAAAAATGGTAACTAAAATCGGATATGAGGGTGCTGGTACTGTAGAATTTATATACGAAGATGGAAAGTTTTATTTTTTAGAAATGAATACAAGAGTTCAGGTTGAACATCCTGTATCAGAAATGGTTACCGGTATAGATATTATAAAGGAGCAAATTTGGATAGCTTTTTCTGGAGAAACTGCCTTAAAACAATCTGATGTAAATCCTAGGGGTCATGCAATAGAGTGTAGAATAAATGCGGAAGATCCAAGTAAAAATTTCCAACCATCGCCTGGAGTTATTGGCATGTGTCACCAGCCCTCAGGTTTTAGAACTAGGGTAGATGGTGCTATCTTTCAAGGCTATAAGGTAACTCCTTACTACGACAGTATGGTGTGTAAACTCATTTGCCACGGTAGAAATAGATTAGAGGCAATTCAGAGGATGAATAGATCTTTAGACGAATTTGTTATAGAAGGTATTACTACAACTATTCCTCTTCATAAGAAATTATTAAATCATAAAAAATTCATCAATTCAGACTTTAATGTTAGTTGGCTAGATAATGAAAAAATAATTTAATAACAATTTACAAGCCAAATATCATAAACAGGATGATCAAATGGTGTTATAGATGGACTAGATGAAAACATCCAACCATTAAAAACAAAAACATCATCATTGCTCTTTTTAGTAATGTCTTTAACCTGGATATACGCAGTTATTTCTGGATTATCATCAAATTCTGAGTTTTTACATTTCATACTTTTTATTATGAGATCTTTATGTTTGGTCTCTTTTCCATTCTCGAGTTTTAATAATATGTTTTTTGAACTAATTTTATCTAGTACTTGAATATCAGTAAAGTTTCCCTCTAAATCATTTTCTGAATATGAGTTAAAAGAAAATATTAAAAATTGAGTCAATATTATTGTCAAAATATAAAATTTATTTTTTCCAACTTTTATATTTTTTTTCAGTAACATTTTTATTTTTATTTGGATAATAAGCCGAATCTGTACCAGTCAAATTAGGTCTATGAGGTTTTTGCCAATCATATTTCTTAAAATTATGGTCATTTTCTATTTTATTAGTTGTAAAATGCATCCATGAAAACCATTCTACCGGTATTTTAGATGCATCAATTTCATCAGAGTATATTACCCACCTTTTTCCTTTTTTACTTTCATAATATTTATTTCCAAATTCATCTTTACCCACAAATCTTCCAAAAAAAATTGTATATAACCTTGTTCCAAAAGTGTCACGATTCCACCAAGTAAAAATTTTTTTAATAAGTGTCAACATAAAAATTATTATAGTTCAATTTAAGATTGTATAAATTAAATTAGACTAAAATTTGATTTTGTATATAAATAAATTGAATCATAATTTAAATAAATTAAAAAAGTAATATTTTAATGGCAAAATATTTAGTTGAAACATATTATACATGCAATTTTAAAGTAAGTCATTACTTAGATGATATTAATGAGACTGAGCTTAAGAGTTTAGAAAAAAGAGATGATGGTAAATTTGAGGTTTTAGACATTAAACTTGATAATAGAAAAACAAAAAATTTAGACTCTAAAAATAATAAGATTATTGAAAATAAAAAAATAGATATTGTTGCTAGTGTTGAACAAAAAAATCCTCATAATTTAGAAAATATTATTAAAGCAAATAAAAATATTTCTGAAACAAACGGAAAAAGATTTAGTATGCCTGATAGAAGAAAAGGCTATATACAAAAAGCTACAATTGGTGATCATAAAGTTTACCTACATACTGGTGAATATGAGGATGGAAAAATTGGTGAAATATTTATTGATACTAGCAAAGAAGGCGAATTAGTAAAAGCTCTGATGAATAATTTTGCAATTGCTGTCTCTTTAGGTCTCCAATATGGAGTACCTTTGGATGAATTTATAAATGCTTTTGTAGGGACAAAATTTGAACCTTCAGGTAAGGTTCACGGAAATGATAGAATTTTAAGTGCATCCTCAATCTTAGACTATATATTTAGAGAATTGGCAATATCTTATCAGAATAGAGAGGATTTAGCACATACACCATCCATCGGCAGCTCAGAAAATGCAGTTATTGATGAACAAAATCTAGAGAACCAGAATCAATTATTAAAAATAGTAAAAGATATTACTAGTAAAGGCTTTGTAAGAAATAATTACAAAAAAAATTTAGTTGATTTATCAGATGTCAAAATAAATTTAAAAGGAAAAAAATAAATTATTTCTTTAATTTTAACGATAAACTAAGCTCTTTAAGTTGATTTTCGTTAACTTCAGAGGGTGCATTCATCATAAGATCTTGTGCATTCTGATTCATAGGAAACATTGTTACTTCTCTTATATTTTTTTCATCAGCTAACAACATTACTATTCTATCTATACCTGGAGCTATACCTCCATGAGGTGGCGCTCCATAACTAAGTGCATTTATCATTCCACTAAACTTTTCATCGACTTGTTGACTGGTATAACCTGCTATTGAAAAAAGTTTATACATTAATTCAGGTTTATGATTTCTAATTGCTCCTGAGGAGAGCTCTACACCATTGCAAACAATATCATATTGATATGCCAAAATATCTAAAGGATTATCAAAATTAATCTTTTTAAGATCTCCTTGAGGCATAGAAAAAGGATTGTGACTAAATTCAATTTTATTCGTTTGTTCATTTTTTTCAAACATTGGATAATCAACAATCCAACAGAAAGCAAAAATATTTTCATTAATTAATCCTAAATCTTTTGCAATTTTTTCTCTGGCCAGTGAAGTGATTTTTTCTAATTCTTTTTGATTATTACAAGCCATGAAAATACTATCACCTACTTTTGCCTTAGTTTTTTTCATTATTTCGGCTAAAGCTTCCTCAGAAAAAAACTTTCCTATAGGTCCTTTAGCTTGAATTTGCGCTTCTTTCTCAATTGTGAAATAAGCTAATCCTGATGCACCTTGATCTTTGGCCCATTTATCTATGTTATCAAAAAAACTTCTGGGTCTGTCTTTAGTATTTTGAGTTACAATACATCTGACATTAAAACCTTTTTTTACAAGTTTTTTAAATATCTCAAAAGAAACATCTTTTCTTAAAAAAATTTCTGTTATATCGTTAATTAATAATGGATTTCTTAAATCTGGTTTATCGGTTCCATATTTCATCATGGCATCTGCATAAGAAATTTTCGGAAATTTATCATACATAAGTTTTTTATTAGAAAATTTTTTAAATGTATTAATTAGCATTTTTTCAACAACTTCAAAAATATCTTCTTGTTCAACAAAAGACATTTCTAAATCAAGTTGATAAAATTCACCAGGACTTCGATCAGCTCTAGCGTCTTCATCTCGAAAGCATGGTGCGATTTGAAAATATTTATCAAATCCAGATACCATTATTAATTGTTTAAATTGCTGAGGTGCTTGTGGAAGAGCATAAAATTTTCCAGGGTTTAATCTGCTAGGCACAAGAAAATCACGAGCACCCTCTGGACTTGATGATGTCAAAATAGGTGTTTGAAATTCAAGAAATCCATAATTGTACATTTCATTTCTTATAAATGAAATGACTTTTGATCTTAAAATTATATTTTCATGAATTTTTTTTCTTCTTAAATCTAAAAATCTATATTTTAATCTAATCTCTTCTGAATATTCTTGATCGCTAAAAATTGGCATTGGTAATTCTTTACATACTCCAAGTACTTCGAATTTTTGAATCTTTACCTCTATTTCTCCAGTAGCTATTTCCTTATTAATAGTTTCATTTGATCTATTAATAACTTCGCCTTCTACTTTCACGACTGTTTCGAGTTGTATTTTTTCTAAACTAGAAAAATTAGAATTCTCTTTATCTATTATGCATTGAGTTATTCCATAATTATCTCTTAGGTCTATAAATAGTAAGTTTCCATGATCTCTTTTTTTATTAATCCAACCAGCAAGTAGTACTTTACTTCCTACATCTTTTTTTCTAAGGTTGTTACAATAGTGACTTCTATATTTATTCAATTATTCTCCTAAAACTTCTTTTATGATCCTTAAATCAATAGATTTTTTTTTTTTTAAACTCAATTCATCGATCTTATATATAAATTCATAGATTTTACTATAAGATCTATCTATTCTTTTCAAAATGAAACTAATCAACTTTTTATCAATTAAAATTTGTCTATCTGATAAATTTTTTAATATCAAAGCATAAATCATCTCATCATCTGGTTTTTCAATTTTTTGCAAAAGAAAGTTTTTTGCCCTTGAGTTTAAATCATTTAATTTAAATTTTATATTAACTATTGGTTTTCTTGAAGTAACAATTAAATATTTGTTATCTTGATCAATGATGTTACACAAAGTATATAGTAATTCTTCATTAACATTTTTATTCAAATTTTCTAAAATCACATTTTGATAAAGCTTTATATCTTCAAGATTTCTATTACTTAAATGATTTGCCACAATTTTTATTCCTTTAAACTTTTTTAAAAAAATATCCACTAAGTGAGTTTTGCCTGAAAAAGCTTCACCACTAATATTTAAGAAATTTTTTGACCATTTTGGCCATTTCTCTAATAGTGAAAAAATATGATCATTACTTTTTGAAATGTAAAAATCTTCATATTCAAAATTTTGATCATTATCAAATTTAATGATTTTTTGATTTTCGTATTTCATTCTAATAACCACACATTATTTTGAGTATTAAATTCATAATTATTGTTACTCATAGTTTTTAAAAATACATTAGGTGTACCATTAAAAATAATTTGATAATAAGTAAAATTTTTATCAAATTTTTTAACAAAAAAATCATATATAAGATCTGTTTCAATCATTTTTTTTTCAAAATTTATGATTTTTAAACTATCATTATTACTTAT
Organism: uncultured Pelagibacteraceae bacterium; assembly: GCA_902573235.1. Taxonomy (GTDB): domain Bacteria; phylum Pseudomonadota; class Alphaproteobacteria; order Pelagibacterales; family Pelagibacteraceae; genus Pelagibacter. Next base: position 89,259 of record CACGIZ010000001.1, on the reverse strand, counting down.
CTTTATATTTAATGGTAATCTAATTGATGTGTTAATTTGATTAGAATTTTTCCAATAATCTTCGTATATTATTTTTAATTGCTTAATCATTTCTTGAATTTCAATATCATTATTTAAATCTAAATCTGGAAAAGATTGATTTTTGATCGTTAAATTATTTTGAATATCTATTTTAGACAAAACTCTAATTTCATTTTTTCCCTTGAAAATTAGTGCAATAATTGAGTCATTAAGATTATATTTATCTATTATTTCTCTAAAATCATAATCTTCAATAAGCTCAAATTTATTTTTAATTAAATTTAAATGTTCAAGATCCTCTGTTGGCAAGATGTATTTGATTAAATAAAAATCTTTGATTTCTTTATTCCATTCCTTAAATATTTTATTTTTTGAAAAAATTAATAATTGTTTTTTTTCCTCATCAATTATTACTGGTATAAACAAGATTTTTTTATTTAAAGGAACTGAGGGAAAAATATTATTTTTTTCTAAAAAATTGAATATTTTCTTTCTATTAAAAGAAACTCCTAAATTAACATAATAAATTTCATTTATAAACTTTTCTTCTTTAATCGTAAAAGACTCAACCATTCCTTTTATCTCGTTTAATTTTATTTTTTTAATTTTTTTTTGATCTGATGAATTCAAAATTAATTTAATTAAATTTTGATAAGCTTTTTTAAAACCTTCATCTATAACATCATTCTTATTAAAATTGATCTCAAATGGTTGTGAAATGTTAATGTTATCTATATCGAAAGCTTTTGCTTTGCAATTATCTGTGGAAAAAAAAAATATATTTAGAGATAGAAATAAAAAAAATATATATAAGATTTTATAATGAAAATTTATAGTATTACTTTTCATACCATATAATAATGAATAAAAACCTATTTACATATAAAAAAAGCGGTGTGGATATAAAAGCTGCAGATAAATTTGTTTCTTTCATTTCTAAAATATCAACAAAAAAAAGGGGCAAAAAAAAGTTTAATAATATTGGTAGTTTTGGCTCAATAAGCGATATTCCAAAAAATATAAAAAATCCAAAAATTGTTGCATGTACGGATGGTGTGGGAACAAAAATCGAAATAGCTAATATGATGCAAAAATATGATACTATAGGTATCGATCTTGTAGCAATGAGTGTAAATGATTTAATTGTGCAAGGAGCAAAACCTCTTCTATTTTTAGATTATATATCAATTAATAAGATTGATTTACCAAAATTAAAATCAATAGTTAAAGGTATATTAAAAGGTTGTAAATTTGCCAGTTGCGATCTAGTTGGTGGTGAGACTGCTGAAATGCCAGATACCTATGAAAGAGGAAAGTTTGATATTGCAGGCTTTGCTGTTGGTATAGTTGATCAAAAAAAAATTTTAAAAAAAGAAAAAATAAAAAACGGTGACTTTATATTAGCAATACCCTCAAATGGTCTACATTCTAATGGGTACTCTTTAGTAAGAAATATTATAAAAAAAAAAAAAGTAAAATTAGTTAAAAATTCTTTTTTAAAAAAAGAATTAATTAAACCAACAAAAATTTACGTGAATGAGATATTAAAACTAATTGATAAAAATTTGATACAAGGCTGTGCTAATATAACTGGAGGTGGATTAGAGGATAATATTAAGAGAATTATTCCAAATAAACTTTGTGCTGAAATCGATTTAAGAAAAATTATTACTTTAAAAATTTTTAAATGGTTAAAAAAAAATGATATTAAGGATAAAGAAATGTTAAAAACTTTTAATTGTGGAATTGGGTTTTGTTTAATAGTAAAACCAAAAAATATAAAAAAGATTGATAAATTTTTTTCTAAAAATTATAAACCATATATAATTGGCAAAATATCTCATGGATCAAAAAAGATAAAATTAAATGGCAAAATCAATTGGTTTTAAAAAAAAAAATACAGCAATCTTTATTTCTGGTAATGGTAGTAATTTAGAAAATCTTATAAAATTTTCACTCAATGAAAAATCTCCTATTCAAATTAAATTTGTCGTATCAAATAAAAAAAAAGCCAAGGGTTTAAGATATCCTAAAAATTTTAATATTGATTTTAAAGTTTATAGTTTTGTAAATAAATCAAAGTCAGAAAACAGAATTCTTAAAGACCTAAGAAAAAAAAAAATTAATTTAATTTGTTTAGCTGGATTCATGAAAATTTTATCTAAAAATTTTATAAAAAAATTTGGTTATAAAATATTAAATATTCACCCATCATTATTGCCAAAATATAAAGGGCTTAATACCCACAAAAGAGTGATCGAAAATAATGAAAAATATAGTGGATGCACTGTTCACTATGTTAGTTCAAGATTAGATTCGGGAAAGATAATTTTACAAAAAAAAGTCAGGATTAAAAAAAAAGAAAATCACAAAAAGCTTGCAAAAAGAATTCTTCATCAAGAACATATTTTGTACCCTAAAGCAATAATGAAAATTTTTAATCTTTAAAAAAAAACTCTATTTCTATTTTAGCATTTTCAACACTATCTGAGCCATGCACTGAATTTTTATCTATCGAAATACCATATTTTTTTCGAATAGTTCCCTCAGAAGCATCTTCAGGATTAGTAGCACCCATTAACTCTCTATTTTTCAGAACTGCGTTTTCTTTTTCTAGAACCATTGCTAATATAGGTCCGGAGGATAAATATTCACATAAGTCATTATAAAATGGTTTTGTTTCATGTACCTTATAAAATTTTTCTGCTTCTGATTTTTCAATTTGAATTTTCTTTTCTTTGATTATTTTAAAACCTTTGTTTTTAAAAATTTCTTTGATCTGATTTTCCAAGTTTCTTTCAATTGCGTCGGGTTTAATTATTGATAAAGTTTGTTCAATATTACTCATAATTATCCTCAATCAATTGATTTAATAATCTTACTCCAAAACCTGTCGCACCACCTGAATTTAAAGCACCTCCGTATTTTGAAAAAGCCATTCCTGCAATATCTAAATGAGCCCAAGGTGTTTTTTTCAAAATAAATCTTTGTAAAAATTGTGCTGCAGTAGTAGACCCTGCTCCACCTACATAATTTATATTTTGCATATCAGCATTTTTTGAGTCCATCAATTTATCATAATTTTTATGAAGAGGCATTCTCCAAACTTTTTCGTCAACTTTTTTTCCAGAATCAAAAATTTGCTTTGATAATTTATCATTATTTGAAAAAAGACCTGCATATTCTGATCCTAATGAGACAATGATTGCACCAGTTAACGTTGCTAAATCTATGATAAATTGTGGTTTGTATTTTTTTTCTGTAAATGTTAAAGCGTCTGCTAAAACTAGTCTTCCTTCAGCATCTGTATTTAATACCTCAATAGTTTTACCGCTATAAGATTTTACAATGTCTCCCGGCCTTTGAGCATTTCCTCCTGGCATATTTTCTACAAGACCGACCACTCCAATTGCATTAACTTTCGCTTTTCTTAAAGCAAGATTTTTCATCAAACCCACAACTACAGCTGATCCTGCCATATCATAAGTCATGTCTTCCATAAATTTTGCTGGTTTAAGAGATATACCACCAGTATCAAAACAAACACCTTTACCTACGAATGCTACAGGTTTATTTTTTGATTTTGAGCCTTTCCATTCCATTGTTACTAGGTAAGAACCTCTAATACTACCTTGTCCAACTCCTAGTAAAGCATTCATACCCATTTTTTTTAACTTTTTTTGATCATAAATTGTAATCTTCAAACCAAATTTTTTTAATTTTTTTAATCTTTGTGCATATTCATCTGGATGCAAAATGTTTCCTGGTTCAGAAACCAGATCTTTTGTAAAATTTGATCCCTCTATTAAAGATATATATCTTTTATTCTTATTAAATTTTATTTGATTTCTTTTTATAAATAGATCAAAATCTAAAGTCTTGTCATTTTTTTTTGTTTTATATTTATTAAATACATATGACTTCAATTTTACTCCCAAAATAAATTCATCAAAAAAATTTTTTGAATTTGATTTTATTTGATAGATATTTTGTTCAAAAAAAGATACTTTATAAAATAAGTTTGAGCTTATATAACTAAAAAATTTTGCACCAGTTTTTTCGTTTTCTAAAGGAGATTGGTCTTTTTTAATTTTAATTAGAATTATCTTTTGGTAAGGATTTAAATTAAATGATAAAAATTCTTTATTTTTTAAATCATTTGAGTTAATAGTTTTTTTTATTAGATCTGAATATTTACCTACAGCTGATTTATCTAATGCATTAATTTTAAAATCTTCATTTGTGAAAAAGACGTAATTTTTAACTACATTTTGGTTTAAAGTCTTTTTAATGCTTAATTTTATTGACATTTTTAGTATATATGTACTTTAGGTTGTATTTAAATTGTAAACTAAAAGTTGAAAATATATAGTAATTATTTTGTTAAATTTCAATGGAAAAATTAATTTTTAAAAAAATTATTAAAGACATAAGTCTATTTTTATTCATTTCTATTACCTGTGTTGCAACTATTGTTTGGATTATTCAAGCTGTAAATTATTTAGATCTTGTATCTGAAGACGGACATAGTTTAAAAGTTTATTTTTCCTTTACTCTATTTTCTCTCCCAAAAATTTTAAGCAATATCTTACCATTTATGTTTATGATATCACTATTTTATGTATTAATTAATTATGAGTTAAATAATGAATTAATCATATATTGGATAAATGGTATTACAAAATTAAATTTTGCAAATATAATAATTAAAATATCTATTTTATATTTTTTTGTTCAAATTTTACTAACTTCATTTGTTGTTCCATATACACTTGACAAAGGAAGATCTTTTTTTAGGACATCCAACATAGATTTGTTCTCTTCAATAATAAAAGAAAAGAAATTTATAGATACAGTAGAAAAACTCACAATCTTTGTAGATAAAAAAGAAGACAACCTTTTAAAGAATATTATTATAAAAGAAAAAATCAATAAAGATCAATCTCAAATTGTAGTCGCAAAAACAGGAGAGATCATTACTACAACTAACGGCTCTCAAAAAATAGTTTTAAATGAAGGAAAAATAATTAATACCGAAAATAATAATCAAAATATAATTGATTTTTCAAAATTTACTCTTGACTTAAATAAATTTGATACCAATACGATTACAAACCAAAAAACACAAGAGATGAAAACTTACGATTTGATTAGGTGTATTCAAATTATTGAAAACTACAGAAAATCAGAATTAAATGAAAAGAATAAGAATTTCTTTAAAGGTTGTGCATTTGAAATTTCTCCAGCTATCTCTGAAGAATTTCTAAAAAGATTTTTTGCACCTATATTTATAATTTTAATTGGCCTGACCTCATCTTTAATAATAATTTCAAGTAAAGATAATCAAAATTATAAATTAAAAAATTTTTTTAAATTTTTTTTAGGAACAAGTCTTTTAATTATTTCTGAAATTTCATTATCAAACACTATTGAAAATTTAGAAAAATTAATAAATTATTTTTTTATACCAATTTTACTTTTTTTGGTTATTTATGGGTACTTATATCTAAGTTTAAAATATCAGAGAGGAAATTAATTTGATTATCAATATACATAAACAATATTTATTAAAAAAATTTCTAAAAAAAATTTTTATTGTTTCTGGAATATTTTTGATTTTAATTTTAATTATAAATTTAATTGAGGAAGCAAATTTTTTAAAAGGAAGTGAAGCAAATTCTTTAACACCAATAATCTTATCAGCACTTAACGCTCCTTCTCTACTATATGAAATGTTTCCTTTTATTTTTTTAATATCTACACAATTTTTTTTCATAGATATTTTCGAAAATAGAGAAATTTTTACATTAAGACAATTTGGAATGGATAACTTTAATTTATTAAGATTTTTAACACTTGTTTCTTTTATTTTAGGATTTGTTGTTATAGTTTTATTTTACAATTTTTCATCAATATTAAAAAACAAATACTTACAAATAAAAAATGATTTTGCACAGGATAAAAAATATTTAGCTGTAATTACAAAAAATGGTCTTTGGATAAAAGACAAACAAAAAAATGGTACAATCATAATTAATGCAGAAAAAATTGAAGAAGAGTATTTAATAAATTCCTCAATTACTCAATTTGATAATAATTTTCAAATAACAAAAAATATAATTGCTAATAAAGTAGATATTAAGAAAAAAGAGTGGATATTGTTCAACTCTATAGTCACTGAATTAGATAATAGCTCAAAAAAATATGATAAAATAAAATTTAATACTAATTTTGATTTAGAGAGAATAAGTAATTTATTTTCAGATTTAACATCCTTGACCTACTTTGATTTGCTGGCACTTGAAAGAGACTATAAAGCTATAGGATACTCTACTAATGAAATAAACATTCAAAAACACAGATTTTATTCACTTCCATTCTTGTTATCAGCTATGACAATTATAGCCACAATAATAATGATTTATAACAAATTTAAAAATAAAATTTTATTTAATCTATTTATTGGAATTTTATTTTCGGTCTTGGTTTATTACTTAGGCAACTTTTCAAATCTTCTTGGAGAAAATGGAAAATTGCCTCTTACTTTATCAGTTTGGTTCCCAGTGTTAATGTTACTAAGTTTTTCAATTATAGGAGTTATTAGATTAAATGAAAAATGAATTTTATATTATTAAAGTTTTATTGATATTTTTTTATTTTTGTTTTCAATCAAATGCTCTTTTTGCAAAAAATTTGAATTTTAAGGCGTCAGAAATATTAACTTATAACGAGGGAAATTTAGTAGTGGGAAATAAAGATGCAGAAGCAATAATTGAAGGAGAGCTAGAAATTTATGCTGATAAATTTACTTATGATAGAAATAAAGAAACATTAATTGCTGAAGGAAATGTTAAAGCTACAGATTTAATCAATAATGTAAATATTGAGTCAAATAAAATTTTTTTTGATGAGACTCAAAATAAAATTATCTCTTATGGTAAAACTTATTTCATAATAAATCAAATATATAGAATTAGTTCAGCAGATGTGAATTTCCTTTTAAAAGATAATATTATTTTTTCAAATCAAAAAACAGATCTGGTAGATAATGAAAAAAATAATATTCAACTTGAGTCTTTTAAATATTTTAATCAAACTGAAATTATCAAAGGTATTAATATCAAACTTTTAGATAAAGAAGGTAATAATTATATTGTTAAGAAAGGAATGTTAAAACTTAAAGAGTATGAAATGTTAGGTAAAGATATTCAAGTTTATCTTAAAAGAGATAGCTTTGGAAATTCTAAAAATGAACCAAAACTAAAAGGAAATTCAGTTCACTACAAAAAAAATAAGACAGTTGTTTCAAAAGGTATTTTTACCTCATGTGGAGAAAATGATAATTGTCCACCATGGGTAATTTCCTCAAAAAAGATTATTCATGATAAAAAAAAAAGACAAATAGATTATAAAAATGCCTGGTTGAAGATATACAATGTGCCAGTAATGTATTTTCCAAATTTTTTTCATCCAGACCCTACAGTAGATAGAAAATCAGGATTTTTAATACCACAATTAAATAATTCAAATAAGCTTGGAACATCAATGACAATACCTTATTTTAATGTAATTTCTGATAGCGCAGACATTACATTTAAGCCAAGAATTTTTTCAACAGAAGAGATTTTAATGCAATCAGAGTATAGGAAAAAAACCAAAAACTCATCACATATAATTGACTTTAGTTTAAATAACGACCAAAGTATTTCAAATGATACAAGAACACATTTTTTTTCAAATTCAAATATCGATTTAGATAATAAATTTTTAGATGAAGGTTCAATATTTTTAAAGTTAGAAAAAATTTCTAATGATAATTATGCTGCAATTTATAATTTGGAAGGCACAAGTCCTATAATAAGTGATACGTCAACACTAGAATCTAGTTTTGAATTTTCTGGTGAGAAAAATGATTTTTACCTTGATATTTCAGCAGAAGTTTATGAAAAAATGAATGTTCATAATAGTGATAAATATGAATTTGTTTATCCTAATTATTCATTAAGCAAGTTGTTTGATCTTGAAAATAAATACTTTAATAATTATGAATTTATTTCTTCTGGAAATCAAAAAAAATACTCAACGAATATTTATGAAATGTCACAAGTTAATGATATTTTGATCTCATCTAATCAATTTATCTTAAATAATACTTTTGAAAGTAATTTCAGAACTTTATTTAAAAACGTAAATACAAAAGGGAAAAATTCGGATACTTATAAAAACAAAACACAGTCAGAAATTTTATCAAACTTTTTATATGATATTTCACTACCTTTAAGAAAAACAGAGAAAAAATACACTAAATTTTTAACACCTAAATTGTCTATACGGCATAGCCCAAATAAAACAAAAAATATTCAAGATTTAGATAGACAACTTAGTATAGATAATATTTTTAGTTTAAATAGAATTGGAGCTAGCGATGAAATTGAAAGTGGAACCTCTCTGGCTATTGGAAGCGAATTTTTAATAAAAAATAAGAGCCAATCTGATATTTTTTCTTTTGATATTGGAACGGTATTTAGAGAGGAAGAAAATAAGAATTTGCCTTCAAATAGTACATTAAGAAATTCTCAATCTGATATTGTGGGAGGTTTATCTTTCAACGGTACAAAAAACTGGAAAATCGATTATAAATTTTCAGCTGATAATGATCTAAATACAATAAATCTTCATCGACTGGGAAATACTTTTAAAGTAAATAATTTTGTCCATACTTTTGAATTTTATGAGGAAAATAATTCATTAGGTGATAATAGTTATTATTCTAATACTCTAACCTACGAAGCAAATAAAAATAATTTTGTTTCTTTTAGAACAAGAAGAAATAACAAAACCAATCTTACCGAATTTTATAACTTAATTTATGAATATAAGAATGATTGTCTTGTAGCATCAATTAATTATAACAAAGAATATTATTCAAATAATGCTTTAGAACCAAGTGAAAATTTATTTTTCAATATAACTTTAATTCCATTAGGTTCAACAAATACTGATAATGTATTGAACAAATAAATGAAAAAAATATTAATTTCTTTTTTTGTTGTCATTATGTTTCTTGATTTTGATTATGTTGAGACAAAAGAAGTTAAAATTTTAACAAAAATTGGAGATCAAATTATCACAAATATAGATATCGAAAACGAGTATAAATATTTGATTTCGCTTAATAAAGAATATCAAAAACTTGAAAAAAATAAAATTTTAAATTTTGCTAGGTCTTCTCTTTTAAGAGAAAAAATAAAAGAGATAGAGTTAAAAAAATATTTTGATTTAGGAGTACAAGACTCTTTCTTAAATAATAAGATTGGCGAAATTTACAAAGATTTAGGTTTTTCAAATTCAGAAGGTTTTCAAAAGTATCTCAATCGAAATGATTTAAGAATATCGGATGTAGCAAAAAAAATTGAAATAGAGTTAAAATGGAATAAATTAGTTTATGATAAATATAAAGATCAACTTGTAATCAATAAAAAAGTTCTAAAAAAAAAAATAATCAATGAGTCAAAAAATAAAAATACATATAATTTATCTGAATTGATTTTTTCATATAAAACACAAAAAGAACAAAAAGAAAAGCTTGCTGAAATAATAAAAAGCATAAATGAGATTGGATTTGAGAATACTGTTTTAATTTTTAGTGAGTCTGAAACTAGAAAAAGTTTTGGAAACTTGGGATGGATTAATGAATTAGGTTTATCAAAAACAATTTTAGAAAAATTAAAAAAAATAGATGTGTCAGAAGTTACTGAGCCAATTCAATTACAAAATGCTATATTAATTTTAAAATTAAATGATAAAAAAAAAATAGAAATGTCTTCAATAAACTTAGATGAGGAATTAAGAGAATTAATCAAATTTGAAACCAATAAACAGTTAAATACATTTTCTGCAATTTATTTTGAAAAAGTAAGAAGCGGACTAAATATAAATGACTAAAAAAAAACCCATATTAATTGTTGCAGGGGAACCTTATAGTATTTTTTCTGAAATTTTTTTTAAATCTTTAAAAAAATTAAAATTCAAAAGACCTATAGTCTTAATTGCATCTAAGAAGATATTCAAACAACAAATGAAAAGATTAGGTTATAATTATCAATACGAAGAAATAGATAAGAATTTATCAAAAAAAATAAATAATAAAAAAAAAGTAATAAACATAATCGACGTCCAATTTAATTTTAAAAAAACTTTTGATAAAATCACTGATAAATCTAACAATTATATTAATGAATCTTTTTTTATAGCTAATAAATTATTAAAAAATAAAAAAGGATATGCTCTAATAAATGGACCTATATCAAAAAAAAATTTTTTGAAAGATAGATATTTGGGGATAACCGAATATCTTGCAAATATGAACAATATAAAAAAATTTGCTATGTTGATATATAATAAAAGATTATCTGTAAGTCCTATTACAACTCATATTGCTATCAAAAAAGTTTCAAGTCAAATTTCAAAAAATAAAATTATTAGCCAAGTTAATTTGGTAAGAAAATTTTATTATTCTTTATTTAATAAAAATATTAGAATAGGAATTACTGGTTTAAATCCACATTGTGAAAGTAACTTTGATGACAGTGAAGAAAAAAGAATAATTTTTCCAACAATAAGATATCTTCAAAAGAAAAATTATAATATTATAGGCCCCTTGCCAGCAGATAGTCTATTTATGCATGAGAATAGAAATAAATTTGATGTTATTATTGGTATGTATCATGATCAAGTATTAACACCAATCAAAACTATTTATAATTTTGATGCAATAAATATAACTTTAGGTCTCCCATATTTAAGAATTTCACCTGATCATGGAACTAATAACCAAATGTTAGGCAAAAATAAATCTGATCCTACAAGTTTAATCTCTGCTATAAAATTTTTAACAAATTAAGTGAAGATAATAACAAAAAAAAGTTTAGGTCAAAATTTTTTGATTGATATGAATATACTAAAAAAAATTGTAAATTTAACAAATATAAAAGATCAAACAATTATAGAAATAGGACCAGGAACAGGTAATTTAACTAATCTAATTTTAAAGAACAAACCAAAAAAATTTTTAGCTATTGAGAAAGATAAAGATTTAGCTTTAATTCTTAAAAAAAATTTTAAAGATAAGTTGAAAATCATTAATGATGATATCTTAAAGATTAATGAAAAATTATTATCAAAAGATAAAGTAATTGTTTTTGGCAATTTACCTTATAATATTTCAACCGAAATTTTATGTAAATGGATTTTAAATTTGGACTTTAAAAAGTTTTGGTTTCATTGTTTAATTTTAATGTTTCAAAAAGAAGTGGCAGATAGAATTATCTCAAAATTTAATTCTTCAAAGTATGGAAGACTAACAATATTAGCTAATTGGAAACTTGATGTAAAAAAAATCATAGATATAAAACCTACTAGTTTTAATCCAAAACCAAAGATTGATAGTTCTTTGTTAATTTTTTTACCTAAAAAGAATTTTTTTAAGATAAAAAATCCAAGAAATTTGGAAAAAATAACTAGAATTTTTTTTAATCATAGAAGAAAAATGATAAAAAAACCTTTTAATCAGTTATTTAACGGAAATACTGAAATTATTAAAAAATTAGATTTAGATATGACTTTAAGACCACAAAATTTAGATTTTGAGACTTACTATAAACTTGCTTGTGAGTTTGAAAATTTAAGAAGTTAATTTCTCTACATGAGATCTTATATAATTGGGATCATAATCTTTAGAGCCATCGTGAATCTCTGCTTTGATTAAATTCACAATCTTTGTATAACATTCATTTAAATTTTCATTAACAACAACATAATCATAATTAATCCAATGTAGTACATCACGACTAAACTGTTTCATTCGTTCCTCTGCTATTAACTTATCTTTCATATCCCTATTGGACAATCTCTCAAACAAAACTTCTTTACTCGGTGGTAAGATAAAAAAAGTTATCAACTTATAATCTAAATTTTTATTTTTTATTTGATCAGCCCCCTGCCAATCAATATCGAATAAAACGTTTTTTCCTTTATTAAGTCTGTCAATAACAGGGGTTCTCGTTGACCCGTAAAAGTTATTAAAAACTTTTGCATACTCTAAAAATTCCTCGTTCTTAATTAGCCTTTTAAAATTATCTTCTGTAACAAAATAGTAATCTTTATCAGGAATTTCATCAGGCCTTGGTTTTCTTGTGGTATGGGAGATTGAAATTTCAAAATTATCTAGTTTTGAGAGTAAATTAACAAGTGTAGTTTTACCTGCTCCTGAGGGAGAGGATAAAATTATCATTATCCCATCATTGTCTGAGGGCATTTAAAGTTAATTTGCTTTTCCTTCAATAAATTTTACAGCATCACCAACAGTAAGAATTTTTTCTGCCTCACTATCAGAAATTTCTGAACCAAATTCTTCTTCAAAGGCCATCACCAATTCAACTGTATCTAAACTATCTGCACCTAAATCATCAATGAAACTTGATTCCTCTGTTACCTTTGCTTCATCGATACCCAAGTGGTCTGCTACTATTTTTTTTACCTTGCTTGAAACATCTTCTGACATTTTGATCCTTTATTGTTATAAATTCTTATTAGTTTAAATACCTTATTTGTCAAGCCATATACATGCCTCCATTCACATGTAAAGTTTCTCCATTGATATAATTTGATTGATTAGAGGCTAGAAAAAGAACAGCATTTGCAATATCTTCAGGTTCACCTAATCTTGCTGAAGGTATTTTTGATACAATTATTTCCTTAAATTTTTCGTCAATTTTATCTGTCATCGCTGTTTTTATAAAACCAGGTGAAATACAATTTATATTTATATTTTTTTTTGCATATTCAATAGCTAAACTTTTGGACATTGCTACAATTCCTGCTTTAGAGGCGGTATAATTCGCTTGTCCTAGATTACCTGTGTGTCCTACAACTGAAGTTATATTCACTATTTTACCAGATTTATTTTTTAACATTTTTTTTATAGCAAATTTACTTAACAAGAATGTTGAAGTTAGGTTAATATCAATAACCCTTTTCCATTCATCTAGGCTCATTCTAATTGATAAATTATCTTTTGTTATACCCGCATTATTTATTAAACAATCCAGACCTCCGCCAAGCTCATTGCTAGCATTTTCTATGAATTCCTCAATTTTGTCGCTTTGTGAGATATCAAATTTCATAATCTTTAAATTTTTAAAAGTTGATTTTAGTTGCTCAAGTTTCTCACCTTTAGTTCCTGTGGCTAATAAATTTACTTCATTTTCATACAATCTCTTTATTATTGAATTACCAATGCCACCAGAAGCACCCGTTACAATCATATTCTTATTCTTTAAATCATTCATATTTTTATTTCATGTATGTTATTAATATTATTAATTGTATTTATTTTTACAGATTTATCTATTCTTTTAATTAAACCTGATAACACTTTTCCAGGTCCAATTTCAATGAAATGATTTACACCCTTATCAATCATATTAATAACGCTTTCTCGCCACCTAACTCGATTTTCAATTTGATCTATCAACAATTTTTTTAATTCTTCCTTTTCTAAAATTTCATCAGCTGTTACATTTGAAATCAAAATATTTTTTCCATCTTTGAAATTGGTTTTTTGAATTTCTTTTTTCATTATTTCAGTAGCTTTTTTCATCAATTTACAATGAAATGGAGCACTCACGGGAAGTTTGATATTTTTAATATTATTTAATCTTAAAAATTCAATCATTTTAGATAAATCATGATTTTTTCCACTTAAAACAATTTGTCCTACTGAGTTATCATTTGCTATTTCAACAAAAAAATTTTTTTTATTTTCATAAAGAATTTTCTCAATTATTTCAACAGTTGAGCCTAAAACTGCTAACATTCCACCTTCTCCTTTTGGAACAGCATTCTGCATTGCATCACCTCTAGTTCTTAATAATTTAATAGTTTCAGAAAAATCTAAGTAACCTGCAGAAGATAAAGCTGAATATTCACCTAGCGAATGTCCAGCAAAATACTTTGCATTATCTAGGTTAATATTGAATTCTTCTTTAATAACCCTAAAAATTGAATAACTAACTAAAAAAATTGCAGGCTGAGTATTAATCGTGTAATCAAGATCCTCTTTTGGACCATCTAAAATAATTTTTGATAATGAAAATTCTAAAACATCATCAGCTTGTTTAAATAGTTTTCTTACAAGCTCATATTTTTCAAAAAACTCTTTTCCCATCCCAACTAATTGCGAACCTTGACCTGGAAAAATAACTGAAAACATCTAAAAAAACCTACTTTTTATTACCATTTTGCTATTGTAATTAGAGTTTTATAATAGTATATCCTGTTTTTTTATTAAAGAATTTAAATGAACTTATACGAGCACACAATTATAGCAAGACAGGATACGTCCCCTAATGAAATAAAGCAACTAACAGAGAAATACTCTAAAATAGTTGAAAAAAATGATGGTGAAATTGTTAAAACTGAGAACTGGGGTCTTTTAAGTCTTTCGCATTTAATTAAAAAGAATAAAAAAGGTAGTTACATTCACTTTAAAATAAAAGGAAAAGGTAATGTAATTGGAGAATTGGAAAAAAATGAAGCTTTAGACAAAAAATTATTAAGATATCTAACAGTTAAAGTAAAAAAATTTGACCTTGAGGCAAATTATTTTTCAAAAATTGAAGATAAAGAAAAAAAAGAATATTAAAGAATAGTTATGCCGAAAAGACAAAGTGGAAATAGAAAAGGTAAACAAAGTAATTTCGCAAAACTTAGTATCTTTCAACCTAATAAAAATAGATTTAAAAAAAGTTGTCCTTTGTCAGTAAAAGGTGCGCCAAAAATTGATTATAAAAATATTAAGCTTTTAAAAAAATATATGTCAGAGAATGGAAAGATATTACCATCTAGGATAACGAATGTGAGCCAAAAAAAACAAAGAGAATTATCAATCTCAATTAAAAGAGCAAGAAATTTAGCATTAATTTAGAATAAAACTATGAAAGTAATTTTATTAGAAAACCTTAAAAAAATTGGAAATATTGGAGAAGTTATAAATGTCAAAAGAGGTTTTGCGAGAAATTTTTTGATTGCAAATAAAAAAGCTTTATATGCATCTAAAGAAAACATAGCCGAAGTTGAAAAGATGAAATCAACGTTATCTAAAAAAGATAATGAAAAAAAAGCTGAGGCAAAAGAAATAGCAGATAGGATAAATAAGAAAAACTATACGGTGAAAAAGCTATGCACAGAAAATAAAGAACTTTATGGTTCAGTTAAACCTACTGAAATATCAAAATTAATCAAACAGATAGATAAAATTGATATAAAACCTTCTATGATACAACCCATAAAGGAAATAAAATCAATCGGTAATTTTAAAATTAAAATATCTTTACACTCAGAAGTTGATGCTGAGATCAGCATCAATGTTTTGTCTGCTGAGACTATTCAATAATTATACAACTTTTTCCCCAATAATTTTTTTTATTTTTTTTTAGCTTTAGATTAATGTAGTTTATTAGAGTGGAAAATAATCTTAGTATTGTTAAAGAAAATTTTAAAGAACTTCCAAACAATATCGAAGCCGAACAAGCAGTAATTGGATCAATTCTTGTTACAAATGAAATTTTTGATGAAATAAACATTATAATCAAAAATGAAAACTTTTATGATCCAATGCATCAAAAAATTTTCACTGCTATCGAAAAATTAATTTTTAAAGGTTTATTAGCTAATCCAATTACTTTAAAAAATTATTTTGAGGACGAAAAAGATGATTTAAATGTTCCAGAATATTTGGTTAAAATAACTAAATTTTCAACTTCCTCTAGACAAGCAATAGAATATTCTAAAATTATATATGATATGTTCGTTCGAAGAGAATTGATAAAAATTTCTGAACAAACGATTGATGATGCAAAATTAAGTGATTTAAACATCAGTGGACAAACAATAATTGAAAGTTCAGAAAAAAAATTTTACGAGTTAGCTGAAAAAGGTGCTTTCAGTAAATCATATGTTCAATTTGACGAAGCTTTGAAACAAACTATTGATATGGCCTCTGCTGCTTATAAAAATGATGAGGGAATTGTAGGAGTTCCAACAGGTCTAAGAGATTTAGATGATAGATTGGGTGGATTACACAAATCTGATTTGATTATAATTGCTGGAAGACCAGGAATGGGTAAAACTGCATTAGCTACTAATATTGCATTTAATGCTGCTCAAAAATTATTAGAAAGCGGAAGAAAATCTTCAATCGTATTTTTTTCTTTAGAAATGTCATCGGAACAATTATCAACTAGAATTTTGGCTGAACAGTCTCGAATAAAATCTAATGATATTAGAACAGGAAGAATTTCTGATGAACAATTTGATAAATTTATAGAAACATCAAAAAATATCGCTGAAATTCCTTTATTGATTGATGAGACACCAGCAATAACAATTGCCGCGATGAGTAACAGAGCAAGAAGAATAAAAAGAATTCATGGTCTAGATATGATTATTGTTGACTATATTCAATTAATGAGAGGAACTTCAAATTATAAGGATGGACGAGTCCAAGAAGTTTCGGAAATTACTCAAGGTTTAAAAGCAATTGCTAAAGAATTAGCAATTCCAGTAATAGCTCTTTCTCAATTATCTAGACAAGTTGAACAAAGAGATAATAAGAAACCACAATTATCTGATTTGAGAGAATCAGGTTCAATTGAACAAGATGCTGATGTGGTAATGTTTGTTTTTAGGGAATCATATTATTTAGAAAATAAAGAACCACAACCAGCAACCGTAGAGCATGCTGAGTGGCAAGCCAAAATGAATGAAATTTCTAATTCAGCAGAATTAATTATCGGAAAACAAAGGCATGGACCAACTGGAAATGTATTCCTTCAGTTTGAGGCAATGTTTACCAAATTTAAAGATAAAGATACTCAAATCAATTAAATTCCAATATAAATGACTAAGATGATTAGGCATTTATATCAAGACATAATTTTAAAAAACCCAAAATCAATTCTTATCATTTTACTAATAGTTTTAGTAAGTTTTGGTTATTACTCAAAAGATTTTAGATTAGATGCCTCTTCTGAGACTTTATTAATTGAAGGTGACCCAGATCTAAAATATCTTCAAGAAATATCAGAAAGATATGGTTCAAAAGAATTTTTGATACTTACTTACACTCCAAATGAGGGAATGATATCTGATACATCAATTAATAATCTTTTAAGTCTTAAATATAAAATTCAAAGTTTAAGTTGGGTACATAACGTCATTACTCTTTTGGATATTCCATTATTAAACAGTTCAGATGCACCTTTACAAGAAAGACTTGAAAATTTTAAAACTCTTAAAGATGAAGACGTTGATAGATCGAGAGGATTTAAAGAAATTAAAAGTAGTCCAGTTTTTAGAAATTTTGTAATTAGTGAAGACGGAAAAACAAGTGGTATTATTGTTTATATTAAAACAAATAAAGAATTAAAGAATTTTAAAGATAAATCGAAACAAGAAATTGAAAACTATAAAGATGTAATTAAAAAAAAAAATCATCAAAATATTCTCGAAATAAGAGACGTTATTAGAAGTTACGAGGATATTGGCAAAATTCACTTAGGTGGAATACCCATGATTGCTGACGATATGATGACATTTATAAAAAGTGACATAGTTGTTTTTGGAATTGGTGTATTTTTATTTATAATCGGAACGCTGTGGTTTGTGTTTAGAAAGCTTATTTGGATTGTGGTTCCCATAAGTAGTTGTTTTTTTTCAGTTCTTATAATGATGGGTATTTTGGGTTTGTTGGGATGGAAAGTAACAGTTATTTCGTCAAATTTTATTGCTCTAATGTTAATTTTAACGATGGCAATGAATATTCACATGAGTACTAGATTTTTACAACTTAAAGAAAAACTTCCTAATAAAAGTATTTTAGAATTAATTACTTTAACTACAAATAAAATGTTTTTGCCAATTTTATATACTGTATTAACAACTATAATTGCTTTTCTATCTTTAATTTTCAGTGAGATAAAACCTATAATAGATTTTGGATGGATGATGACTTTAGGATTAATAACGTCATTCTTTATCACATTTACATTGCTTCCAACTTTAATTAATTTTGTTTCAAAAGAAAAAATTTCTCTCAAAAAATATAATGAATCATCGATTACAAATTATTTTTCAAAAATATCTATAAATAATCATAAAATAATTTTTGTCCTAACTTTTATAATCATAATATTGAGTCTAATTGGGATTAATCGTTTGGAAGTTGAAAATAGTTTCATAAATTATTTTAGTAAAAAAACAGAAATTTATAAAGGTATGAAACTAATTGATGAAAAATTAGGCGGAACTACGCCACTCGAAGTAATTTTGAAATTTCCAAAAAAAGAAAAAAACAAGTCTGATGAAGAAGATGAATTTGAAGATTGGGATAATGAAGATAAGTCAGATGATGAAAAATATTGGTTTACAAAAGATAAGATTGATAAAATTACTAAAGTACATAACTATCTTGATAGCCTTCCACAAGTAGGCAAAGTCTTATCATTTTCATCAATCATAGATGTAGCAACAGTCTTAAATAATAACAAACCATTAGGTACATTAGAAATGGGAGTGCTGTATTCGAAAATTCCGGAGACTATTAAAACTGAAATTATTGATCCTTATATTTCTATAAAAAATAATGAGGCAAGAATTAATCTTAGAATAATTGACTCTCAGGAAAATTTGAGAAGAAATGATTTAATAAATAAAATTAATTATGATTTAGAAAATAAAATTGGATTAAATAAGAATGAATTTAAACTCGCTGGAGTGTTGATTTTGTTTAATAATTTACTTCAAAGCTTATTCAAGTCACAAATATTGACACTAGGCTTAGTAATGATTGGAATATTTTTAATGTTTGTTGTACTTTTTAAAAATATCAAGCTTTCTTTGATTGGTGTTGTTCCAAATTTCATAGCAGCATTTTTTATTTTAGGAATTATTGGGTTACTTGGTATTCCATTAGATATGATGACTATAACAATTGCTGCAATTACGATTGGTATTGCTGTAGACAATAGTATTCATTATATCTACAGATTTAAGGAGGAGTTTAATAATTCGAAAGATTATCAAAAAACTTTAAAGTTATGTCACTCAACAGTTGGAAGGGCAATTTTAAATACCTCTATAACAATCGTTTTTGGATTTTCTATTTTGGTCTTATCTAAATTTATTCCAACTATTTATTTTGGTATTTTTACAGGCATGGCTATGTTATTAGCAATGATATCAGTTCTTACTTTGCTTCCATCTTTAATATTGTTGATAAAACCATTCGGAAAATAATTTAATGCCAGATGTTATACTAAATTTTTTAAAGATTACTTCATTAATTGATTTGATATATCTTGTGGTAACAATTCTTTCATTAATCAAATGTTACAAAAAAGGATTTGTTTTGAGTATTTTATCAATGGCGAAATGGTTGTTTGCCTACATAATAACTTTAATGATTTTTCCAAGAATTAAACCCTATCTAAAAGATATAATTGATAATGAATATATTCTTGATATCGGGCTTGGATTAGCAATTTTTATAATTGTGATTTTTTTAGTTTTAATGATTAATAAAGCAATCAGTAAAGCAATTAAATATACGGGAATTGGTAGTTTGGATACTGCCTTTGGATTCTTTTTTGGATTCGTAAGAGCATATATTATATGTGTATGCATATTTTCAGCAGTACATATAGTGTATAACTATGAAAAATGGCCTGTAAATTTAAAAAAATCATACGTCTTCCCATACATTGAAAAAGGTAGTAGTTATTTATTGAAAGAATTTCCTAATGAAAAAACATATCAAGATTCTAAAGAAAAAATTGAGGAGCTTTAATCCAAGGCTTAAAGAGGAATGTGGAGTTTTTGGAGTGAGTAATGCCAAGGATGCTTCAGCATTGACTGCATTAGGGCTTCATGCTCTTCAACACAGAGGTCAAGAAGGTTGTGGAATAGTTTCTTTTAACGGAAAACAATATTTCTCAGAAAAAAGATTTGGATTAGTAGGGGATAATTTTAATAAAGAAAAAGTATTGAATAAACTTCCAGGAAATTATGCCATCGGTCATAATCGATATAGCACTACTGGTGAAAATACTTTAAGAAATATTCAACCTTTTTTTGCAGATACTAATGCAGGTGGAATTGGAGTAGCACATAATGGAAATTTAACTAATTCAATTTCTTTAAGAAAAAGACTAGTAGAAGATGGTGCAATTTTTTATACAACATCAGACACTGAGACAATAGTTCAATTAATAGCAAAATCAAAAAGAGCGAAAACAATAGATAAAATTGTTGATGCAATTTTTCAAATACAAGGCGGTTATGCCTTAGTAATGCTAACTCAAACTTCATTAGTAGGAGTACGAGATCCTTATGGCATTAGACCTTTAGTAATCGGAAAACTTAAAAATAGTTATGTCTTAGCATCTGAAACATGTGCCTTAGACATTATTGGAGCAAAATTTATTAGAGATGTTGAAAATGGTGAAATAGTTTTAATTGAAGATAATCAACTTAAAAGTATCAAACCTTTTCCTTTAAAAAAGGAAAGACCTTGTGTTTTCGAATATATTTATTTTGCAAGACCTGACAGTATACTTGATGGAAAAACTGCATACGAACATCGAAAAAGTCTTGGAGCAGAACTTGCAAAAGAAAATGATATAAATGCCGATATCGTTGTGCCTGTTCCAGATTCTGGAAATGCAGCTGCACTCGGTTTTGCACAAAATTTAGGTATGAATTTTGAATTAGGATTAGTTCGTAATCATTATGTAGGAAGAACCTTTATTGAGCCGAGTCAAAAAATTAGAAGTTTAGGAGTCAAATTAAAATTAAATGCTAATCAATCAGCAATAAAAGATAAAAAAATAATTTTAGTTGATGACTCTTTGGTTAGAGGAACAACATCCCATAAAATAGTAAAAATGTTATACGATGCCGGTGCTAGTGAAGTTCATGTCAGAATTGCTTGCCCAGAAATTAAGTATCCTGACTTTTATGGGGTTGATACCCCCACGAAAAAAGAATTATTGGCTGCAAATAAAACAAATGATGAAATTTGTAAATATATTGGTTCAAAAACTTTAAAATTTTTAACTTTAGATGGTATGTACAAAGCGATTGGATTTGATAAGAGAAACGATAATTATCCACAATTAACAGATCATTATTTTACTGGAGATTATCCTGTAAAACCAATAGATGAGCTTGGTGATAGTAAAATTACACAACTATCTTTATTAAATACAGCATCAAATAACTAGATGAAAACTGTTAGATTTACTGAAATGAAGACCGGAACGAAAGATGAATATCTTTTATTAGATAAATATGAACAAGAATACATCAGCAAAACTGCAGATAGAATTTTAAATTTTATGAAAGGATTAACATCAACTTTAGAAGGTTATAAAATATCAAGACTTGAACACTCCCTCCAAACAGCGACAAGAGCCTTTAAGGATAAAGCTGATGAGGAAATGGTAGTGGCCGCTTTGCTGCATGATATTGGTGATGAATTAGCACCGTTAAACCATTCTGAATATGCCGCAGCAGTTCTTAAACCATATGTTAGTAAAAAAACTCATTGGATAATTGAGAAGCATGGAGAATTTCAAATGTATTATTATGCACATCATTTAGGAAAAAATAAAAATCAAAGAGAAAAATATAAGGATCACAAATATTATGACGATGCAATTAATTTTTGTGAAAGATGGGATCAAGCTTCGTTCGACCCATATTATAAAAGTATGTCCTTGGAGGATTTTGCTCCTATGGTAAAAAGAATATTTTCTAGGAAACCCTATTCTTTTCTTTAAATAATTTAATAAAGTAATATTAAATACATCATGATTGATAAAAAAGAGCAAATTATTAATTATTTTAAATCAGGATTAAAAAATAATAAAAATTTTAAGATTGGAATTGAACATGAAAAGTTTTTATTCAACAATCAAAATAATAAACGTATTGATTATTCCAAAATAAAAAAAATGTTTTCAGCATTATTAGAGTTTGGCTGGAAACCTATTTTAGAAAAAAAAAATATAATTGGATTAAATAAAGGTGGAAAAAATATTACACTTGAGCCTGGGAACCAAATAGAGTTATCTGGTGAAAAACTTAATCATATTCATGAAGCATGCGCTGAATCTCAAGACTATTTGTTTGAACTAAAACAAGTAACGAAAAAACTTAATATTAGTATTGTCAGTGCTGGTTTTGACCCAATATCTAAACTTGATGAAGTTCCAAATAATCCTAAACAGAGATATAAGCTAATGACGAAAGACATGCCTTTAGGAGGTGAATTGAGTCTTGATATGATGTATCGAACTTGTGGAACTCAATTAAATATTGATTATGAGTCTGAAATAGATTTTGTGAAAAAATTTAGAGTTGTTAATTCAATTGTCCCTATTTCAATCTCATTATTTTCAAATTCCTCCATCGTTGAAAAAAAAAAAAGTAATTATTTATCTTATAGATCTAAAGTTTGGCAAAATACTGCTAGAGGTGGGCTGCCAAAGTTATTTTTCGAAGATTTAAATTTTGAAAAATATGCAGATTTTATTATGAATTTCCCAATATTATTTATTCAAACCAAAGAAAAATATATTTCAGGAAAAAACTATACTTTTAAAGATTTTATGAACCAAAAAATTAATGAGATAAATAATAGATTACCAACAGAAAAAGATTTATCTACTCATTTAAGTACAATATTTACAGAGAATAGATTAAAGAAATACATAGAGCTTAGATCTATGGATACTTGTGGTTGGGATTGTCTCTGTGCAGGACCTGCTTTTTATGTCGGAATTTTATATGGAAATCTTGATGAAGTTTACGAAATAATTTCTAAATGGGATAAAGATAAAATAATCAATGCTTATCTTGAAGCCCCACAAAAAGGTTTCAATACACAGTTAATGGGTAAAGATCTTCATTATTGGGCATCAACTTTGTTAGATTTATCAAAGAAAGGTTTAGAAAATAGAGACATACTCAATAAAAATCAAAAAAATGAAACAATGTTTTTAAATCACTTACAAAGATTAATTGATAATAAAACAACAAATGCAGAAAATATGATTAGCAAATTTTCAAAAAATGACGATTTAAGTGAACTTTACGATGAGTAAAATAGTTGCTATTCAAGGAAATCACCCTTCTACTCTTAATCCAATAACTGACACAACTATTTTTTTAGCTAGTGAAATTCAAAGCAAAAAATATAAAATCTTTTATTACGATCCAAAAAATTTATCAATTGTAAAATCTCAAGTTATTGCTGATGGTTTTTTTATAAAGTTTGATTACAAAAAAAAAAATTTTTTTAGAGTCATAAAAAAACAAAAACTTGAACTAAAAAATTGTAAATTTATTCTAATAAGGCAAGATCCACCATTTAACATTGAATATATTTCTACAACTTACATTTTAGATAATATAAAAGATAAAGTTAAAATTATAAATGACCCAACCTCAATTAGAAATATTTCTGAAAAACTTTTCTCAGCTAAGTATCAAAATTTTATGCCAGATACATTGTTTACACAAAATATTGAGGAAATTAAAAAATTTTTTAAGATTAACCAAAAAGTTATCATAAAACCAATACATAGTTTTGGTGGAAATGATATTTACTTATTATCTAAATTTGATCTAAAATTGATTAAAAAGTTAATAAAAAAACATAGTTATATTATGTGTCAAAAATTCCTACCTAAAATCAATAAAGGAGATAAAAGAGTATTTATTATTAATGGGAAAATAGTTGGTGCAATATCTAGAATCCCTAAAAAAGGTTCTTTTTTAAGCAATTTAAGTAAGGGAGGGAAGGCAATAAATATTAATCTCACATCAATTGAAAAAAAAATATCAAAAAAAATTGCCAAAGATTTAAAGAATAAAAAGATATTTTTTGCAGGAATTGATTTTATCGATCAAAAACTAAATGGTGATATTAATGTTACTTCCCCAACTGGATTAAAAACCTTTTATGATCTATCAAAAGTTAATCTTGCAAAAACTTTTTGGGCAGAATTAAAAGCATGAAAAACCTTTCAGACCAGCAAAAAGGTTCTTTAATGGCTTTTGTGGCAGTAATGTTCATTACTCCCGACTCATTGTTTATAAGATTATCAAATGTTGAAACATGGGGATTAGTTTTTTATAGAGGAATAATTCCATTTTTAGTTGTTTTTTTTGGAATGCTTCTTATTTATAAATTAAATTTTTTTAAGACTCTTTTTAATAGTGGATATCACGGTTTGATATACATAATAACATTTAGCTTAACTAATATTACATTTGTTGTTTCAATTCAAAATACTAATGTTGCAAACACACTAGTAATGATTGCAACAGCTCCAATGATTTCAGCTATTCTTGGATCAATTATTTTAAAAGAACCACCTGATAAAAAAACATGGATTTCAATAATAATTACTTTTTTAGCAATTATTTATATTTTCTTTGACTCTTTAAAGTTAGGTAATTTTTATGGAGATATTTTAGGATTTGTGACAGCTTTGGGCTTAGCTGTGGGAGCTGTAACTGTAAGATCAGCAAAATCAAAAAATTTAGTTCCATCTGCGGTAGTTGGAAAATTATTAGTTGCAACTTTTGCTTTAGTATTTATTGAAAGCTTTGTTCTTGTTGATCGAGACCTATTTATAATCCCTTTAATGTGTATTATGTGTGTAGCTATACCATTTGTTTTAGTGACTATAGCACCAAGATTTATCCCAGCAGCAGAAGTAAACTTATTTTTTTTATTAGAAACTATAATTGGTCCAATATGGGTTTGGTTAATAATTAAAGAACAACCTAGCATAGAGACCCTTCAAGGTGGGGTAATTATAATTGCTACTATTGCCATTCACTCATTTCTAAAGCTTAAAAATTCATAAGCTTGTCACAATTAAGACTTGATTTAATAATACATGGCGAATATTTACAGCTGTTTTTATGAATAAAGTTTTAAAAAATTCTTGGGCGTTATTTTTAGGGATGGGATTCATTATGATGGCTTATGGTTTTCAAGGATCTCTTCTAGGTGTTAGGGCTGTTCAGGAAGAATTTAGCCTGACTGCTACTGGTTTCATGATGTCAGGTTATTTTGTTGGATATTTTATAGGGGCAGCAACGATACCGAATATTATATCACGTGTAGGACATATAAGAGTTTTTGCAGCTTTTGCGTCTCTTGCTTCTCTTGTAATTTTAGTGCATTCAATATTAATAAATCCGTTCATCTGGTTTTTGCTTAGAGTACTTACTGGAATAAGTATGGTTTGCATTTATACAGTTGCTGAAAGTTGGCTTAATGATAGATCAAGTAATAAAAATAGAGGAAGTGTATTATCTATTTATATGGTTGTGCTTTATGGAGCACTAGGGGTGGGAATGTTTTTACTGAATTTTAGTAGTCCGAAAAATTTTCAACCTTTTATACTCGTTTCTGTCATCACATCAGCAGCTTTAATACCTATTTTATTAACTAAGAAAAAACCACCAACATTTAAAAGTATCAAGGCTATGAAACTTAAAGAACTATATAATGCATCTCCTTTTGGAATGGTAAGTTCTCTTTTTTATGGAACAATACAATCAGCTTTATTCACTTTGTTAGCAGTTTATGCAACTTCAATGAATTTTACAATTTTGGAAATTTCTATTGTAACATTTCTTTTAGCTATTTCAGGCGCAGTTGCCCAATTTCCAATTGGGAAAATATCTGATATGTATGATAGGAGAAAAGTAATTGTTTTTAGTACTTTTGGAGCTGCTGTATTTTCTATCTTTGCAATATTAGTTTCAAGACAAATGTATTTACCTGGTGGTCTTGCAACAAGCAAAACATGGTTTTACATTTTTTTTATTCTATTCTCTTTTTGCAGCCTACCAATGTTTTCTCTGATTTTAGCTCATACAAATGACTATATATCTAAGGATAAATTTGTTGCTGCTGGAGCAGGACTTCAGTTTGCATTTGGATTAGGTGCCATGAGTGGACCATTTCTATGCTCAATATTTATGGACTTAGTGGGTTCAAATGGATTTTTTGTATTTTTATTTTTTTTTCACATAGTGATTGGTTTTTTTGGAATTTATAGAATGAAAGTTAGAAAAACTGTCGATAATCCTGACTCACAGTTTGTCGCAATGCCACAAACTATTACACCTGCTGGTATTGAGTTAAACCCTACTACCGAACATATAGAGGAGCCTTATTCTGAAAAAGTAAAAGAAATTTTAGAAAGAAAGGGAGTTAAATACAAAAAAGAAGATCAAGATCAAATTTAATCAAAAAAGATAATCACTTTCAGGTTGTACCCAATATAAACAATTTTTTTCAAATTCTTGTTGAATAATTATCATTTCTTTAGTGAAATAATTCTTTTAAAAATTATGGCACTTAAAAAAAGAAAAAAATTAAAGAACAAAAAGAATACTGTTGGGCTTGCTAAAATTGCTTCATTCACAACAAATTCTATAAGTAGCGCATTTTCAAATTATAAAAAGAACAAAGAATTAAATAAAATTAAAGCAATAAAATTACAAAAACTTGAAGAAAGAAATTCGGTTTTAAAAGAGAGAAAAGAATTGAAAGCTTGGGAGGAAAGACTTAACAAAGAAAGTAATAAAATTAAGCTTAATGAAGATGAGTTAAGAAATAGAGAAAAAGAAATTAGATTGAAAGAAGAGAAACAAAAAACTGAAGCTGAAAGATTAATAAAAAAAGACGAAGAATTAATTTTGGTTACTAAAGAATTGAGAGAAAAAGAAAAACAATTAAAAATACGAGAAGAAGAACAAAACAGAAAAGATATTGATCTACAAGTAAGAGAAGAAGAACAAAAAAATAAAGAACTGAAAGAACAAAGACGAAAAAATAGAGAATTAAAAGCAATTAAAGAAGAGGAAGATAAACTTAAAGAGCTTGAATATATAAAAATTAAGGAATGGGAAGAAAAATTCGATAGAGATCAGAAATTAAAAGAGCAAGAGGAAATCAGACGAGATCAAAGATTGATGCAAAAAGAATTAGAAAAAAGAGCACAATTTGAAAAACTTGAGGAAAATAATAAAGTTAGTGGATTAGAAAAGTTTAGTGTAGATAAATCAAAAGAGAACTAATCTAAAATTTTAATTTCATCTCCAATCGATATGCTTGATGAGGATAGTATTTGACATCTTAGACCGCCTCTTCTAAGAAACTCTTTAAGAATATTTTCTTGATTAAGCATCTCTGTTAAATGCTTACATGGTCTACATAAATCAATTCCTTCTACTTTAACATTTCCTATCTTTAATTTTTTTCCTATCAAATTGTTTAAATTAATTCCTTTAGTGATTATATTCCTTCTAAAGTCCGTATAAGGTATTTTTAAACCATATTTAGAATTATAATAATCAATGTTTTCTGATTCAATTAAAGATAATTGACAATATGGATCATTATAGTCATTAAAATGTCTATCACCAATTATTCCCTTGTTTGCTAATACATCTATTGAATTTACCTCTATAATCTTTTTATTGTTATTGCCTGTTATTCCAAGCTTTAAAACTTTAGACATAATTTAATATTTATGATTAACATTATTATATTTCTATTCAAATGAATAAAGAAAACAAAGTAAAATTGTGGAAAATTATTCAGGAAGCTGGAGATTTTCTCAAAGGACAATTACCAGATCACCCAAATCATCCAAAAGGTAGAAACCCTTATGCTCATGTAGCAATATGTGTCAAAAAAAAATTTAATGTAACTTATAAAGAAATACCTGACGAAAGTTTCAATGAAGTTGTAAACTATATTGAATATTTAAAAAAAAATCCTGGTTAAACTTATTGTTTTGGAAAGTAATCTTTTAGTTCACCTTCTCTGAAAACATCAGCGGTACAACAATGAAGTCCTCCTCCAAAAGCATAAGCTTCCCTCAAGTCGACTGGAATTACCTCCATTCCTAATTTATCTAATTGTTCTGCTTGATACTTCTCACTTTTTTCCACGCATACTGTTTTCGGGTCTAGTACTAACACATTCATCGAAAGCCACACTGAAGAATAACAAAGAGGTGGTGGCTCATTATGTGCAGGTTGGGCAGCATCAATTATCTTCCAGCCATTATCTTCAAACAATTTTTTTTGTTCTTTAGGTAATCTTCTTTGAGGATTATTAATGATTAAACCTTCTTTAATTGGTGTAAATGTTGCATCAATATGTATTGGATAAGGGTCACCAGGAAAATTTACTGCATGTACTCTGTGTTCTTTATAATGTCGTTTTAACCAATCAATACCCTTTAAATTTGTTGTAAAACCATGCTGAACTACTAAATCTTTTCCAAATCTTAATACATCAGCTGCATCAAATAATGGTTCTTCCTCGGTTGTCACAAAAAATTTATCCTCAGTCCATTTGAGTCTTTTCTGAATTCCAATTTTATCCGACAAGTAATCTTTGCGATAATCGGCGTCTGTAAGTCTTGGCTTTGGCGCTGACTCATGTCTCATATTAGGATCATTATTATAATAATCTTTCAAAAGAGGTCGATAACATAAATACTCAAACCATCGACATCGATAACTCATCGTTGCTTCTAGAATTTCATTTCCTACAGTTAATAAAACATCTCTAGGAGGCATACATCCAAACATAGTTTCTGACTCCCAATCTGGTGTTGATGTTTTTTGATTAAAATCTATCGGTGTTGGTCTATCCACTTTTATACCTCTATTTACAAGCATATTTGAAAAGTCGTCTAAAAGTTGATTTGCTTTATCTATAGTATCTTTAGTTCTTGGACCAAATTTACCTCTCATATCAGAGTCTTCTGGAACTTTTGCATCTAAAGCTGGTTCAGGTGAGGGAATGCAGGTTCCATCTGCTCTACCAACTATAACATGTTTAAGGGGGTCCCATTCATTCCAGCTATTTACAATTTTATCTTTTTTTTTCATTTATCCTTTGATTACATTATGTTCTGGTCCAAAAGGAAACTTTGTTAAATTTTCAGCACCATCTTTTTTTATAACTAAAATATCATGTTCTCGATACCCACCTGCCCCTGGTTTTCCCTCAGGAATTAAGATCATTGGTTCCATTGAAATTACCATATTTTCCTCTAAAACAGTATCGATATCCTCTCTAAGCTCAAGACCAGCTTCTCTTCCATAAAAATGAGAAAGAACTCCAAATGAATGTCCATAACCAAAAGTTCTATATTGCAAGTATCCAAGTTCAGCAAATAATTCATTTAATTCATTACATATATCGGCACACTTAACTCCAGGTTTAACCAATTCTAAACCTCTTTTATGAACTTTTACGTTTGCTTCCCATGCCTTTAATGACTCCTCATCAACAGAGTCTAAAAATAATGTTCGTTCTAAAGCAGTATAATATCCTGATATCATTGGAAAAGTATTTAAAGATAAAATATCACCTTTTTTAATTTTACGATTTGTTTTTGGATTATGTGCGCCATCTGTATTAATACCAGATTGAAACCAAACCCAGGTATCCATATATTCTGCGTCAGGATAGGTTTTTGCTATCTCAATTTCCATTTTGTCTCTTCCTGCGATTGCAATTTCCAACTCTGTTGCGCCTTCTTTAATATTTTTTAAAATTTCACTTCCACCGATATCTGCTATTCTTGCGCCATTTTTAATTATTGAAATTTCTTCGCTCGATTTAAACATTCTTAATTTCATCAAATCTTTTGAAATATCGCTAAAAATTGAGAAAGTAAAAATTGAACCAATTTTTTCTCTCATATCTAATGTCACATGATCATTTTCGACTCCTATATTTTTTGGAGGAGTGTCTCTACCAATTATTGATACTATCGCTTTAAGAAAATTATCTCTTTTCCAATCAGTATAAATTACATTATCACAATGTGATCTTCTCCATGGTTGGCTAGCATCAATATTTGCTGAAATTGTAGAAATTTTTTTTTGAGTGATAATACATCCATAAGGACGACCAAACGAACAATAAATAAAACCAGAGTAATAAGCAACATTATGCATAGATGTCAAAATAATCATATCTAGATTATTTTTACTCATGACATCTCTTAGTTTTTTTACTCTCTCGTCATACTCTTTTTTAGAAAATGGTAATTTTACTTTTTCACCATTCTTTAATGTAAAAAAATCAGGACGTTCCATAAAATTATGATTTTAATTAAGAGCAATATATCTTTTATTCCATCGCATAATAAGACTGTAATAAACTAATGAAACAAAAAGAAAAAAGCCTCCTACAATAGTATTTGTAGATGGAACTTCATTAATACCTAATAAAGGTAACCATACCCAGAAAATACCACCTATCACTTCAGTTAGAGATAACAAAGTAAGCTCAGCAGCTGGAATAGCTTTTGATCCAATAGAATATAAAATCAAACCTAAACAAACTAAAGTTCCGTGTAATGAAAACATAGCGCTATTATAACTTGTTGCGAAAAAAGGTTGATTTTTAATGAGGATCATTACTGATGCAAAAATAAAACAGAATAAACCAGCAACAGCCACAGTAGTAAACTTTGGAGTTTCTTTTCTCCATCTTAAAGAAACTGAAAAAATAGAAAAACCTATGGAAGAAGTGATACCAAAAATAAAACCAACTAAAGAATTTTTTTCTGTATTACCTATCGCCATAATCACTATTCCAATAGTAGCAATAAAAATCGATACCCAAACATTTAAAGAAATTCTTTCTTTTAAAAATAAAAATGCTAGCAATGCTGTAAAGAAAGGCATCGCAGCTAAACATAAAAGTGTAATAGCAGCACTTGTATTAGTGATGGAATAAATAAATGAAATCATTGCAATTCCAAGGCCAACTCCACCAACAAGACCTGATTTACCTATCTTTTTATAATTTTTGTAAAAATTTATTCCTTCTTCAAAGTATAAATACAAATTTAAAATTATAAATATTGTTAAACCTCTTCCAAAAATATATTGCCAAGGAACTAAATTAGGCTCGTTCATATATCTAACTACCAAAGGACCAAAAGACCAAAGTAAACCTGCAAATAGAACTAAAGGGATGGCAATTTTTTCATTTTTAAGTTCGAACATATTGAGATATTTAATTCTTATTAGTTTGAACTACAACAAAAATAGCTTTAATGGATTAAAATTTTTTGTGAGTAATTTGGAAGATAACAATCCACAATATCCCCTTTCTTAAATTTAGATTTACCTGATGGTAACAAGGTCCAAATATTCGATTTAATAAATGATTGAATTTTAAATGACTCTTGACCTTTTAATATTTCAGTTTCGATTTTACCATTTTTAGTTGTATTAATTTTACTTTTTACAAATCTTGTAAAATTATTTTTTTTGATAAAATGGTTTTTTAAAATTGCTTTAAATGGTTTTTCCTCAGAAATCCCTAATATCTCATGAAGATATGGATAAACAAAAAATCTAAAACAAGCTGCTGAAGAAATTGGGTTCCCGGGCAAACCAAATATGACTTTTTGTTTTCCTTTAAATTTAGCAAACATAAGAGGTTTACCCGGTCTTATTGAAACACTTTTAAAATAGTTTGATAATTTAAATTTTTTAACAACAGTAGGAATAAAATCAAATTTTCCAGCTGATACTGCGCCAGATGTAAGAATAATATCAATTTTTGAATTGAAAACTTTTTTTATTTTTTTTTCAAATTTAACTATTTGATTATCTCTCAATATTCCTCCATTTTTAAAATCAAAAAGGAAATTATTACCTAGAGATTTTATATAATGACTATTAGAATTTCTAACTTGCCATTCAGAAACTTTTTTTTTATTTGATATTTCATTACCAGTAGAAAAAAATAATATATTCGGTTTTTTTTTAACATTAATAGAATCTACACCTAAAGATTTCAAAGCTAAGATATGATTAGATTGCAAAATTGTACCTTTTTTGATTAATAAATCACCTTTTTTATAATCAGATCCTTTAAATCTAATATGTTGGTTTTTTTTAATTTTTTTATTAATCAAAATATATTTAGGTTTTGTTTTATTTGGATAAAAATTTATTTGCTCTATAGGTATAATTGTATCAAATCCTTTTGGGATAATTGAACCCGTCATTATTTCAAAAGTTTGAAAATTTTTAAATTTTTTTTTGATAGTCTTGTCACCTGCAGCGATCGTACCTAAAATTTTAAATACTCTACTTTTTTTTTTATTTAAGTTTTTAGTATCTTTTGATTTAATCACATATCCATCGAAAGCTGCATTATTTGCAGCAGGATTGTTTACTTTAGAAAAGATATTATTTGCAGAAACTCTATTAATACAATTATCTACATCCAAAATTTCATTATCAATTTTAATCTTTGATTTTTTTAATATTCTTCTTGAATTTTTATAACTAATCATTTTCTAACATCTTATATGCTTTTTCTAAATCTTCCTTAGTGTTAATGTTAAAAAAAGGATCTTTTTTTTTGTATTCAATATTTATTATTTCAACACCAGCAGTATCAGCCCAAACTTCTACTTTCCGTTCTCCTTTTTTTAAATCATTATCTAACTTTTCCATTAAATCCATTGACCAAAGTCCAAATATATTATGTCTCGTTTGTTTATTTTTGATAAAAAATAATTTACTCTTTTGAATATCAATTTTTTTATAAAAGATTTGTAGCTCATTTTTTGTAAAAAAAGGTGTGTCTGAAGGAAAAGTTGATATCCATTTATAGTTTTTGTTATTTTTTTTAATCCATTTCATTGCGGTTAGAATGCCTCCTAAAGGTCCGACACCTTCTATTAGATCATTAGTTATTGATATTTTCTTTGAAAATTTAAATTTAATTTCATTGTTTGTGACTATTAAAATTTCCTCAAATTGATCAATTATTTCTGAAAGAATATAATCAATTAGTATTTTACCATGTAATTTGACTTGAGATTTGTCTTCTCCAAATCTTTGTGACTTTCCTCCAGCTAGTACAACGCCTAAAATCTTGTTATGATCCATTAAAGAAAATATAAAACATTAATGATTGATTTAAAGAGTTAATATGGACTTAAGAATTTTAGAAATAGCCTCAAATACAGAAAACAATAAAATTCTAAATAAACACACTCATAAATCAAAAAATAAAAATCCAATGTGTGGTGATGAAATGGAAATAAGTCTAATTGTGAAAGATGATAAGATAGTTGATATGGGCTATCAATGTAAGTCGTGTGTTTATTGTCAAGCGTCTGTAAGCCTACTTTCACAAAATATTAAAGATAAAAATTTAGAAGAAGTTAAAAATTTTATAAATACTTGTGAAAATATTTTTGAAAATACTAAAATAAATTTAGAAAAAAATTGGGTAAAGTTTAAGGAACTTTTTGATAAAAAAAATAAATCAAGGAAAGAATGTTTATTACTTCCTTTAAGAACAGTCGCTAAAGCTCTAAATGATCAAGTTTAAAAAAGAAGTTTTTAAAAAAGCTTTAATTGCTGGAATCTTTTCAGCTTTCACAATTGGAATATTAACAGTTCTTACATACAAAAGTATGTTTGGATTATTTTTAGCTGCTTCATTTGGATCCTCAATGGTTTTGTTATTTGGTTTTCCTGAAAGTCCTTTCGCACAGCCTCGAAATGTTTTTTTTGGACATCTAGTAACAGCTTTAGTGGGTGTTATATTTGTAAATTTTATACCCTTACCAATATATATTAATATAGCTTTAGCTGTAGGTGTAGGAATTTTTTTTATGATATTTCTAAACGTAGTTCATCCTCCTGCTGGTGGAAATCCGGTTATGGTTATAATTGGCAGTGTATCTTATGAATATTTATTATTTCCAATAATTTCAGGGTGTTTTGTAATTATTATTTTAGCAATCTTAATAAATAAATTTATTTTAAAAAAAAATTATCCCTTAAAATAGTTTGATGAATTCAAAATATAAAGTAACAAAATTTAAAAAAAATAGATTAGAAAATACTGAAGATTTTATTTCAATAGAGGAGCCATTGGAAATTTCATTAAAATATAAAGACAATGAAAAGTTTATCTCAAAAAGTTTATCAATAACAATGAGAACTCCAGGAAATGATGAAGATTTAGTAAGAGGTTTTCTATTTAATGAACAGATTATTGACAATATTAAAGAAATTGAAAGTATAGAAAGTTTTGGTGATAAAGTAGGACAGTACAATATTCAAAATAAAATAATAGTTACATTAAATAACTCTAAAAATATAGATATTTCAAAAATTAAAAGAGATTTTTTATCTAATTCATCCTGTGGTGTTTGTGGCAAATCCTCTCTTGATGCTTTAGAAATAACAAAAAAACAAAAAGCATCTAAATCAAACCCAAAGATATCAAAAGATATAATAATTAAATCTCCTAATACACTTAGACAAAATCAGTCTGAATTTGCCAAAACTGGAGGAATCCACGCTAGCGGACTTTTTTCATCTAATGGTGATTTGTTATCTTTAAAGGAGGATGTGGGTAGACATAATGCTTTAGATAAATTGATTGGTGATTCATTATTGAATGGTTTTCTAAAGCCTGAAGACCAATTTATCACATGTTCTGGACGTCTAAATTTTGAGCTAGTTCAAAAAGTTTTGATGACTAATATTGGGTTAATGATAGGAGTGGGTGCGCCAACAAGCCTAGCAATTGATCTTGCGAATAGATTTGACATGACCTTGATAGGTTTCGTAAAAGAGGATAGTTTTAATATATACACAAATAACCAAAAAGTTATTGTGAGTTAAGAGGAATTTTGCGGTGTCAAAAAATATAAGTAATTTATCTGGAAGAATTGGTTTAAAGGACAATTTATTTAAAAAAATGTCTGAAAATGTCCTAAGTGAGACACCAAAAGATATCAAAGAAATCGCAAAAGAATACAATTTGGGTGTTTCAACAATACATGGAGCTGAAACATTTTATGAATTTTTAAGACCATCTCATAGAGAAAAAAAAGCTTTTGTGTGTAATGGCAGTGCCTGTATGTGTGCTGGAACTCAGGAAAAGTTAAAAGATAAATTAAAAGAAAAATTAGGTGATGACAAGGTTGGTGAAATGTTCTGTTTAGGACACTGCTACGAAAACCATGCATTTCATTATGATGGAGAAAATTATGCTGGAAAAGATATTGAAAAAATTGATCAAATTTTAAAAGGTGAGGATATAAAACAAGAAAAATTTTTTTCAAAAAGTTTTGCCACAACAAGTTTTTTGATGGATGATAAACTTTCCTCTGTTGAACAATTTAAAGACCATTTAGATAAATTTTTAAAAAAAGACAAAAAAGAAATTGTGAAATCATTACTAGATTCAAATTTAACTGGAAGAGGTGGGGCTGGTTTTCCTACAGGAATGAAATGGGACTTTTGTAGTAAAGCAAAAGGAGAGAAAAAGTATGTAATATGTAATGCAGATGAGGGAGACTCAGGTGCATTTTCTGATAGATATTTATTAGAAGATCAACCTCTTAAAGTTATTTTTGGAATGGTAATTTGTGGTTATGTTATAGGAAGTGATGAAGGAGTTTTATATATAAGAGGTGAATATCCTAAATCTATTGAAGCTATAAACGGTAGTATAAATGCACTAAAAAAATTGGGGCTTTTGGGTGAAAATATTTTAGGAACAGGTTTTTCATTTGATTTAGGAATTTGTATTGGACAAGGTGCATATATTTGTGGAGAGGAAA
The DNA here is from genome assembly GCA_902573235.1 of uncultured Pelagibacteraceae bacterium. Lineage (GTDB taxonomy): Bacteria > Pseudomonadota > Alphaproteobacteria > Pelagibacterales > Pelagibacteraceae > Pelagibacter. Next base: position 53,440 of record CACGIZ010000001.1, on the reverse strand, counting down.
CAGCACTAATTGCATCAATAGAAGGAAGAAGAGCTGAAGTAGATGTAAGACCACCTTTTCCAGTCACTGAAGGACTTTATAAAAAACCAACTGTAGTTAATAATGTAGAAACCTTAGCTGCCGCATCAGGAATATTAATAAATGGATCAGAAAAATTTTCATCAATTGGTAATAAAAAATCAGCAGGTACTAAATTAGTTTGTTTAGATAGTTTTTTTAATAATCCTGGAGTTTATGAAATAGATATGGGAACCCCAATGAAAAAAATATTTAATGAGATTGGTGGCGGCTACAAAGAAGAAGTTAAAGCATTTCAAATAGGTGGCCCTTTGGGTGGAGTGGTTCCTTTAACTGAGATAGATAACTTAAATCTTGACTTTCAAGAGTTTACTGCAAAAGGATTTATGTTAGGCCACGCAAGTGTTGTGAGTATTCCAAAAGATTTTCCAATGACAGAATATATTCATCACTTATTTGAATTTTCAGCAGAGGAATCATGTGGCAAATGTTTTCCTGGAAGACTTGGTTCCTACCGAGGCAAGGAAATGTTTGATCAAGTTAAGAAAAAGACATCCAAAATTCCACTGAAATTACTAAATGAATTGTTGATTACTATGCAAAAAGGCTGTTTATGTGCTCTATGTGGTGCAATACCTACTCCAATTATGAACATCTTAAAGTATTTTGGTGATGAAATGAAAAGTGATATGGTAAAAGATAATTAATGAGTTCTGAAAAAAGAAAAATTGCTTATATAGATGGAAAACCATACGAAATTGGTGCTAACCACACATCTATTCTTAAATTTGTAAAAAGTTATGTTGGAGAAAAAAAAGTTCCCACTCTTTGTGATGATCCAAATCTTGCTCCTTATGGTGCTTGTAGAGTTTGCTCTGTAGAAGTAGCGTTAGAAAAAGATGGTCCTACTAAAGTAGTTGCTTCATGCCATACTCCAGTAGCTGAAAACCAACATATTTTTACTTCTAATGAAAACCTTCAAAATTTAAGAAAAAATATAGTAGAATTAGTTCTAACTGATCATCCAATGGAGTGTAATACGTGTGAAGTAAACAATAATTGTGAACTTCAGACAGTTGCTAATGATTTAGGCATTTCTGATCACAGATATAATAGCCCTAAACAACACAAAGGAATTCCAAGAGATACCTCTCATGATTATATGAGAATGAATTTAGATAACTGTATCAATTGTGGAAGATGTGTAAGAGCTTGTGATGAAATTCAAGGATCATTCGTACTTACGATGTCTGGTAGAGGTTTTGAATCTCGAATTACAACTGATAATGATATGATGTTTGGTGACTCGTCCTGTGTATCATGTGGAGCATGTGCGCACACATGTCCTACTGACGCTATTTCAGATGTTTTTCAATCAAAATCAGCAGCGGTTGATAAAAAAGTAAGAACCACATGTTCTTATTGTGGTGTTGGATGTAATTTAGAAGCATCGATTAAAAATGATAAAGTTGTTGCGATAGATACTCCAAAACAAACTGAGGTCAATGCAGGGCATACTTGTATTAAAGGAAGGTATGCTTTTGGTTTTTATGATCATCCAGATAGACTAAAAACTCCCTTGATTAAAAGAAATGGTAAATTTGAGGAAGCAAGTTGGGATGAGGCATATGATTTTATTAAAAAAGAAATGCAAAGAATTGTTAAAGATCATGGACCAGATGCATTCGCTGGAATTTCTTCTGCAAGATGCACTAACGAAGAAAACTATGTTTTTCAGAAAATGATAAGGGCAGCAGTTGGTACTAATAGTGTAGATTGTTGCGCTAGAATTTGTCATTCACCTACTGCTTGGGGAATGCAACAAACTTTTGGAACTGGTGCTGCTACTAATTCTACAGAAGATATTTATCACGCTGACTTATTTTTAGTAATTGGAGCAAATCCAACTAATGCACACCCTGTGACAGGTGCAAAAATTAAACAACAAGTCATGAAAGGAAAAAAACTAATCGTTTTGGATCCTATTACAACAGAAATTGCAAAACTTGCAGACTATCATATTAAATTAAGACCAGGGACTAACGTTGCAGTTCTTAATATGATGTTACATTTTATAGTTAAATCAAAATTATATAATGAAGATTTCATAAGAGATAGAACTGAGGGATTTGATAATTTTTTAAAAGAAATTGAAAGACAAGACGTTGATCATTTAGCAAAAGTTGCTGGTGTAGATAAACAGTTGGTTAAAGAAGCTGCAATAGCATATGCAACTGCTAAAAATTCTATGGAATTTCATGGTCTTGGAGTTACAGAGCATGAACAAGGATCAAAGACTGTCATGTTGATTGCTGACCTTGCAATGATCACAGGAAACATTGGAAGAAAAGGAGTTGGAGTAAATCCATTAAGAGGCCAAAATAATGTTCAAGGTGCAGCTGACATGGGATGTCAACCACATCAAGGTGCAGGATATTTTGAAGTTGCAGATGAAAAAAATCAAAAATTTTATTCTGAAAAGTATGGTGTGACTCATCCAACAAAAGCAGGGTTAAAAATTCCTCAAATGTTTGATGCCGCAATTAAAAAAGAAATAAAAGGCATTTGGATTATTGGTGAAGATATTGTTCAAACAGATCCTAACAGCGCTCACGTTGTAGAGGCAATGAATTCATTAGAGCTTTTGGTGGTTCAAGAAATTTTCATGAGTGAAACTGCTAAACTGGCTACAGTTGTACTTCCAGGAACTACATTCTTAGAAAAAGATGGTACATTCACAAACACTGAGAGAAGAGTTCAGAGAGTTAATAGAGCAGTACCTCCATTACCAGGAACAAAGCCTGATGGAGTTATAGTCACAGATATGATGCAAAAACTTGGTTTTGATCAACCAGATTATGATGCAGATCAAGTGCTTGCAGAAATAGCTGATATAGTTCCATTTTTTAAAGGGATTACTAGAGAGAGATTAGGAAAATTCGGACTACAATGGCCAGTAAAAGAAGACGGAACGGATACTCAAATATTACACACAGAAGAATTTAAGTTAGGAAAAGGTCGATTAAAAAGTTTTGACTGGAAAGAGTCTACTGAAATAAAGAATAATCAAAAAGATTATCCACTAATATTAACGACTAGTCGTGTTTTACAGCATTATAATGCTGCCACAATGACTAGAAGAACAAATAATATAAATATAGTTGATGAAGATGTGTTGTTGATACATCCTAAAGATGCAGCTGATAGAGATCTAAACACTGGCGATATTGGAAGATTATATTCAGGTAGAGGTGAAGTCGCTCTTAAGGTAGAGGTTACTGATAAAGTTAAAGAAGGTATTGTATTTACAACATTCCATTTCCCTGAACATATGGTCAATATGGTAACTGGACATGGAAAAGATGAAGAAACAATGTGTGCAGAATATAAAGTTTCATCAGTTCAAGTTCAAAAAATTTCAAACCAATTTAAAACTGAAGTTAAACCTAAAGAACATCAAGCAGAAGTAAGTTAAATTAATGACCATTGGATGGTGCTTTGATAATACTTATTCTAGATTACCAGAAGCATTTAAAGAAGATATAAAACCTGTTCCAGTCAAAAAACCAGAATTAGTGGTATTAAATAAAAATCTTGCAGAAAAACTGAATTTAAATTTTTCAAACTTAAATGATAAAGAAATTTCTGAATTATTTGCAGGGAACTCACTTCCACCAGAGAGTAATAGTATTGCTCAAGCTTACGCAGGGCATCAGTTTGGGCATTTTACCATGTTAGGTGATGGAAGAGCTGTATTAATTGGAGAACATTTATCAAAAAAAAAAGATCGATACGATATTCAGTTTAAAGGTTCTGGAAAAACTGCTTTTTCCAGAAATGGTGATGGGAGGGCTGCATTAGGACCAATGTTAAGAGAATATTTAATTAGTGAAGCAATGCATAATTTAGGGATCCCATCAACAAGAAGTTTAGCAGTTGTAAAAACAGGAGAAGAAGTAATTAGAGAAACTTCTTTACAAGGAGCTATACTCACAAGAGTTGCTTTAAGTCATGTTAGAGTTGGAACTTTTCAATATATTGCTGCAAGACAGAAAGAAGATGAATTAAAAACACTTTTGAATTATGTGATTGATAGACACTACCCTAGTATTAAAAACTCACAAAATAAATCTATTGATCTTTTAAAAATTATTTTAAATAAACAAATTGATCTCGTTGTGAATTGGATGAGAGTTGGTTTCATTCATGGTGTTATGAATACAGATAATATGAGCATATCATGTGAAACTATTGATTATGGACCATGCGCTTTTATGGATGTTTATGATCCAAAAACTGTATTTAGTTCAATTGATCAAATGGGAAGGTACGCTTATTGTAATCAACCAGTTATCACAAAATGGAACCTATCAAGATTTGCAGAATGTTTAATACCACTTATCGATAAAAATCAAAACAAAGCAGTTGAGATGGCAACTGAAATAATCAATTCCTTTGAAAAAAAATACGAAGAAAAGTGGCTTAATATGATGAGAGATAAATTGGGCTTATCTGGTGTTGATGAGAAAGATAAATATTTGATTTTAGATTTGTTAACTTGGATGCATCAAGAAAAAATGGATTATACAAATACTTTTTGTCATTTAATGAATTTTGAAGTTGCAAATAAAGAAAATTTTAAAAAAGATGATTTTGAAAATTGGAAAAAAAGATGGCAAGAAAGATTAAAAATTTACAATAACACTCCTGAAAAATATTTAAAATTGATGAGAAGTGTTAACCCTCTTGTTATCCCAAGAAATCATAAAGTAGAAGAAGTTTTGAATGAGGCTAATAACGGAAATATAGAACCATTTAATAAATTTTTAGAAGTATTGAACAAACCTTACTTAGAACAAAGAGATATAATCAATTATCAAATGCCAATATATTCAAATGAAAAATATCAAACTTTTTGTGGAACTTAGTTAAAGAACATAAGGTTCTGGTCTAGCTTTTTTACCTAAAACTCTTTCAACTGCCATATTAGATATATCGATTGATTGATATGCGCCAGTTGTAATCAACTCTGTAAGTGCCCTACCTATTCCAGGTGCTTGCATTAAACCTCTGCCAGTAAAACCAGTCGCTAAATAAACATTATCAAACTTTGGGTGTTTTCCTACAACAGCATTATTGTCTAATCTATTACAATCATAATACCCTGCCCATCCTCCAGTTAACTTGAGCTCTTCCATAGCAGGTATTCTGTTTGCTAGTGCAGGCCACACAAGTTCCTCAAAATCATCCCAAGCAGGTTCAAGATCCTCTGCATCAAATACTGATTTAGGTGATCCTGCCAAGTATTCCTTTCCTTCTGGTCTCCAATAAACACCAGTTGTTAAGTCTCCTGTTAATGGCATTTCAGGAATATGTTTTGGGCATTTGACTCTGAACACTGTGTGTTTTTGTGGTTCGACAGGTATATCTTCTAATAGTTCTTTAGTCCAACATCCTGCAGCAGAGATAATAGTTTTTGCTTTTATTTCTGTAAGAGATTTTACCTCACCTTTGGTAAACTCTGCTCCAAGTTCTGTAGCTTTACTTTTGAGAGCACTATGAAACATGAATGGATCAATCCAACCTTCACTTTTATTATCAGTAAAAGTTGCTGTTTCAATACCCTCACTATTAATATACGGAAAAAATTTAGATAATTCAGATCCCTTAATATTTTTTGTTCCAGCTTCACATGCTTTATGATTTTCTAAAGCTTTATATTGCTCGTCAGCATGTTCAGGGCCAAACATTAATAAATAGCCATTTGTAACCATGCTAGCAGTTGGTTTAGGATTTTTTTCTGTTTTGAGTAATTCTGGAATTTGAAAAATAAATTCTCTAGCAAACTTACCTAATAAAATATTTTCTTTTTGAAAAAATTGTCTTCTGAATCCGCCTAAAGAGAGCGGAAAAGATGCAGATTTATAAGTTGGATCTCTTTCTATTACTTTTACTTTCCTGCCCTCTTTAGATAAAAAATAAGCAGTTGCAGCACCTATAATTCCACCACCAACTATTACAACATCATCCATTTAATTTAATATAAATAGGTTAAAATTCAGAAATAGTGCATAGCAACACCAAAGTAAATAGGGAATCATTAAATAATAACTTACAAAATTGACACGTTTAAACCTAATTATAAGAGTAATTATCAACAAGATAAGAATTATTAATATTACTAACGCAAAAAATATTTGATGCAGACCAAAAAAGACAATACTCCAAGTTGTATTAAAAACTATATGAATAAAATAAATATAAACTGTGTTCATATCTCGATTTTTTGTATGCCAATAAAACCAAATAGCTAGAGTCATCATCAAATATAGTGTTGTCCATACAGGAGCAAAAATCCAATCTGGAGGATTATAATTTGATTTTACAAGTTGTGAATACCATGGCTCTTTGAAGCTAATCGATGCTAAACCGCCAATAAATGATGCTGAAAAAGTGATTACAAAAAAAAGAATAAATGATAAAAATTTATTTTTTAACATATAAGTATTATACATCTTTATATTATGAATAAAAAAACAATTTGGATAACTGGTGGTAGCACAGGTATTGGTAAAGCTTTGGCTATTAAATTTTCTAACGAAGGTTGGAATGTGGCAATTTCAGCAAGACGTGAAAATCTTCTTAAAGAGATTTCAGATCAATATGAAAATATAAGTTCCTTTCCATTGGACGTAACCGATAAATCTAAATGTAAGGAGGTATTTAATAATATTAAAGAAAAATTTAGTGAAGTGGATATTTGTTTTTTTTCTACTGGAACATGGAATCCCAAAAAAGAAAGGGATATTGATGTAGAACAAATTGAGGATGTTTTTAATATAAATTTTTTTGGAACATTGAACAGTATTAAGGCTGTGGAAGAGTATTTTAAAAATAAAAAAAGTGGAATAATCACAATTGTTTCATCTATTGCAGGATATCGTGGATTACCAAATTCTACTGGATATGGGCCCTCGAAATCGGCACTTAATAATTTAGCAGAAAGTTTATATTTTGATTTTGGTAGATCAAATGTACGGATCTGTTTAGTTTCACCTGGTTTTATAAAAACTCCAATGACAGATAAAAACGATTTTAAAATGCCTTTTTTAAAATCACCTGAATATGCGGCTGACAAAATCTACGATGGATTAATTAATAAAAATGTTTTTGAAATACATTTTCCAAAATCACTAACAATTATACTTAAAATTTTAAGCTTTCTTCCTAACAAAATTTACTTTGGTTTAGTTGGAAAACTTACTAAATATCAAAAAAATAGTTAGTCTTTAACAAAAACAACTGTCAACTCAGCAACTTTAATTCCGAATTTTGTCATTGTAGCTCTATTAATAGCAACACGATCATCTTGTTTAAAAATCCAGTCATCAAATGTTATTTTCATTTCTCTTCCTTTAACAGGAACTAATAAAACATATTCAAATTTAAATGCTGGACCATAAGAATATCCTTTAGCCTTTCCAACTACATCTCCTGCTGTACCCTCATAATTGTTATCGTCAATCTTGGTAATTTGCCATTGTCTAGTTTGAATTTCACCGTCGTCCCAATTAAATTTTTCATCAAGAATTAATTGTTTTCCATCCCATTTTCCGTTTAGATCTGCCGAGAATTGTCTTGTAACTTTTCCAGATCTATTTTGAAGAACACCCCATGCTTTTACATTTCCAGAAAGATAATTTTCAATTATTAATCTGGGTTCTTTATTTTTGAAATCTTCAGGTTTCATAGCACTATTATTTGAGCAGTTTGTAATTAAGAATAATGACATTATCAATAAAATTGATTTGAAGTTTCTTATTTTGCTCACATCTCTCCTTTTAGTTATTTATTTTGAAGTGAAAATTGAATTAAATCAATGTTTTTTGATTTAAATCCGGCTTCACAATACGAAAGGTAGAATTCCCACATTCTTTTGAATGTTGAGTCAAAACCTTGATTCTTTATTAAATCCCACTTTTTATTAAATTCATTTCTCCATAAAGCTAAAGTACTAGAGTAATGATTTGCATAAGACTCGTACGACTTTATTGTCAAACCGTTCTCAGATACATATTTATTTATACTATTTTTACTTGGAAGAAATCCTCCTGGAAAAATATACTTTTGAATAAAATCTTGTTTATTTTTATATCTATCAAATAAACTATCATCTATTGTAATTGCTTGAATAGCTGCTGTGCCATTATTTGCTAAGTTTCCCTTTAAAGTTTTAAAATAACTTTCTAGGTAGTTTTGTCCAACTGCTTCAATCATTTCAATTGATGCTATAGAATTATATTTGTCCTTTAAATCTCTATAATCTTTTATTTGAATATTAACTTTTTCATTCAAACCACATCTATAAATTCTTTCTTTAGCATATTCATATTGCTTTTTGGATATTGTAATACAATCTAACTTTACGTCATATTTTTTTCCTAAATACTCTGCAAAACCTCCCCAACCACACCCGATTTCCAAAACCTTGTCTCCATTTTTTGGATTGATTAAATTAATTAATTTTTGATATTTATTATTTTGAGCCTCAGACAGATCTTGGGTTTTTTTTTCAAAGATAGCACTTGAATAAGTTAATGTTTTATCAAGCCATAACGAAAAGAATTCATTACCTAAATCATAATGTTTTGAAATATTCTCCCTACTTCTACTTTTTGTATTTTTAATAAAAATATTTTTTATAAAATTAATGATTGGTAAATCCAATAAACCTGAAAATTTATGAATAATCTTTATATTTCTTGCAGTTATTTCAATAAGATTTGATAAATCATCAGTTTCAAATTCATCCCTCATATATGACTCTGCAAAACCAATACTTCCACCTTTTATTAAATTGAAAGTAAAATTTGGTTTTTTTATTTTAATACTTGCTTTTAAAGTTTCATCTTTATTACCAAATTTAACTAATCTACCTTGATAAGTTTTAATTTCCAGATAACCATAATCAATATCTTTTAAAATATTAAATACAATTTTGTCTGATAAAGTGTACAAGTTCATTAATTTTCAAAAGTTATATTATTTTTTATTTTTAATTTTTTTTTAATAAACCTTATTCCTTTAGCCCACAATTTAAACGCTTCAAAATGTATCGCTGAAATGATTTTGAAGGTCATTAATGGATGTTTTAGATATGACTTTATTAACTCTGTGCTTGTAAAATCTACCCTTTTACCATCTTGAGAAGCATATAATAATTTTTCATTCGACTGGTACTGATCAATTATAACAGAAATTTTTTCACCTGGTTTAAGAATTTTGAAAAAATAATTACAATTCATCTCAATAAATGGCGAAACATGAAATTTTTTTGAACAACTATGTTGCAAGATATTATTATTTTTTACCTTAAAAATATAAGTATGTTGTTCGCCAAAAGTATTTTTAACCTCATACAATATTGAAATTAAGTCATCTTTTTTGTCATAAACGTAGAAAACACTTAGAGGGTTAAAAACATAACCTAGAATTCGTGGATAACACAATAGTTTAATTTTAATGTCTTCAAATGTAATATAATTTTCTTTTAAATTTTTTTTTACCCAATCAATTAAAGATGAGCCATCTCTTTCACCATGATCTTTATCGAAAAAACTTATTAGATTAAAACTATTATGTGAGAAAAAATTAATCTTTTTTTCTAAAACATTTAATTCAGAAAGATCAATTAGTAATGAAAAAACTTTATATTTAAAAAAATGTACCTTTGGTTTAAATCTTTTATGAATTACAGTGCCATTATAAATTGAACTAGTCATTGAGGTTTTTAAGCATTTCAATAGATGATTTTATTCCATCTTCATGAAAACCGTAACCAAAATAACTACCACAAAAAAGAATATTTCTTTTATTTTGTAAATTTTGAAGCTCTCTTTGATGATCCAGGGCAGATTGATCAAAGTATGGATGAGTAAATTTTACTTTTTTTAATATCTTAGATTGATCAATTTCAAAATAAGGATTCAAAGTGAGAAATATATCTTCATTACATCTTAAATTTTGTAATAAATTTAACCAGTAAGTTATTGAGCTTTTATTTACCTCATCTTTTTTTAAAGAAGAATTCCATGAACTCCATGCTTTCTTATTTTTTGGCATAGCTGTTTTATCTGTATGAATATAAGCAATATTTTCCCGGTAACTAAACTTTGATAAAATTTCTTTTTCTTCATTTGTTGGATTATCAATTATGGACAGTGCTTCATCAGCATGTGTAGCTATAATAACTTTATCATAATTAAAAAATTCACTTTCCCCACCGTAATATAAATCTATACCTGAAGATTTACTTTTGATTTTATTAACATTATAATTTTTAAAATGTTCTCCACTTATTTTTGAAAGAATGTTTTGCACATAAGATCTACTTCTATTAGAAACTGTAAACCATTGAGGTCTATTTTTTAATTTAAACAATCCATGGTTTTGAAAAAATTTTAAAAAAAATTTTAATGGCATTTGGTTAGCTTCATAAGGTGGCATAGACCAAATAGCAGAAACCATTGGAATTAAGTGATAATTTATGAATTCTTTTGAGAGTTTTTCTTTCTCTAAAAAATTACCGAGTGTTATGTTTTCATTAAATTCATCAAAATGATCACACTTTTTATAAAATTTAATAATATCATAAAACATTCTTAAAAATTTGATATTGAATAAATTAGATCTGTTTACGAAAATTCCATCTAGTCCTTTTCCACAATACTCAAACATACTATTTCTTAATGATACAGAAAAAGACATATCACTTTTTTCTATTTCAATTTTATTTTCATTAAAAAATTTAATTAAATTAGGATAAGTTTTAAAATTAAATACAATAAAACCAATATCTACAGCAATCTTTTTTGCGCTAATGTTTAAGTCTATTGTATGTGAATGACCCCCGAAATGATCATCTTTTTCAAATAAATCTACTTGATGATTTTTAGATAGATAATATGCAGCGCTTAAACCTGAAATTCCTGAGCCAACTACAGCAATTTTCATTAAATATTAAGCTGCGTCTTCTTTAAATTCATCCATACTTGGGCACGTACAAAAAATATTTTTATCGCCATAAACATTATCCACTCTTGCAACAGGTGGCCAAAATTTATTAGCTCTTAGAAATTTTGATGGATAAGCTGCTTCTTGTCTTGTGTATTTGTGTTCCCAATTATCTGAAGCAAGCTCAGAGTCTGTATGAGGAGCATTCTTAATTGGATTATCTATTTTATCAAATTCACCTGATCTAATTTTTTCAATTTCTTGTTTAATCTTAATTAAAGTATCGCAAAATCTATCGATTTCTGACAAGCCCTCACTTTCAGTCGGCTCTATCATCATGGTACCAGCTACAGGCCATGACATAGTTGGTGCATGAAATCCAAAATCTATTAATCTTTTTGCAATATCTTCTTCTGTCACCCCTGTCTCTGATTTTATATTTCTTATATCAATGATACATTCGTGCGCAACATTACCATTTGATCCTTTATACAAAATTGGAAAATGATCTTTTAATCTATGAGCAATATAATTTGCATTTAAAATTGCAACTTGAGTAGCAAGTTTTAATCCTGCTGATCCCATCATTTTAATGTACATCCAAGAAATAGATAGAATACTTGAACTACCCCAAGGAGCAGCTGATACCGCTCCGATACCAGTAGTTGGTCCACAATCTTTTATTACTGGATGATTAGGTAAATAAACTTGTAAATGTTTTTTACATGCAATAGGTCCCATTCCAGGTCCTCCCCCTCCATGAGGAATACAAAATGTTTTATGTAAATTGATATGACAAACGTCTGGACCAAAATTTCCAGGCTTTGCAACTCCGACTAAGGCGTTTAAATTTGCTCCATCCATATAAACCTGTCCACCATGTTTATGGACTAACTCACAAATATCAATTATTTTTTCCTCAAATACTCCGTGGGTAGATGGGTAAGTTACCATTAGTGCTCCAAGGTTTTCTGAATGTTGCTCTGCTTTTTTCTTTAAATCATCAAAATCAACATTTCCCTCTTTATCGCAATTAACAACTACAACTTTCATTCCAACCATCTGTGCACTTGCTGGATTAGTACCATGTGCTGAACTTGGAATTAAACATATATTTCGATTAGCCTCACCTCTATCTAAGTGATATTTTCTGATAACCATTAAACCTGCATATTCACCTTGGGCACCTGCGTTAGGTTGTAAAGAAACACCTGAAAAACCAGTTATAGATCTTAACCAATTTTTTAGATCAGTGAATAAATCTCTAAATCCTTCCATTTGCTCAATTGGAACAAAAGGATGAGGTTCTGCGAATTCTTTCCAAGAAATTGGTATCATTTCAGCTGCAGCATTTAATTTCATTGTACATGAGCCAAGTGCTATCATAGTTCTATTCAATGCTATATCTTTATCCTCCAACCTTTTTAAATATCTAAGCATTTCAGTTTCTGAATGATATGAGTTGAAAACTGGATGTTCTAAATATTTTGAGGTTCTCAATAAATTTTTTGGTAAGTTAGGTAAACTTATTGAAGGATCTTCCTTTTTGATTGACTCTGCTGCATTAAAAATTTTTAATAATTGATTTACTCTATAAACATTTTTTCTCTCATCAAAAGAAACAGCAAGCATCTCAGAATTTACTTTTCGTATATTAACTTTTTGATTTAAGGCATTTTTATAGATTTGATCAGTCTTTTCTTTAGTAATTATTGTAACAGTATCAAAAAAATAATTGGAATAAAGTTCATATCCAGACTGTTTTATTTTATCAGCAAAACTTTTTGCTAATTGAGAAACTCTTTCAGAAATATTTCTAATTCCGTCTGGACCATGATAAATAGCATATGCTGCTGATACAATTGCTAATAAAGCTTGAGCAGTACAAATGTTGCTTGTCGCCTTATCTCGTCTAATGTGTTGCTCTCTAGTCTGTAAAGATAATCTATATGCCTTATTACCATGCCTATCAACTGACACACCAACAATTCTTCCAGGCATCGATCTTTTGTACTCATCTTTTGTTGCAAAAAAAGCTGCATGAGGACCTCCATATCCCATTGGAATACCAAATCTTTGCGAGCTTCCAACTGCTATATCAGCACCAAGTTCTCTTGGCGTTTTTAATTTAGCTAACGCTAATAAATCACAAGCTAATACAGCCTTTCCATTCTTTTTATGAATTTTACTAATCGCCTCACTCGGGTCTTTAATATCTCCTAAAGTTCCAGGATATTGTAAAATTCCACAAACTAAATCTTCTTTTAATTGGTCTAAAACCTCATCTTCTTTACCTACTAAAACTTTTAAACCCATTGGTTCAGCTCTTGTTTGAATTACATTTATAGTTTGCGGATGACAATTTTCAGATACAAAAACTAAATTGCTATCTTTTTTATTTAATCTGTGACTAAGACCCATAGCTTCTGCTGCTGCTGTACCCTCGTCCAATAAAGAAGCATTAGCAATATCCATTCCTGTAAAGTCAACAATCATTTGTTGGAAGTTTAATAACATCTCGAGTCTTCCTTGAGCTACCTCTGGCTGATAAGGTGTATATGAAGTGTACCAGCCTGGATTTTCTAATATATTTCTTAAAATAACATATGGTGTATACGTTCCATAATAACCCATGCCAATAAAATTTGAGTAAACTTGATTTTTCTTTGAAATAGCTCTTAATTTTCTTAACGCTTCATATTCTGAATTCGATTCACCGATATTAAGTTCACCTTTAAACTTTATTTTTTCTGGAACAGTGTTGTCAATTAAATCATCTATTGATTCATAATTTAATTCTTTTAACATTTTTTTTTGATCTTCTTTAGAAGGTCCAATATGTCTTTTAATAAAATCTTTTTCTGAATTAGGTAACATTATGCTGATGTCTCCTTTGCAAATTTATCATAATCGTCTTTATTCATTAATGTATCCATTTCTGCAGGGTCTTTTATCTTAAGTTTAAAAAACCATGCTGAATTTTCTGGATCTTGGTTAATTTTCGATGGATCATCTACTATAGCTTGATTTGTATCAACAACTTCACCACTTACAGGAGTGTAAACATCACTAGCAGCTTTTGTCGACTCTACAACGCCAGCTGTTCCATCTTTTTCTACATTAGAACCTTTTTCTGGTAATTCCGCAAAAACTATATCCCCTAGCATCTCTGTTGCATGTTTTGTGATACCAATCGTTGCCACGTCTCCATCTAATTTAATCCACTCGTGCTCTTTTGAATATTTTACATCACTCATTAATTTACTCCTTTAACATAACTTTTTTTATAAAAAGGCAAACTACAAATGCTAGCTGGATGTTTTTTTCCTCTTACCTCTAAAAAAACTTTTGTATCTTTTTTTGAAAATTCATTTTCTACATAACCCATTGCTACAGGTCCATTTACACTTGGTCCAAATGTACCACTAGTGATTTCTCCAATATGAACATCTGATTGATTGAATATTTTTGTTTTTTCTCTAGCTATTATTCTTCCCTCAGGTTTTATTCCAACTCTAATTTTGCTGACACCATCATTTAATTGTTTAATGATTATATCAGAGCCTATGAAATCTCCCTTAGATATTCTCTCTTTCGAAATTGCCCACTTTAAATTTGCCTCTACTGGAGTTTTGTCTTTATCAAGATCATGGCCATATAAACATAGACCAGCCTCTAATCTTAAAGTATCTCTTGCGCCTAAACCAATTAATTTGGATCCTTTGTCGATTAATTCTCTAGTTAGTTTATCTGCAAAATCATTCGGGATCGATATTTCAAAACCATCTTCACCTGTATAACCAGATCGCGTAATATAAACTTTCTGGTTTTCAAACGAAAACCAGTTTCCTGACATAAAATTTAAATCATTTACTCCATCAACAACTTTATTAAGGATTTGAGATGATTTAGGGCCCTGAATTGCAATTAAAGATCTATTTTCATCCAAAACCATTTTGTACTTTTCTCTCAATAATTCCTTTAAAATTTTGAAGTCATTGTCCTTGCATGCTGCATTTAGAATTATTAAAAAACCTTCATTTATTTTTGTGATTATTAAATCATCGTGTATTCCAGCATCTTTATCCATCAAGAAGCTATATTTTGAGTGATTTAATTTTAAATTTTTAAGATCTAAAGGAAAGATTTTTTCTAAATCTTTGATTAAGTCTTTACCACCATATATAAATAATTGACCCATGTGGGAAACATCAAAAATACCTGAGTGATTTCTTGTGAATTTATGCTCCTCTACAATACCCTCTGAATATTGTATTGGCATTTGATAGCCTGCAAATTCAACAAACTTTGCATTACAATCTTGATGTAATTGGTACAGCGATGTTTTTTTTGTTTCCATATTAACTCTTTGTACCCATCTGTATATTTGCCTGAGAGTTTTGCTCCTTCGGCGAGAATTAAATCTCTTTCCAGAGTTAATATGTTACGGTCCTTTTTGCCTGAGAGATTCCTGGGTGGTTGCTCCTTCGGCGCTACGATATTCTGTAGTCTCTCCCGTAAATGAATAATCTTACATGTATGTGAAAATGTCAATCAGAAACAGTTTTTTTTGGCTTACTCAAAAGTGAGTAAAACTGTAATAATACTGCAAAAAGTATAATTGCGCCTCCTATTAATCCAAACATTGAGGGTCTTTCACTAACAAAAAGAAATGCCCATATCGGTCCTAAAACAGATTCGGATAACATTATTATTCCAACCATTGCTGACGGTGTTGTTCTTGCACCAATAGTTATAAATATAAATCCAAAACCGACTTGAAAGAAACCCGCTAAAAAACCTAAAAAAATATCATGTGGAGAAATAATTATTTTAGTAGATAATAAAAAACCTATTATACATGAGCTTACTCCAGCAACAAACTGAGCTGGTACCATATCTACAGTGGGAAATTTTCTTACGATCATAATCAAGACTGCAAAAGTAATAGGCATTGTGAAAGCTGCTAAATTTCCAGATAATTCTCCAGGAGATAAAGAGTTTCCTACCATCAGTAAAACTCCCGTCATTGCAAGTATTATTGAAAATAATGTAATCAAACTTATTTTTTCCTTGAGAAAAAAATATCCAAATATTGCTAAGAATAATATTTGAAGTGAAATTATAAAGTTAGTATTTGCAACTGTTGTATTGTACATGGCAAATACATATCCACAAAAACCAAAAGATAAAATTATTCCACCTATAAACCCTGGTAATCCAGATTTATAAAAAGATACTAGTGTTTCTCTTTTATAACTTATAATCAAAAAGGCTAAGACAGTTAGAGAAAAAAATAAAGATCTCCAAAATAAAATTTGCCACAACGTAGCTCCTTCAAAAGATTTAACAATTAACCCACCAAAACTTAAACTTAAAGCTCCTAAAAAAATTAATAACGGACCAGGTAAGTTTCTTATAAATGTCATCGTATTTGTGAAATTAAATTTTGAGTTTCCAAGTCATACAACTTAAATAAAGTTTCTGCATTAGATAATTCAATTTCCTCAAATTTTATTTTTGAACCTGGTGTTAATTGTACTAATTTGTCATAATCAGCACTTATTACTACACCTATTTTTGGATAACCTCCAATCGTACCATGATCCGAAAGCATTATAATTGGATTACCGTCAGCTGGCACTTGTATGACACCTTTGATCAAACCCTCAGATTTAATGTTGGTATTAACAATATTTTCTATTTTTGGCCCTTCTAATCTCATACCCATTCGATCAGATAACTTAGAAACAAAAAATTCTTTTTCAAAAAAAGTTTTTTTTCCATTCTCTGAAAAATAATCGAAATTAGTTCCTTTAATTACTCTAATATTTTCTATTTTTGTATTTAAATAATCTAGTTTTTTAATACCTAAATCTTTATTAATTTTTAAAATATTAACTCTCTGATTAGTTTCTAATTTCTTACCATCGTTTGCGCCTATATTCGCTTTAGTATTCACAGAACAACTTGACCACTGATATTTAATATCAAATTCGCCACCAACAGCTAAGTATCCATAAACAGATTTATTAGTGGAAATAATATCTAATTCATCACCATGTTCTAGAGTATAAGCTTGATAACAAATCCCATTAAGTAAATTATTATTCCTTTTGATTGTAAAATTAACATCACCAGTAATTGCAATATTAATTTTTTCTCCAGAATATTTTAATAATGGTCCTTGATAGGCGAATTCTATTACTGGATTTTTAAGTTTGTTTCCGACTAATTTATTTACTAGTAAAAAATTACGATTATCCATTGCTCCACTAAAAGGAATACCTATGTGATAAAGGTTATTTCTACCATCATCCTGAAAAGTTGAATTAATCCCTGCTCTTAAAATTTTGAAGTAATTTTTACTCATTGTAATTTTGATATTGGTTTTCAGTAATTCTTTCAAAAATTATTGTGTCACCTGGATTTATTAAGTTTGGTTTTTTTTCTTTTGAACTATCAAAAATATTTAGAGGAGTATTGCCAATGATATTCCATCCCCCAGGACTTTCGAACGTATAAATATTTGCAAATTGTTCTGTTAATCCGACTGAACCTTTGGGCACTTTTACTCTTGGTGTTTCTAGACGTTTTGCATGAAGTTCATTTTCCAAATCACCTAAAAATGGCATTCCTGCAATAAAGCCAGTCATATAACAAAAAAATTCTTTGCCAAAAAATTTTTCATATATTTTATCTCGATTAATCTTAAGAATTTCCTCTAATCTTTTTATATCTAGTGAAAAATTTTCATCACAACAAACAGGTATTTGAATTTTATTAGTTTCAAATTTATCATCATTAATGATATTCAAATTTTCAATTTTTCTTTTTACCATTTGAAAATTTATTTTACGCAAATTAAATGAAACAATTAATTTGTTGTATGATGGGGTTAAGTTATTAATTCCATCGATATTTTCTTTTTGAATGCTTTTAAAGTATCTTATTACTTTACTATTAATTTCTTTGTTTACTTCTTTACCAAAATCACAATATAAAGCTGCGTCACCAAGATTTGATATATTTTTTATCATGCCATGTTATACTTACAAATTATGGGTATGGAAATTAATATAAATTGTGATTTAGGTGAAAAATCAAAACATCATTCCAATAAATATGATCCAGATTTATTAGAAATCGTCAATTCAGCTAATGTGGCTTGTGGTTATCATGCAGGTGATGAGGAAACCATGAATAATGTAGTAAAGATTTCAAAAAAAAATGGTGTAAGTATTGGCGCACATCCATCTTTTAAAGATCCAGAAAATTTTGGAAGAGAAAGAATGAACCTTTCCGAAAATGAAATTAAAAAACTTATAATTGATCAATACGAAATTTTGCAAAATATTGCCTCAACTCACGGTGAAAAGGTTTCTCATGTTAAACCTCATGGAGCATTAAATAATATGGCATGTGAAGATATTGAATTAGCCACAATATTAGCCAAAACTATCAAAGGGATTAACAAAGACTTAATCTATCTCGTACCTACTGGATCAAAAATGCAAGAAGCAGCAAAAAAATTAAATATGAAGTTTGCTTGCGAAATATTTGCTGACAGAAATTATGAAGATGATGGCAATCTTGTATCAAGAAAAAAATCTCATGCTTTAATAATAGACCCAGAACAAGCAAAAAAGCATGTTTTAAAAATGGTTCAAACTCAGTCGCTTAATTGTCACAGCGGGAAGCAAATACCTTGTGAAATTGACTCTGTGTGTATACATGGAGATAATCTAAGCTCATTAGCAACAGCTAAATCTATTAAAGAAAATTTAGTTGAAAATGGCTTAGAGCTTAAAACTTTAAACAAAATGAAAAAATTTATTTAATATGAAAAAAATTATCTTTTCCTTGTCTTTATTAATCTTTGTAACTTCAAATGTTTTCGCAGCTGGATCGTCTGGTGGAGATAGTGGATCAGCAGCAACAAAAACAAACTATGAAAAAGCCGTTGCACATATAAAAAAAGCAAAGAAATATGAAAAAAAAGGAAAATTAGAAAAAGCAGAAAAAAGTTATACGAAAGCACAAAAACTTCTAATTAAATCAAATGAGAAAAAACCTAATAAAGCTGACACGCTGAATTATTTAGGATTTACGACTAGAAAATTAGGTGATTTCGAAAATGGTGAGAAATATTATCTTCAGGGTTTAGCTATTAATCCAAAACACAAAGGTATTAATGAATATCTTGGTGAACTATATGTAGCAACAAATAGACATAATCTTGCAGTTGAGAGACTTGAAGTTTTAAAAGGTTGTAATTGTGAAGAATATGATCAGCTTAAAGCAGTAATAGCTGGAGAAAAATCAAAATATTAATTTATATTTTTAATCATTTGCTCAGGCATCCATAAAGCAATCTCAGGAAAAATCACAACCAAGATAACCGCTAAAACCATTAATAAAAATAGTGGAAATGCACTTCGAGCAATAAATCCCATATCTTTTTTTGCCATTCCTTGAAGAACGAATAAATTAAAACCTACCGGTGGAGTAATTTGAGCCATTTCAACGACGATAACTAGAAAGATACCAAACCAAATCATGTCAAAACCAGCTTGTCTTATCATTGGTTCAATTATTGCCATTGTTAAAACAACAGCCGAAATTCCATCAAGAAACATTCCTAAGATTATATAGAAAATCATTAAAACAAAAATTAAAACATAAGGAGATAAATCCATATTTTGAATCCAAAGGGCCAAATTTCTAGGCAGTCCAGTAAACCCCATTGCTAAGGATAAAAAAGTTGAACCAGCTAGAATAAATGCAATCATACAAGATGTTTTGGTTGCACCAAGTAAGGAAGATTTAAATGTTTTTAATGTCAAACTTTTTTGAAAATACGACAATATTAACGCTCCAACTACTCCAAGAGATGCTGCCTCAGTAGCTGTTGCTATGCCGGTATATATAGATCCAATAACAGCTAATATTAAAATAATTACAGGTAAAAGCTGTTTTGATCTTTTTATTTTTTCTAAAAATGAATACTCTTCAATAATTTTTGGCATCGATTTTTTATTAATGAGCGACCAAATGATTACATAAGACATGAATATTAGAGCAATCATTATTCCAGGTATAATTCCAGCAATAAATAATTTTGCTATAGATTCTTGAACTGCAACTCCATAGATAATCAAGATTATTGAAGGTGGAATAAGTAAACCTAATGTTCCTGAGCCAGCTAAACTACCAAGTAAAATTTTTTCTGGATAATTTCTCTTTCTTAATTCAGGAATTGACATCTTACCGACTGTTGCAACTGTAGCTGCTGAAGAACCTGATATTGCTGCAAATAATGCACAGCCAACCACATTTACATGGATTAAACCACCTGGTAATTTTTGCATCCATGGTGATAAACCCTTAAATAAATTTTCGGAAAGTCTTGTCCTAAATAAAATTTCACCCATCCAGACAAATAATGGTAGTGCTGTCAGTGTCCAAGAAGATGAGGTGCCCCATATTGTTGTGGCCATAGCATCGCCTACAGGCCTTGAAGTAAATAACATCATCCCAATAGCTGATACCCCGATCATACTTAAAGCAACCCAAATACCAGATCCTAAAAAAAATAATAAAACACTTATAAAGAAAATCGTTAAAAGTATCTCAGCCATTTAATTTTTTTTTATTGTTAAAATAAATTGGTGAAAAACACTTATAAAGAATATTGCTGAGCCAACAGCAACACTAGTCTGGGGGATCCAAATTAAAATTTCATCTGCTCCCTCACTTCGTTCTTGAAATTTATAAGAAATAATTAACATCTTTATAAAATAAAAAGCTAAATATCCTGAAAAAAAACTTGCCATACCTAAACACCAAGTTTCAATTAATTTTTTTTTAAATCCTGATAACTTTTCTAAAAAAAGTGTAATTCTAATATGTCCTCCTTCAACAAATGTGTAAGCTAAGGCAAAAAAAGATGCTGCTGCCATGCAATAACCAGAATATTCAGCAAGTCCTCTAATATAAAAACCAAAAATTCTTGATGAAATACCTATTAAGATGAAAACTGCTACAAAGATTAAAAATATTGCAGCAATATATCCTGAAAACTTATAAAGTTTATTTAAATTTCTATCTAATGATTCAAGCATAATGATTTAAGGCCACTAAAAATCTAGTGGCCTTAATTAAAGATCAAATTTATTTATATGCTGATAATACAGCTGCTCCTCTTGATCCAGCTTTTTGAGACCATTCTTTTGCCATTGTCTCTCCGACCTTTTCAAAGTGAGCTTGCAAAGGTGCATTTACTTTACCAACTACCATTCCGGCGTCAGCTAAAGCTTTTTTATCACCTACATTTCCTTGTTTAGATAATTGCCAACCTTTTCTCTCAGCTAAAGCTGCTTGATTCATTACTAAATCTTGAGTTGCTTTATCTAGTTTATTCCAAGCATCCTTATTTACAATAATCATATTTTTTGGAAACCATGCTGCAATATCATAAAAATATTTCACACCATTTTCCCAAATTTTGGAATTTTTCCCTGTAGTAGGCGATGTAATCATGCTTTCAACTGCTCCAGTAGAAAATGCCTGACTTATTTCAGCAGCTTCTATTTTTGTTGGAGCCATTCCAGTCAACTCAGCTATTCTTATTGTTGCAGAATTGTAAGCTCTAAATTTTAATCCTTTTAGATCATCAACAGAATTAATTTCTTTTTTGCTATACAAACCTTGAGCTGGCCATGGCACTGCATATAAAAATATTAAACCTTTTTCGTCTAATCCTTTTATAATTTCAGCTTTTGAAGCCTTATATAATTTCATAGCATCAGAATATGATGTTGCTAAGAATGGTTGCGAGTCTACTTCTAGTAATGGATCTTCTTTTCCTAAAGCAGACATAAATCTTTCACCAATTTGAGCTTGTCCAGTTCTAACTGCTCTAAAGATTTCTCCACCCTTAAATAATGAACCACCAGGGTGAGTAACAATCGTTAATTTTCCTCCACTTTTTTCAGTTACATTTTTTGCAAACTCAGCTGCGTTAGCAGAATGAAAGTTTCCAGCCCCATAAGCTAGAGCCATATCCCACTTTTCTGCTACTGCAAGATTAATTGACAAAATTATTGAAACTAAAATAGTAAATAAATATTTAATAAACTTCATTTATCCTCCATTTTTATTAAGAGTATTTCATTATGTATTAAAATAATTATCAATAAAAAAATAATACTACTTTTAATTGAAATATAAGAAAAATTTAATAGTATATTCTTACTTTGTTAGAAGAATTAATCATATTAGCTCAAATTATATTCATCACAATTATCTTAACAGCAGATAATGCGATTATCATTGGTGTCATTTCAGCTAATTTCATTCCAAAAAATAAAAGGCAAATAATTTTATGGGGTGTCACTGGTGCTCTAGTTTTTAAAATTATTTTTGCAATTTTTGCTACTTACTTATTTAAATTCTATTTTGTAAAAATATTAGGTGGTTTACTTTTAATTTGGATAGTAAATGATTTAAGAAAAGATCTTTTTGAAATTAAAAAGGTCAAATCTCCAACAAAAAAATCTAAAGAACCATCTTTTATAGAAAGTGTTTTTAAAGTTTTATTTGCTGACATAATGATTAGCTTTGATAACGTCATCGGTGTGGTGGGTGCATCGAAAGGAAATTTTGGTTTTATGATCTTTGGGCTTGTACTTTCTGTCGTTCTTACTGGAGCTTTAGCAACATATCTCGCAAACTATATACAAAAACATTTATGGATTGTTTATATTGGTTTAGTATTTATTTTATTAGTTGCAATTCAACTTGTAATTGGTGGCCTTGTAGATTTAGAAATTCTATCAATCAATGAACAATTTAAGAAATATTTTTAATAAGAATGCTTTTTTGTTGGATATTTTTTAGACCTAACTTCTGAGACAAATTTTTTTAATCCTGAGTTTATATATTTCTTTAAATTAATAAACTTTTTGACAAATTTAATATTTGAAGAATTCAAACCCAATAAATCATCCGTTACAAGAACTTGACCATCACAATGAACAGATGAGCCAATACCAATTGTTGGAATTCTTAATTCTTTTGTAATTTGTTTTGCAATTGGTGTTTTTACACATTCCAAAACAATTGCAAAAACTCCATTTTTTTGAAGCAACAGAGCATCATTCATTAATTGATTAATTTCTTTAGAGGTTTTACCTTTAGATTTAAATTTTCCTTTAACAGTTTGCGGAAGTAATCCAATATGTCCCATGACCGGTATCTTATTTTTTATAAGAATCTTAATTTGATCTATAACTTTTTTCCCTCCCTCTAATTTAACAGCATCACATTTTGTCTCTTTAATAACTTTTCTAGCATTTTTAAGCGCTGATTTTTTTGTATCATAAGTTTTATATGGCATGTCTACTACCATTAAACTTTTTTTAATTCCTAACTTTACACTTTTTGAGTGATTGATCATTTCTGTCAAGGTTACTTTTCTAGTGGTGGAGTAATTATATAAAACTGATCCTAAGGAGTCTCCAACTAATACAATATCAACATATTTATCTATTTCTTCTGAAAAATTTTTTGAATAAGCTGTAAGACAAACAATTTTAGATTTATTTTTTTTATTTAGAATTTTCTTTATTTTATTCATTCTAATTCAATAGTACTTGGTGGTTTAGATGTAACATCATAAACTACTCTATTTATTCCTCTTATACTATTAACAATTTTATTTGAAATCATTTGTATAAATGTTTTTTTAAAATCATAAAAATCTGCTGTCATCCCATCTTCTGAAGTAATAGCTCTAAGCAAACATAAATATTCATAAGTCCTATTATCTCCCATTACTCCAACTGTCTTTACCGGAAGCAAGGCTGCATAAGCTTGCCAAATTTTATCATACAAACCATGGTCTTTTAGGGCTTTTATAAAATAAAAATCTGCCTCTCTTAATATATTAATCTTATTTTTTGTAATAAAACCTGGCATTCTTATAGCTAAACCAGGACCCGGGAAAGGATGTCTCGAAATAATTTCCTTACTTAAACTTAATTCTAAACCTAATCTTCTTACCTCATCTTTAAACAAAAACTTAAGCGGTTCAACTAATTTAAGTTTCATTTTTTTTGGTAATCCACCTACATTGTGATGAGATTTAATCTTAGATGTTTGACTACCAGTAACCGATTTACTTTCAATTAAATCTGGATACAGAGTGCCTTGAGCTAAAAACTTTACATCTTTTATTTTTTTTGCATAACGTTCGAAAATTTTTATAAAAAGATTTCCAATTATTTTCCTTTTTTTTTCTGGATCTGAAATATTTTTCAGTTTATTTAAAAACTCATTTTCAGCATTTACATATATTAAATTTATTTTCAATTTTCTTCTGAAAGTCTCAACAACTTGTTTTTCCTCATTTTTTCGTAAAAGTCCTGTATTAACAAAAATACAATATAGTTTTTTTCCTATTGCTTTATTCAATAATTGAGCAACAACACTGCTATCAACTCCACCAGATAATGCACATATTACTTTTTTATTTCCCACTTGATCTCTAATTTCTTTTATTAATTTGATTTTTTGGTTTTTGACTGACCAATTTTTCTTAACTTTACAAATTAAAAAAATAAAATTACTTATAATTATTTTTCCATTTTCAGTATGTGTTACTTCTGGATGAAACTGAACTCCATAAAATTTTTTGTATTGATTCTCGACCATTGCAAATTTTGAATTTTGACTTGAAGCTATCACTCTAAAATTTTTCGGTAATTTTGATACCTGATCTGCATGGCTCATCCAAACTTTAACTGAATTTTTTCCCTTAAAAAATTTTTTTGTTAAAACACTATTTTTCTTTTTAGAAATATTTGCTAATCCAAATTCTCTATGTTTTGATTGTTTTACTCTACCTCCATTAATTTTAGAAAGTATTTGATGTCCAAAACATATACCTAGTACAGGTATTCCTTCTTGAATTATTTTACTATCAAATGAATATTTCTTAATTTCATAAACATTTAGTGGACCACCTGATAAAATTATTCCTTTAATAGTTTTATCAATGTTATTTTTTTTTATCTTTTTATGGCTAATTATTTCAGAAAACACGCCAAGTTCTCTTATTCTTCTAGCAATTAGTTGTGTAAATTGTGATCCAAAATCTATAATTAAGATTTTATCTAAACTTTGATCAAGACTCATTTTTTGGTTCTATATTATCAAGAGTCTCTAATATTTTTTTATTTTCATCACATAGATTTTTGCAAACCTTTTTGAATGTCTGAGATAAATTTTTTACTTTGGAATAGTCTGATGTTTTTAATCCTATTTTCATAAGCATTAATATTGCCTCTTCATTATCTGGTTCAATTAATAAAGTGGCATCTAAATTTTTTTCTTCTTTATCTTGTTCTTCTTGATGATTATAAATTTTTGCTAAGTACAAATATGAGCTAGAGTCTTTTGGATTAAAAACAATACTTCTTTCAAACATAAATTTCGCATCATCATATTTTTTATCATTGTATAATTTTAAACCCTCATCAAAAAATTTTTCACTACTATTAGCAACAGAAATATTACAAGTAATAAAAAGTGTTAATATAATTTTTGTTATTTTATTCATTAGTATTTATTTCCATCTTTAACAATATCGACATTATGAACCATACTTTCATAAAATCCAGCTTTTGTAATTTTAACAAATTGAGGATTTTTTCTAAGATATTTTATTTGTTTAGATCCAAGATAACCCATAGAGGATCTTAAACCACCAACTAATTTATAAATAACGTTGCTAACTTTACCTTTATATTTAGCAAGACCTTCAACACCCTCAGGAACATATTTAGAAATATCTTTTTGTTTAGATTGAAAATATCTATCAGCTGAACCTTTATTCATTGCACCAACAGAACCCATTCCTCTAAAACTTTTAAATAATTTGCCATTTTTTTTAATTAATTTTCCAGGAGTTTCATCTGTACCTGCAAATAATGAGCCTATCATTACTGCATCTGCTCCTGCTGCAAAAGCTTTTGCTAAATCACCAGAATATTTTATTCCACCATCTGATATTATCTTAACATTTTTATCCCTCACTCCATTTCTAACATTTAATATCGCGCTTAATTGGGGAACACCTATACCTGCAACTAATCTTGTTGTACAAATTGAACCTGGTCCAATTCCAACTTTAATAATATCTACACCTAATTTTTTTAAAAACTTTGCTGCTTGAGCTGTTGCAACATTACCTGCACATAGAGCTGTTTTTTTATTTTTTTTCTTTTTAATAAATCTTATTATTTCTGAGACTTTTTTGGTATGACCATGAGCAGTATCAACTACAATCAAGTCTACATTTTCTTTTAAAATTGCAGAAGCTCTTTCAAACTCTTTTGGACCTGCGCCTACTGCAGCGCCAACCAATATTTTATGTTTCTTTACTTTTTGGATTTCTAATATTTGTTTTTTTATATCTAAATTTCTATGAATAACACCTATTCCTCCTGCTCTACCAATAGCTATAGCCATTTTACTTTCAGTAACTGTGTCCATTGCTGATGATAGTAAAGGAATTTTTAATTTCAAAAATTTTGTTAGCTTTATACTAGTATCGACTTCTGAAGGTAATATTTCAGAATACTTTGGAACTAAAGTTACATCGTCAAAGGTAAGAGCTTCTTTTATTGGAACCATAATCATTTATATACGATTCCTTTTAATTTTAAAGAGACTATCTAAGTTTTTTACAAATAATAAAACTTTCTTTTGAATCTTTTCGACTTGATTGAGGTTTAAAAACCTTAAGTTCTTTAAAAATTTTTTTTCCAGCTGCGACAATTTCATTGAATGATCTGCCCATAAAAATCTTTGAAATAAAGAAACCATTTGCAGAGATAATTTCTTTTGAAAAATTAATAGCTTCTATGCATAATTCACCTGTTTGAATAGAATCAATATCTTTAATTCCTGTCGTATTAACTGCCATGTCAGACATAATAACATCTGCATCTTTTTTTAAGCTCTCTTTAATTTTTTTTTGAGTATTAGGATCTGTAAAGTCACCCTTTATTTGAAAAGAATTTTCTATTTTCTCCATTTCTTTCAAATCTACTGAAATAATTTTTCCATTTTTTACAATTTTTGAAACGTATTGAGACCAACTTCCAGGTGCGGCACCAATATCTACTACAGTCATGCCACCTTTAAAAATTTTAAATTTTTCATTTATTTCGATCAATTTATAAGCAGATCTTGCTCTATAACCATCTACTTTCGATTGGCGGACAAATATATCTCTTCGTTGTTTATTTACCCAATTTTTTGAAATTTTATTTTTTTTCAATTAATTATTATTAAATCTTAAACTTTTTGAAAGTTTTTTATTAGTTAAAGTTTCAATTTCAATTTCAATACTCTTATCAACTCTCATGTCTTTACCATTTTTCCAAATTCCAGCTGCAAGATGAATAATTCCAATTTTGTAATTAGGTAAATATGGTTCAACAAAAGTGTTATTATTTTCATCATATTTAGGAAGTAAATTGCTGGTTATCCAATTACAATTCAGAGGTAAAAATTCTGTTTCTAAATTATCAATATACACGCTCATATTTATAGCTAATCCTTCAGAACCAAAAATATTTCCAGCTTTTAAAGTTTGTTCAAGATTATTTTGCCAGGATTTCCAAGCTTGAGAATTTTTTTCCAAAGAAAAAACACCAATATTTATATGAGGTGCAAATGCTAGCTTTCTTGCTTTATCATATGAAATTTTTGATTTAACTGCGTGTTTAAAATTTTGAGATTTTATAATGGCTAATTTACCCACTAACCAATTCACTTTAGAAGTAATTTTATATCCAGGACCTATTGTTTGAGTAATACCTAATTTACCATTCTCACAAGCTTTAAAATATAATTCAATGCATGCCCAATCATTCACCCAAGCATCACAATCTATCCATAAATATTTTTCATAACTTGGAAAATATTTTGGCAAGAATGCTCTAGAAACTTGACTTTTTAACCAATCCTTTCCTTTTATTTTGTTATTTGGAACTTCAATATCCCATTCAGCAGATTTAATTTCATCAACTTTATTATTAAGTTTATCTTTTTGTTCCTGAGTTAATCCTGCATCTAAAATACAAATTGCAATACTTTCGCTTTCTTTAAATCTTCGAATTGAATTAATCAGCTCCTCTAACAAAGGAAAGTAATTAGCATCAGCTAAAGATACGATTACATTTTTTTTCATTACAGCACGTCTTCAAGATCATCATCATCTTGAATTCTGTCATTTTCATGTTGTTTTTTAATCTTTTGATAGTGAATAAAGCTAATTGGTAACAACAATAGATAAATAACAGCACTTATGGCTATAACATTAAATGTATAAATTAGTAAAAGACCAAAAAATAAAACTATACTGAATAATAAAAAAATTGTTGTTCTTCTAGGAATGACGATCTTCTTAAAAGAATATGTTGGAAATTTACTAATTAATAAAAATGATGTTGTGATAAAGAAAATAGGAACTATCACATCATAATTTAGTTGATAAAAATCAAAACCACTTAAGCTTATTATCAATGGTGTTAAAACTAAAATTCCACCAGCTGGAGACGGAACACCCTCAAAAAAATTATCTCTCCAAGATGGTTCTTGGTTAGAGTTAACATTAAATCTAGCTAATCTTAATGCTACACAAATTACATAGACAAGACATAAAAGCCAACCAAATCTACCAAGAGTATTCAATTTCCAAAAAAACATGATAAATGTTGGGGCTACTCCGAAACTTATCATGTCAGTTAAAGAGTCTAACTCTTTACCTACTTTTGAAGTACCCTTGATCAATCTAGCAATTCTACCATCCAATCCATCAATCAATGCAGCAAAAATAATTGCGATTATTGCTAGTTCAAACCTTCCATCCAGTGCAAATCGAATAGATGTTAAACCAATACAAACTCCTATGAGAGTAAGCATATTTGGTAAAATTACTCTAGCACTTTTCTTATCACTTACGATTTTAAAATTTTTTTTTTGTGGTTCCATTTATTTTTTTGCTAATAGTGTCTCTCCTGCAATGGCAGTTTGTCCAATTTTAACTAAGGGTTCGTAATTTTCATAATAAACATCAGCTCTACTACCAAACCTTATCATGCCAATTCTATCTCCTTGTTTCAAATCTTGATCTTTATTCGACTCACATACAATTCTACGTGCAACTAGACCTGCAATCTGAACAACAACTATGTCATTATTATGTATATCTTTAATTTTATAATAGTTTCTTTCATTATCTTCACTTGCTTTATCTAGTGAAGCGTTTAAAAATTTTCCTGGTTTGTACAAAATTTCTTCTATCTTTCCAGTGCAAGGTATTCTATTTACGTGGCAGTCGAATACATTCATGAAGATACTGATTTTTTTAAATTTTTTATTTTCTAAACCAAGCTCTTTAGGTCCATCAACTTCTTCAACTTTTATTACCTCACCATCAGCGGGACTCACAAGATAATTATCGTCATTTATAATAACTCTATCTGGGTCTCTAAAAAAATAATAAACCCAAATAGTTAGAACTAAACCAACTAAAGCCAAGAAATTGCTGAAAGCATAAAAAATTATTGTGATTATTCCTGCAATCACCAAAAATTTATAGCCTTCTGCGTGTATCTTTGGAAATATTTTACTAAACATATTCTTCTATTTGATAATTTTTGATTAATATGTATATAAAATCGCGAAATTCAATTAATAAGATAATTAAATAAAAGTGAGCAAAATTAACGTAAAAAACCCTGTTGTAGAGTTAGATGGTGATGAAATGACCAGAATTATCTGGGAATTTATTAAGAATAAACTGATCCTTCCTTACCTTGATTTAGGTATCGAATACTACGATTTAGGTATGAAAAGTAGAGATGATACTGATGATCAAATCACAATTGACTCTGCAAATGCTATTAAAAAAATTGGCGTTGGAATAAAATGTGCAACTATTACACCTGACGAAGCAAGAGTAGAAGAATTCAAATTAAAAAAAATGTGGAGATCACCGAACGGAACTATTAGAAACATAATAGGTGGAACTGTTTTTAGAGAGCCAATAATTTGTTCGAATATTCCAAAACTTGTACCTTCATGGACTGACCCTGTGATCATAGGAAGACATGCTTTTGGAGACCAGTATAGAGCAACAGACTTTAAAGTTCCTGGTAAAGGTAAGATGGAAGTTAAATGGACATCTGAAGATGGTAAGAAAGAAATTAAATATGAAGTTTTTAATTTTACTGGACCTGGAGTAGCGTTGTCAATGTACAACTTAGATAAATCAATAGAAGACTTTGCAAGATCTTGCTTTAGTTATGGTCTCATTAAAAAATGGCCAGTTTATTTATCAACTAAAAATACTATTTTAAAAAAATACGATGGAAGATTTAAAGACATATTTCAAGAGGTTTTTGATAAAGAGTTTAAGAATAAGTTTGAAGAAAATAAAATCACTTATGAGCACAGATTAATAGACGATATGGTTGCATGCGCAATGAAATGGAGTGGAAAATATATTTGGGCATGTAAAAATTATGACGGTGACGTACAATCAGATACAATGGCCCAAGGTTATGGATCTTTAGGGCTTATGACCAGTACATTATTGACACCTGATGGAAAAGTAATGGAAGCTGAAGCCGCTCATGGAACTGTAACAAGACATTATAGAATGCATCAACAAGGAAAAGAAACATCAACAAATCCAATCGCCTCAATATTTGCTTGGACTAGGGGTTTGGCTCATAGAGGTAAATTAGATAATAATGAGGAATTAATTAAATTTTCAAATAAAATAGAGGAAGTTTGTATTGAATGTGTTGAAAGTGGTTCAATGACAAAAGACCTTGCAATACTTATTGGTCCATCTAGCAGATACTTAACTACTAACCAATTTTTAGATGAAATTGATGGCAGATTGAAAAAAAAATTAAATTAAAGATTTAATTTTTTCAAAAGCTTCATTGATCTTGTTTGGATCTTGTCCACCAGCTTGAGCAAAATCTTTTCTACCACCACCTCCTTGACCACCAATGATTTCAGAACTTAATTTAACAAATTCGACAGCATCAAACTTATCAGTCAATTTATTAGTTACACCAACCGCAACACCCACTTTTTCATCTTTATTAGCAAAAACTACAACAATTCCTTCACCTAATTGTTTTTTACCATCATCTACAAGTTTTCTTAATTCTTTAGGAGGAAGACCGTCTACTTTTTGAAATCTAATTTTTGTACCTTTAATTTCCTCATCCTTAATTTGATTTTTTGTTTTATCATTTAATATAACTTTGACAGACAAAGTTTCTAATTGTTTGGTTAAATTTTTAATTAACAATTTTTGATCTGATTGATCTATATTTGGTTTACCTCCTAATTCAATTATTTGTTTTGTAAGGTCCTTAATTAACTCCTCATTTTTTTCAGATGATTGATTGAGTAATTTTTCTTTATTCTTCAAAAAATCTTCTAATTGTTTATCTCTTAAAGCTTCAATTCTCCTTATTCCTGCTGCAATGGAAGACTGACTAGTAATTTTAAATTGACCAATATCACCTGTATTTTTGACGTGAGTTCCACCACAAAGTTCAGTTGAAAAATACTTTCCATCATCATCACCCATGGAAAGAACTCTTACTTCTTCGCCATATTTTTCACCAAATAAAGCTAAAGCACCATTTTCAACTGCTTCATCTGGTGTCATTAATCGTGTTTTAACGTCTGTTTTTTTAGATACCATTGAATTTACAAATTTTTCAATTTTATTGATTTCGTCTTCTGAAATAGGTTTCATATGGCTAAAATCAAATCTCAATCTACTTGGTTCAACTAAAGATCCCTTTTGAGTAACGTGTGTACCCAAAACTCTTCTCAAAGACTCATGTAATAAGTGTGTTGCTGAATGATAAGCCCTTGTATCATTTCTTCTTGTTTCATTTATTTTCATCTCAACACTATCATTCAATTTTATTGACCCACTAATTACTTTTCCATAATGAACAAAAAGATCTCCCAATTTTTTTTGTACATCTGTTACCTCAAATCTAAAATCTCCAGAAATAATTTCTCCTGTATCACCAACTTGACCACCCGACTCTCCATAAAAAGGTGTTTGATTAGTTATAATCATCCCTTCATCATTTGATTTTAAATCTTTAACTTCTTTATTATCTTTTAATAATGATAAAATTACTCCTTCAGCCTGATTTGTTTCATAACCCAAAAATTCTGTTGCACCTAATTTATCTTTAATTCCAAACCAAATATTCTCTACTGCAGCATCTCCTGATCCTTTCCAATTTTTTTTTGCAAGCTCCCTGCTTTCTTGCATTAGTGATTGAAATTTTTTTGTATCAATTGATAAAGATTTATTTCTTAAAATGTCCTCAGTGAGATCTAACGGAAATCCATAAGTGTCATATAATTTAAAAGCAACATCACCAGGAAGAACTTTATCTATTTTAGAAATTTCATCATTTAATATTTTTATTCCTCTGTCTAAAAGAATTAAAAATTTTTCCTCCTCCATTTTAAGAGTTTCTTTAATCAATGACTCTGCTCTATTTAATTCGGGATAGTTTCCTGACATTTCATTTTTTAATGTTTCGAATAAATTATAGAAAACAGGGTTCTTAGATCCTAACAGGTGTGAGTGTCTCATTCCCCTTCTCATAATTCTTCTAAGAACGTAACCTCTTCCTTCGTTAGATGGCAAAACTCCTTCTGCAATTAAGAATGAACTTGCTCTTAAATGATCTGCAATAACTCTAAAACTTGAAAGATTGTTTTGGTCTGGTTTTTTCTTAACAATTTCTGAGGTCGATTGAATTAGTTTTTGAAAATGATCTGTTTCATAATTGTCATGTGTGCCTTGAAGTAAAGCTGCAATTCTCTCTAACCCCATCCCAGTATCCACTGAAGGTTTTGGTAAATTAATTCTTTTATCTTTTGAAACTTGTTCATATTGCATGAAAACTAAGTTCCAAATTTCAATAAATCGATCTCCATCCTCATCTTTAGAACCGGGTAAACCACCTTTTAAATGATCTCCATGATCATAAAAAATTTCTGAACATGGACCACATGGTCCAGTTTCACCCATAGACCAAAAGTTATCAGATGTTGAAATTCTTATAATCCGATCATCACTAAAACCCGCTATTTTCTTCCAAAAACTGAAGGCTTCGTCGTCCTCATGAAAAACAGTTACATAAAGTCTATTTTTATCTAAACCAAAATCTTTAGTAATTAAATCCCACGCATAATGTATTGCTTTCTCTTTGAAATAATCACCAAAAGAAAAATTTCCTAACATCTCAAAAAACGTATGATGTCTTGGTGTGTAACCAACATTTTCTAAATCATTATGTTTTCCACCAGCTCTTACACATTTTTGTGAAGTAGTTGCTCTTTGATAATCTCTTTTTTCTAACCCAGTAAATACATTTTTAAACTGGACCATTCCAGAATTTGCAAACATCAATGTAGGGTCATTATTTGGAACTAAATTACTCGACTCAACAATCTTATGGTCATTCTTTTCGAAATATTTTAAAAATGTTTCTCTAATTTGATTTAGTGTTTTTTGAGCCATATTTTTAAAATACAGCTTTTTTATTCTATGTCTAGATAGCGATAAGGGGGAAAGGCGCTTATAGTAAGCGCCTTTTATAATTTAAAGATGACCTTTAATTTTAGTTCTTTTTTGAAGGAGTAGTTTCTTTAGCAGCCTCTTCTTTTTCAGCTACTTTCTTCTCTTTTTCAATCTTTTCAGGACTTAATGGATTTCCTTCAATTTTCTTAGAAATCACACCTGCTTTTTCTCTAATTGCCATTTCTATTTCTGCAGCAACTTTAGGGTTTTGAGCAAGATAAGTTTTTGCATTTTCTCTACCTTGTCCAATTTTCTCACCTTTATAAGCATACCATGCTCCCGATTTTTCAATGATATCAGCTTTAGCACCTAGGTCGACCAACTCACCCATTTTACTAATTCCTCTTCCATACATTAAATCAAACTCAACAACTTTGAATGGAGGTGCAACTTTATTTTTAACCACTTTTACTCTTGTTGTATTTCCAATAATTTCATCTTTATCTTTAATGGCACCAATTCTTCTAATGTCCATTCTTACAGATGAGTAAAACTTCAATGCGTTACCACCTGATGTTGTTTCAGGACTTCCAAACATAACTCCAATTTTCATTCTGATTTGGTTAATGAAAATCATCATTGTATTTGTATTTGAAATTGATCCAGTTAATTTTCTTAAAGCCTGACTCATTAATCTTGATTGAAGACCAACATGATGATCTCCCATCTCACCTTCAATTTCAGCTTTTGGAGTTAGAGCTGCAACTGAATCGATTACGATAACTGAAATAGAGCCTGATTTTACTAGCGTATCAGCAATTTCTAAAGCTTGCTCACCAGCATCTGGCTGAGAGATTAAAAGCTCTTCAGTATTTACTCCTAATTTTTTTGCATAAACTGGATCTAGAGCGTGTTCCGCATCAACGAAAGCACAAATTCCACCAGCTTTTTGAGCCTCAGCAACAACTTGTAATGCTAATGTTGTTTTTCCAGATGACTCTGGTCCGTAAACTTCAACAATTCTTCCTTTAGGCAAACCACCTATTCCTAAAGCTAAATCTAAGCTTAAAGAACCTGTAGATATCGACTCAATATCCATCGCTCTTTTTTCACCCAGTTTCATAACTGAGCCTTTTCCAAAATTGTCAGTTATTTGGCTAATCGCAGCATCTAATGCTTTATTTTTTTCTTTAATGTCCAATTCTTGATCTTTCGTAGATTTAACTACTTTTAAGTTATTTTTTGTCATTTTTTGCCTCTTTTATTGCTTTTTTTAACACTCGAATCATAAAATAAATGTACACATTTTGTTCTCATTAGCAAGACATATTATTTTTAGTTAAAAAAACCAATAATTATCTAATTTTTAGATAATCACTGTTTAATAGTCCGACAGATTTTAAGAGGTTGAACTGAGAAAGAATGTAGTTTCTTTCAGAATCAGCCAGAGAAATTTGTGCATTCAACAATAAAGAATTTGATTGAATGACTTCCAAAGTGGTTCTGTCAGATCCACTGTTATATTCGGCTACTATTCCTTCATTTGCTATTTCAGCTGCATTTACTTGTGCTCGAACAGAATTTAACAAACTTTTATTTGATTGGTAATTTGACCAAGCGCTAGCTACATCAGTTTGATTTTTTGTAATCATATTTTCTAACAATAAATTTTTTTGTAATTCTAGACTTTGATTTTTTCTCAATGAGGCGATATTTTTTCCTCCCGAAAAAAATGGCCAAGTTACGGTTGCTTTGAGAGTTTCTTTATCTCTTTCATCATAAGTGGCACTAAAATCATCAGTTTGAGATCTATCGAATGATAATGTAGCTGAAGGTGCCAGATCAGCTTTTGCGCTTGTGGTATCTTTTTTTGATTGTTCATACTCTAATTGAGCAATTATTAAGTTTGGATTATTTTTTTTTGAAATTTCAATTGCAGAATTCAGATCATTAGGTAATTCAGTTGCAGTTATTGAAGATTTGTCTAATAATTCAGCATCATTTAATTTTCCAATCACATTTTCGTAATTAAGTTTACTCGTTAAAAAGTCGTTTTCTGCTTGAATTAATTTTGCTTGTGCACCTGCTAAAGAAGATTCTGATTGTGCAACATCTGATAAAGATATGTTTCCTCTTTCTAATCTAATTCTGTCTGTCTCAACTTGGCGATCTAACAAGTTAACATTTGATCTATTAATTTTAAGTTTTTCATTTGCAGATACTAAACCTGTATAAGCTTGAATTGATTTGTACAAAATATCTTGTTCTTTTTTTAAAAGTTTTGCCTTAGCTAAATCAATACCAATTTTACTTTTTGCCATTTCAGCACCTCTTCCAAAATCAATTAAAGTTTGGGTTATAGTGACTGATTTTACAGTTGGGTCTACATTTGTAATTGAGGCATCAGATCCATCACGATTAGTCAGTTTGTCAGTTTCTTCTTCACTTTGACTTCCACTTAAAGTTACAGTTGGAAGATATGAACTTTTTGAAATATTCAATTCTTGTTTTGAAATATTTAAACTTTCTCTTTCTGCGTTGAGCTCAGGATTATTATTATAAGCCTTTTTCAATGCTGCAGAAAAAGTTTCAGCATTAACATTTGATAATATTAATAAGTAGCCAAAAATTATTAAAAATAAATTTTTCATTTGTTTTTATATACAGCAGATTTTATTTGATGGTTACTATTTAAATTAAATATTATAGATGCATATTTAGGCATATTCTTAAACATGTTTTGGGTAATTCGCTGATATGTTTGCATAAAATTTATTACATCTCCCCTACTCATTATTTTTAAATTCGATTTCACTTTGCTTTTCACCCAAAGTTTTCTTTCTTGTTTCAATCTCCATTTCTGTAATAAAGTAAAATTTTTTGCTCTTAAGTAAATCAAACAATTCAGTTGAGAATATAAATTTTTATATTTTGATTTCAATTGCTGGTTAACGTATTTTCTCCAAATTTGTCTTTGATCTTTTGCTCTTTCCAAAGAATTAATATTTTTTTTTAAAGTATTGTTTTTTTCTGATTTTGCACCTACACACCATCCTTCAAAAATCACCACATCAGGTCTTTTTTTTAAATCATACCAATTCTTTTTTTTAAACCTATCATCTATTGCTTTGTTAAATGTTGGTAATTTTAATCTTTTAAATTTCTTACTTTTTGTCTTTCTAAAGAAACTTAACATCATATTAATATCATGGGTTCCAGGTACACCTCTTGTTAAGAGCATAGGATGGACTTTTCTAGATAAACTTATCCTCTCTTTTCTAGTTTTATAAAAATCATCTATTGAAATTCTGAAAACATTTAGTTTAAAATATTTAGTTAAAATAATCCTTATTAAAGAACTAATTGTCGTTTTGCCGGTACCCTGGCCGCCTGCTAAACCCACAAAATATGGCTTTTTTTTATCGGCTTTTTTGCTTATCCAAAAACATAATGGAATTAGAAAGGATTTAATCATTCTCTCTTTATTTTTAAATTTATCTGCTTTTGTCTCTTGAGATTTAATAAACTTTAAACAGTCTTTTTTTACTTTACCAAAACATAAACTAAATTGTTGCATGAAAATTATTTTTTATCTAATGGATGATTTTGACCATCATTTACAGGAACTTCTTTCAAATCAAAAGTGTTTATTTCATCAATACAGCCCACATTAAATCCTGTCATTGCTGGATTGATCCTTGGATTGTGATGTGTGTAAATTCCACATTCAGAGCAAAAATAATGTTTAGCTACTTTTGAGTGAAATTGATAAAGTTTTAATTTATCTTGGCCTTTTACAATTTTGAAATCCTCATTTTTTACCATCGACATAATTGCACCTTTCCTTTTACATATAGAACAATTACATTTTATTACTTTAGCTAAATCTCCATCTAGATTAATTTCTGCTTCTACAGCTCCGCAATGACAAACCAGTTTTTTCATTTTGATATTAAATCAAACTATCCTTGGTTGAACTTATCCACAAGCATACAAAATGTAGTTTTGATGTTCACGTTTTGATTCACTTTTGATTCAATTACGGACTCAAAATACAACCTCTTGCGTGCATTGTATAAATGGGCTATAAATTAGAACAAAACAAGAACATGAAACTAACAGTCCCTTATTACCTACATAAAGCTGGTGCTGGTTTTCCATCACCTGCCACCGATTATATCGAAGAAGACATCGATTTAAATATGCATTTAATCAAAAATGTTCCAGCCACTTTCATCATCAGAGTGCAAGGTAAATCCATGGTGGATGTTGGGATTAATGATGGTGATTTATTAGTTGTTGATAAAAGTTTAAAACCAAAAAACTTTTCAACAGTTATTGCAAATGTTCATGACGAACTTGTAGTTAAAACTTTAGTTCAAGAAAGAGATAAAAAATTTCTAACATCTGGATCTAAAGATTTTTCTAATAGAATTTTGATTAACGAAGAAGAAGATGTTTTTATTTGGGGAGTTGTAACTTATGTCATCCATTCAACGTACTAAAAAATTAGCCTTAGTTGATTGTAATTCTTTCTATGTTTCTTGCGAAAGATTATTTAATCCAAGAATAAGAAAAAAACCTGTTGTAGTTTTATCTAATAATGATGGCTGTATCATCTCAAGATCTAATGAAGCAAAAGCTTTAGGAATTAAAATGGGAGAACCTTATTTTAAAGCAAAAGATATTATCGTTAAAAATAAAGTCGAAGTTTTTTCGTCAAATTATTCGTTATATGGAGATTTATCTAGAAGAGTAATGAGAACTCTTAAAAGATTTAATACTGAAATAGAAGTTTATTCAATTGATGAGGCATTTATAGATTTATCTAATTTTCCAGACTCTGAAGTCGAAAAAGTTGGAAGAGAAATTAGAGAAACAGTCCTACAGTGGACTGGGATCCCAACAAGTATCGGTATTGCTAAAACCAAAACTTTAAGCAAAATAGCAAATCATATTGCGAAGAAAAAACAATCGGGTGTTACTAGTCTAATTGGTATAGAAAACTTAGATCCAATTTTAGAAAAAATTGAAATTAATGATGTATGGGGGGTAGGAAGACAACTTACAAAGTTTTATCGAAAAAATGGAATTTATAATGCAAAGCAACTTAAAAATAAATCTAATACCTGGATCAAAAAATGTTCAAATGTTTTAAGTTCTAGAACTGCAATGGAACTTAGAGGTGTTCCCTGTATAAATTTAGAAACCACACAAACAAAAAGAAAAAGTTGTGTAGTTTCAAGATCGTTTGGAAAAAGAATTGAAAAGTTTCAAGAGTTGAAAGAAGCAGTTGCAAACTACTGTTTAAATGCATCTGAAAAAATTAGATCAGAGTCTTTGGTTGCAAAAGCAATTACAGTATTTGTTAGGACCAGTCCTTTTCAAAGAGATTATGGTTATTATTCAAATTCAAAAACAATTGATTTTCCTATTGCAACAAATAACAGTATCGAGACGGTTAAAACTGCAGTTTTAATTTTAGAAAGTATTTTTAAAAATGGATATCGTTATCAAAAAGCAGGCGTGATGCTTACAGGATTGCGTAACGATGATGGTAGAAAAAATTTATTTTCATCAGAAAAAGATGAAAAAATAAAAAGTCTAATGAGATCAATAGATAATACTAATTATAGGTATGGAAGATCAACTTTAAGTCTTGCAAGTGCAGGTGTTCACAAAAAATGGAATATGAGAAGGCAGTATTCTTCTAAAATAGATACAGCTGATTTTTATTGTCTACCAACGATTAGGACTACTTAGTAAAATGACATCTAGGTTCCACCACTGTCCATGAGGATGAGCCTGAATTTCTTTTTAAATAATTATCAAAATTAGAAATTATCTTTCTCTGATAATTGTTCAGATCTTTATAATCACTAGACCACTGTTTAAGTCTTTGAATATTTTCATGATTTGGAAATCGTGTTGCATAGGCGGAAAGCCAACCCCAATGACTACTTGAACTACCATCTAAATCTTGTCTCTTATAATCTTTGGCTGGTCCAGGAGCTTTCATTTCTTTGGCGTACTTAAAAACAATTTCATTGTTCTCAGTAAAATCTATAAAAAATTTAACAATATTATGAAAATTTTTTCCTTTATGATCGTAATCCCAAATATTATAACCTTGATTTTCAGCGATGATTGCTATGGTGGTTAATGCAGTCATTGCTCTTCCTTGATAAAACATTGCCCTACCGCCTCTTCTAGTTTCTATTGGCATGCTACCATCTTTTCTTTGAAATTTGATTGCATATTCATAATTTTTAAAAGCTTTTCTAAATAATTTATTATCATTCAGCAAAATACCTAATTGCATATGACTGATAGCAGAAGACAATGCATGATTGTGAGCGCTTCTGGGAACACCAATTGCTTGTGTGCCTTGTTTATATTTTTTCAATTCATACATAAGATGTTGATTTTTTTTCACAATTTTTTTGAACCAATCTTTGATAATTTTATCTTCAGTTTCCGAAAAAATTACTACTTGTTTAGCAAATGAATAACCAGCCATCATTGGTGAAGCAACCCAGAGATTGACTGTTAAAGTATCATTCCAATGTTTTGCTTCATGATCAGACGGTCCAGTTCTTTGAGCTGCATCGGCTTTAGCCCAATCTAAAATTACTCTTTTAACATTCTCACAAGCTTTAACGTTGCCACCACCACAAGGTCGTTTGAAATTTTCAAACTTATTTAAAGCATACATAAATCTATTATCTAAGCCATAGCCTGAAGGTGCATCGATTTTTATTACAGGTAAAACAGGATTGTTGTTTTTATTAACATACATATCAATGATACACTTGTCTAAATTTTTTGGGATTGGGAAAATAACTTCTGGTTTAGTAACGGTTGCTTTCTTTTTAATTTTTTTAAAATCAGCCTGAGAAATATTTGAAATGAAAAATGATATTATAATAAATATAAAAAATTTTTTCATTTAATTTTATCAATATTATTTATTTGTGATAGAGCTTTATCAAATTGATCCAAATTTTCTCTTAAAGCTAAACTTGAAATAGAGTAAATCATTATCAATAAAAAAACTAATGGTATTGCTGTTACAACGGAGGCATTACTTTTAATCATTAAAATATAAACAATAATAAAAATAGCAGAACGTAAAAGAACTGATTTTCTAAAAACGCTAATAATAGAAAATGAATGTTTTAATAGATTAAAAAAACTCATTTTTGATGGTCCAAAATATCTTGTTCCTCTAATTGAAGGCACTGAAAATAAATCTTGTTCAATTTTTGCAAGGGATCCTGAAAAACTATTCCATGTTGCTTTTTCATTAATCATTTTTTCAACAGTAACTTTGGGTAAACAAGTGTAATTTCCAAATTTTATTGATTTGCTTGTAAAGATAAAAGTAATTAATTTATGTAACTGATAACAAATTTTAAATACCCAGCTTTCAGATCTTTTTATTCTTTCTCCAACTATAGGTTTATTATTTGAATTTTCGATTTGATTTAAAAAATCTTTAATTTCCTCAGGTCTATCTTCTCCATCACCATCCATTGGAATTACGTAATCAAAATCTTCTTTTTCATAGATATATTTTAATCCTGTTGCAATACATCTTGCATGACCTTGATTTATTTTCATATTTAAAATTTTAATTGAATGAATATTCTCTAAATCTTTTTCTTGTTCATCACGATCATGGTTTGAAGCATCATTGACTATTATAATTGAGATCTCAAACTTAGGATCTATAGACAAGTTATCGATTTCCTCAATTAGTTTTGAGACTGATTGCCAATCATTATATACTGGAATTAAAATCTTAATTTTCATAGATAAAAAAATTAACTTTAGTATCTTCCCAAACAAACATCATCCACGCAAATAAATTGTGATGATTTTTTTAATATTTCGCTGCTGTTAAAGCCCTCCCATTTGGGTCTTGATTTTAAATGATATGAAAGATTTCCAGCATTCCATTCATTGCCTGTCACAAATTCAATTTCTTTATCAAAATCTTGATCCCAAACAATTTGTACTTTTGCTGCAATTTCTTTTCCGGGGTAATCTGTTCTTTTGTCTGTTTTACTAATAGACTCATAAGAATACAAAATTGGTGATAGGAAAAATAAAAATATGAAACCATATAAAAATGAATTAATTTTCTTAATATTGATTTGGGATTGGAATATATAAACAAACATTAATCCAAAAAATAAATAAAATGGTGTCATCCACATTGTTCTAATTTTTGATCCAGTAATTGCTGAAGTAAGAAACATTAAAGCTATTGGGAGAATATTTACAAATAATAAAAATAAAAATTTTTGATCTTTAAAATTAATTTTAAATTTTACTTTTTTAACTAATAAAAAAACTAAAAAGAAAAATGGAACTAATATACCTATTTGTTTTAGAAGGAATATTAATGGATATTTAAAATGATCAAAAATTTCTGAGCCCTCTAAACCAGTTCTTTTAAGACCATAATTAATTGTGATAAAATCATTGTTAAAAAGCCAAATTAAGTGAGGTACTAAAAGAACTAAAAACACTTCAATCGTAATTAAATACTTAAAATCAAATTTCTTAATTTTTTTTACAAATATCGAGTGAGTGAATAAAAAAATAATAGCTAATAACAAATATATAAATAAATATTTTGATAAAAAACCTATGGCAGCAAATAAACCAATAAAAAAACAATCGCTAAATTTTATTTCTTTAGTTTCATAAATTTTCCAAGTAAAATAAACTACTAGAGACCAAAAAGGTAATTGGCAAACATTCACATTAAATTCAGGTGTTGTAAAATTGTAAAAATAAATCGACTCTAGCAATAGTACTGAAATCAAACTTAGTTTTATATTTCCAAGAACCTCAAAAGATAATTTAAAAACAAAATAAAAAGCAATTAAAACAAAAATTTGACTTAACAAATAGAAAGCCCAATCTTGAGCTCCAAAAATTTTAAAAAAAACTTCTGGAAAAAAAGCACTCATAGGAGGATGTTTATTGAAGCCCCAATCCAAATTACTTCCCCAAGCAAGTGCTTCAATGGTATCTAAAGGTAAATTTTTATTAGTAAGTGATGGAACAATTGTCCAAATAATCAAATGAGATAAAGCGAAAATAAAAAATATATTATTAATATTTCTATTTAAAACATTCATTTACAATTATTTACAATAATTAAGCTTACTTGACACCCATAATTTGCTGAATATACTCCCTCGAATTCAAATTAAAAGTATGCCTAAAACGAGCAAAGTAAAAAAAAAAGTTAAAAAAGTAAAAGCTAAATCAATCAATAAATCAAAACCAAAAGTTGTAAGTAAACCTAAAGAAATTATTAAAGGTCCTATTAAAATTTCTAAAACTTATATTCCAAAAGAAACTGAAAAATATATGTGTGAAAAACATAAGGTATTTTTTAGAATGAAATTACAAGAATGGAAAAAAGAATTAGTTAAAGCTAATAATGAGGCATTATATAATGGCAGTATGGATGATAATAGCATTTCAGCGGACATAGTGGATCAAGCAAGTTCTTACACAGATAAAAATGTAGAAATGAAAGCAATTAATAGACAAATAAAATTAATTTCTGAAATAGATAAAGCTTTAATGAGAATTAAAGATGATACTTATGGTTATTGCTTGGATACCGCAGAACCGATCGGTCTGAAAAGGTTAATGGCAAGACCAGTGGCAAAATATACTATTGCAGCTCAAGAAAAACATGAAAAAGATGAGAAAGTACATGCCGATGACTAAAAAAAATAAAAAAAATAAAAAAGTACATAATCCAATCACTTATAATTTCACAAAAAAATATATTTATTTTTATTACGCTTTTTTTTGGATACTTTTGTTAGTTTTTGTATTTAGCAGATGAATAAAAAATTTGTTTTAATAATAATTATCATTATTGCGATAGAACTTTCAGGACATGGTATTTTTGCTTCTTTATTTAGATTGTTAAATTCAATGAATTAATTAAGGTTTTGGTGGAATTTCATTTTCATTCATAAAAGCAAAACCTTTTTTTACAGCATCTCTCTCAGAAATTTCTTTATACCAACGGGTCAAATTACTAAATTTCTTTAATCCTATATCATGCCATTCATGTCTAGCGATCCAAGGAAATGTTCCTATATCTGCAATCGTATAATCATTACCAGATAAAAACTGTGCTTTCGATAATCTCTCATCAAGTTCTTTGTAGATTCTTTTAGAAATTTCAAAATATCTGTCCTCGCCAAATTTACTTTTTCCTGGATTATAATGATGAAATTGATGATGTTGTCCTAACATTGGACCTATATATCCCATTTGAGCCATTAGCCATTGATTGATCTCTGTTTTATCTTTTTGATTGTAAAACTTACCACTCAGTTCAGCTAAATAAATTAAGATTGCTCCAGACTCAAAAATTGTTTTATTGTTTTTATGATCGATTATTACTGGAATTTTACTAAATGGACTTATCTTTTTAAAATCTTCTTTAAACTGTTCTTTATTATTAATATCAACTTTAGTGACTTTATATTCGTAACCAATCTCCTCTAACATAATACTAATTTTTTTGCCGTTAGG
This sequence comes from uncultured Pelagibacteraceae bacterium, assembly GCA_902573235.1. Classification (GTDB taxonomy): domain Bacteria; phylum Pseudomonadota; class Alphaproteobacteria; order Pelagibacterales; family Pelagibacteraceae; genus Pelagibacter. The sequence goes on along the minus strand of CACGIZ010000001.1, from coordinate 9,165 downwards.
AGTATTGGCTGAAAAAAGCTCAATCACTTTTTTTTCCAAGACGTTTTAATAAATTTGAGGATGTGGTTGTAAATTCAAATCTGTATTTTTCATTTGGTCTAGCTAATTTAAAACACGCTCTTGCTGCTAAAGCACCTTCGTGAAATCCTGACAAGATTAGTTTTAATTTCCCAGGGTAAGTACAAATATCTCCAATTGCATAAATACCTTTTTGATTTGTTTCAAATTTTTCTGTATCTACTTGAATAGTTTTTTTATCAATATTTAAACCCCAATTAGCTATTGGTCCTAATTGCATAATCAATCCAAAAAAACCTAAGAGGTAATCTGTTTCTATATTTTTAATTTCATTATTATCATGCTTAATATCAATGCTTTCTATTTCATTAGATCCGTTAACTTTGTTCAATTGAAATTTAGTAAAAACATTTATTTTACCAGATTTTTCTAATTCTTTAACTTGATCTACTGTTGCCTGTGCGCCTCTAAATTCATCTCTTCTATGCACTAAATTTACTTTTGAGTTTTTAGATAATTCCACTGCCCAATCTAAAGCACTATCACCGCCACCAAAAATAGTAACTGCTTTGCCTTCAAAAATTTTTTTATCTTTTACTGAATAAAATAATGATTTATTTTCAAACTTTTCACATTCTTTAGGTGCAAATTTTCTGGGCTCAAATGAGCCTACTCCACCAGCTATTATTACATTAGGTGTTGAAAAGGTTTTTCCTTTACTTGTTTTAACTATCCACTTATCTGAATCTTTTTTAACTTCATCAACTCTTTCACTTAAATGAAATTTAATATCAAAAGGTTTTAGTTGATTTATTAAATTATTTGTTAATTCTTCACCTGTACACTCTGGGACTGCAGGTATATCATAAATTGGTTTATCTGGATAAAGCTCAATACATTGTCCACCAATCTTATCTAAATTGTCAACTATCTCACAATCAAGTCCAATTAATTTTAATTGATGAGCGGTGAATAATCCTGTTGGACCAGCTCCAATAATTAATGCATCTGTTTTATTCATTACGCTTGTTTAGATGGGATATCTACAGTTAAACCTTCAAGGTCATCTGAAACAATAAGTTGACAACTTAATCTACTATTTTTTTTTGGTTCAAATGCCATATCTAACATATCTTCTTCACCATCTTCTTTTTTTGGTAGCTTATCTAACCATTCTTCTTTGACATAAACATGGCAAGTAGCACATGCCATTCCACCACCACAATCAGCATCTATCCCTGGGATATCATTTTGAACAGCTCCTTCCATAACTGTTAAACCGTTTTGTACATCGATTTCATGAGTTTTAGAGTCATGAGTTACGTAAGTAATTTTTGTCATTGAGTATATATATGTGTAAAAAAAAATAGGGCAAGTATGTAAAACATACTCGCCCTAAAATTATTTAATTAATTTGTATTATCTGCTTCTTGCACCAGCTGAACTTACTGCAGCAGCCCAGATTACTAGACCGAATGCAATTTTGTTTATAAAGTCAGCTAAGTTGTAAACAACGTTAAGTGAGTTAGCATCTACACCACCTGTTAGGTAACCAAATACGTAACCTAATGGGTAAATTGCCCAACCTACTGTAACAATCATTCTCATCGCACCAAAAGCAGTAACAAGAGCCTTGTTTCCACTTTTTGAAGCAGCTTTACCAGCTTCACCTGAGAATATTTCATAAAGAATGTATACCCAACCAGCCATACCGATTATGAAACCAAGTGTAGCGTTGATGTATCCAGCTTCTCCTAAATATCCACCGATTAACATTACTAGTGAACCAATTAACAATCTCCAGAAAATTCCAGAGTTTGCTTTTCTTACAGCTACTAGAATTAAGTAGAATTCTATCATCTGTAGTGGCACAGTAATTAACCAGTCAATATATCTATATACTGTTGGTGAATCACCAGTCATCACCCATACTTCTCTCATGTACATGTAATGGATGAATGCAATACCAGTTACAAGACCTGCAACAGTTACTGACGTTTTCCAGCCAGGAGCAACAGTGTTTCTTTCCATAAAAAAGAAAGCTGTAGCAGCCAACATACCCATTGAAATAATCCAGAAAGATATTCCAACGAAGTCATCTTGAGCTAACATTGTAGCAGATGCTGCGTTTGCTATACCAGTTACGCCTAATAAGGCTACAACTGTAAGAGCAAACAGTTTAAGTTTTTTCATAAAAAACTCCCTCTTTAGTTAGTTTTTACTTTTTAGTTTATATAAACTAGGCTTAGGCTTCCCTAAGCCAAAGTTGAGCGTTAAATACCAAATATAGAGAGATTATTGAAGACTTAATTATCATTAATTTACATTGATTTTACTGACTTTTTAAAATTAAATACAATTTATAATTTAAAAATCAAAAAAAAAGGCACTATCGAATCAAAAAACCTTATGTCATCCAATTTCACTAAAATTTACCAAGATTCTATTAATAACCCTGAAAAATTTTGGAAAGATGCCTCAGAAGATATCTTCTGGTTTAAAAAACCTACAAAAATTTTAAATAAATCTAATCCACCCTTCTACAAATGGTACGAAGATGGAGTAACTAACACTTGTTATAATGCATTAGACGTTCATATTGATCAAGGCAAAGGATCTAAAACTGCTTTAATTTACGATAGTCCCATTACAGGAAACAAAAGCAAGTTCACATTTGAAGAATTAAGATCAAAAGTATCAAAATTTGCAGGTGCACTGCAAAATCAAGGAGTAGATAAAGGTGATCGAGTAATTATTTATATGCCAATGATACCTGAAGCAGTCGTAGCCATGTTGGCATGTGCAAGAATTGGAGCAATACACTCCGTTGTATTCGGAGGATTTGCATCAAATGAACTTGCAAGCAGAATTGATGACAGTAAAGCTAAGATATTAGTTACTGCATCATGTGGTTTCGAACCAGGAAGAACTGTTGAGTATAAACCACTAGTAGATGAAGCAGTTAAACAAGCTAAACATAAGATAAGTAAGATGATTTTGTTCCAAAGAAAAGATCATGAGGTAAAATTAAATACTCCAAGTGAGATAAGTTGGGATGAAGCACTTTCAAATGCCAAAGAAACAGATTGTGTTGAAATGAATTCAAATGAATTCGCTTACATACTTTATACTTCAGGGACAACTGGAACACCCAAAGGAATAGTAAGAGACATTGGTGGTCACATAGTGGCTTTAAAATGGACTATGAAGAATATTTATAACATAGACGAAGGTGATATATGGTGGTCAGCAAGTGATATTGGTTGGATTGTTGGTCACTCATACATAGTCTATGCACCATTGTTCAAAGGATGCACAACTGTACTCTTTGAAGGTAAGCCAGTAGGTACTCCTGATGCTGGAGCTTTTTGGAAAATAATTTCTGACTATAAAGTAAAATCTTTATTCACTGCTCCAACAGCTTTTAGAGCAATTAAAAAAGAGGACCCGGAGGGAAAATTTTTTTCAAAATATGATTTAAGTAAATTTGAAAGTCTTTTTCTTGCTGGAGAAAGAGCTGATCCAGATACAATCAAGTGGGCTGAAAATTTATTAAAAGTTCCTGTGATAGATCACTGGTGGCAAACTGAAACTAGTTGGGCGATCAGTTCAAATTGTACAGGAATTGAAATGATGAAAACGAAATATGGTTCAGCATGTAAAGCCGTGCCAGGGTATGATGTAAAAATTATAAAAGCAGATCAAAGTTTAGCAAAACCAAATGAAATGGGAGATATAGTTGTTAAACTACCTTTGCCTCCTGGAACTTTTCCAACATTATGGAATGCAGATCAAAGATATAAAGAAAACTATATGTCAAATTATCAAGGATATTATCAGACCTATGACGCAGGTCATATTGATGAAGATGGTTATATATGGATTATGTCTAGAACAGATGACATAATCAATGTCGCTGGTCATAGATTATCAACAGGTGCTATCGAGGAAGTTTTATCTGAACATCAATCAGTTGCTGAATGTGCAGTTCTTGGAATCGCAGATAAATTAAAAGGTCAATTACCTATTGGCTTAATTGTTTTAAAAGCTGGTGTAGATAAGGATAATGAAACTATTTCAAAAGAATGTATCCAAATGGTACGTGATAAAATTGGACCAGTTGCAGCATTCAAAGTTGCTATAGTTATAAAAAGACTTCCAAAAACAAGATCAGGTAAAATTTTACGAGGAACAATTAGAAAAATTGCTGACAATATTGAATACAAAATGCCTCCAACAATAGATGATCCAGCTATTTTGGATGAAATCAAAGAAGATTTAATCAAAAATAATATTCTTAAAAGTGCTTAAAACTTATTTATTTCTTGTTGGAGCAATCTTTTGTGAAGTTGCAGGCACAATGCTACTGCCTGTTTCACAAAATTTTACAAAATTCATACCAACATTCGCGCTTGCTATCTTTTATTTAACAGCATTTTATCTTTTAACTTTTGTTGTAAATAAACTACCAATAGCAATAGTTTATGCAACATGGAGTGGTCTTGGAATATTTACCATAGCAATACTAGGTTATATTTTTTTTAAGCAAACTTTAGCTTGGCAGGCTATTGCAGGATTATTTTTAATAGTAGTAGGTGTTATATTAGTAAATACTTTTGCAGGAAAGATTAGCTAAATTTCAGTGGTGTACCCTCTGGATCCCCTAAAATTTTTCCATCTTTCATTTTTATTTTACCAGCAATAATAGTTGCTACAGGAGTTCCTTTAAATTCAACTTCATTGAAAGGTGACCAGCCACATTTACTTTCAATATTTTCATCTTTTATTAAAATCTTTTTTTCCATGTCTACAATGGTAAAGTCAGCATCATAACCCTCCTTAATAAATCCCTTATTCTCAATGCCAAAAATTTTAATAGGATTTTCACAAACAAGATTGATTAATTGTGATAAAGATAATTTTCCATCATTAACGTGATTTAACATCACTGGCATAAGAGTTTGAACACCCGGCATACCTGATGGAGAATTAGGGTATTCTTTATCTTTATTTACTTTGAGATGTGGAGCATGATCTGATCCAATTGTATCATTCAAATTATTTTTTACTGCATACCACAATCTATCGTAATGAGACTTATCTCTTATAGGAGGATTCATTTGAGCATATGTTCCAAGTTTGTCATAACAATCAGGAGCATAAATTGTTAAATGCTGAGGAGTAATTTCAAATGTAATATTTCCTTTATGTTGAGATAAAAAATCTATTTCTTGTTTTGTTGTAATATGAAGAACATGAGCTTTCTTTTTATACTTCTCAGCAATCCTAACAATTCTTCTTGTAGATGACATTGCACATTCTTCACTTCTCCAAACAGGGTGAGAGTGTACATCACCCTTTTTAATAAGTTTTTTGTTCATATTTAAGATTTCTTCATCCTCTGAATGAACCGCTACCACTTTAGAGCTATTTTGAAAAACTTTATCAATATCTTTTTCCTCTGCTACTAAAAGATTACCAGTTGAAGAACCAGCAAATAATTTTATTCCACAACATCCCTCTAAATTTTTTAACTCTGCTAATTGATTGACGTTGTCAGCTGTTGCACCAAAATAAAAGGCGTAATTGCAGTACATCCTATTTTTTGCAAGATCTAATTTTCTTTGAAATTCTTTTATATTTGAAGTTGGTGGATTAGTATTTGGCATTTCGAATACCGCCGTAATTCCTCCTGCTACTGCAGCTCTACTACCCGAATGAAGATCTTCTGTGTCGGTTGAACCTGGCTCTCTAAAATGAGTTTGAGTATCAATACATCCTGGCAATACTGTTTGATTTTTTGCATCATAAACATCTTTCGCTTCTTCTGATATCTTGCCTATCTTTAATATTTTACCATCTTTAACGGCTATATCTTTGTCTTCTAAGTTTCCATTAATGTAACATTGGCCGTTTTTGATAATTAGATCTAACATTTATGAAAAAAGTTATTATATTAAAATCTGATATCAATCAAATATGAATAACAGTGTTTATATATTAGAAGATAGAGCCATAATTTATGTAAATGGCGCCGATGCTAAAGATTTTCTTCAAAACTTAGTTAGCAATGACATTAATAGAGTAACAGAAAATTCAAGTTGTTTTGCTTCTTTATTGACACCACAAGGTAAGTTTCTTTATGAATTTATAATTATCAAACATAAATCAGGCTACTTTATTGACTGTGAAAAATCTCAATCAGAAAAAATATTTAAACAATTTAATTTATATAAAATTAGATCAAAAGTAGAAATTCTTAATCTAAGTAATGAATTTGTAGTTGCCAGTTTTGGATATGAAAAATATTTATCTATAGAAGAATCAAAAGATATTGTTGGCTTTACATTCAAATATAGGGAAGACCCAATTATTTTAGATCCTAGAAACAAAAATTTAGGTGCAAGACTGATCATAAACTTAGAAAAACTCTATTTATCATTAAAAAAATTAGGTTTAAAAAATGATAAAATTGATAATTATTATGCTCTTAGTCATAAGCTTGGAATAGTGCCTAAAGACTTAGACAAATTACAAAATAAATTATTTGGTATTGAATGCAATTTTGAGGAGCTTAACGGTATTGATTTTAAAAAAGGGTGCTATGTGGGACAAGAAAATACCGCAAGAATAAAACTGAAGAATAAACTTTCTAAAAGACTATTACCCATTAAAGTTATTGATGGAAATTTATCTGAGAATGAAACAATTACACATAATGGTGTTGAAATAGGAAAAGTTTTGATTAATGAAAAATATCCTTTTGCGTTAGTAAAATATTTGGACAAAAATTTTAATAAAAACGAGACATTAAAAGGAAAGAATTCTTCTTTTAAGGTGTTTGTTCCAGATTGGCTTAAGATATAATTAAAAAAAATGAGTATTGGTGCGGCCAGAGAGACTCGAACTCTCATGGACTAGGTCCACACGGCCCTCAACCGTGCCTGTCTACCAATTTCAGCATGGCCGCAAATATGACCCATATTAAATCAATGACAATTAGGTTTCAAATTGATAAATTTTAATATGGAATTTAATCAAGAAGTAAGGAAAGCTACAGATCAAATTTATCAAAAAATATCAAAGGTGATGCCTGAGATAGAATGGTCAGTACATGCTCCTTATATTCATAAAATTAATAAACTTAAAAAAGAAAAAAATGCGGTAATTCTTGCTCACAATTATCAAACACCAGAAATTTATCATGGTATTGCAGATTTTTCTGCAGACTCTTTAGCTCTTGCAGTTGAAGCTTCAAAAACTTCAGCTGATATAATTGTAATGGCGGGAGTACATTTTATGGCAGAAACAGCAAAATTGATGAGCCCAAGTAAAAAAGTTTTACTACCTGATATGGATGCAGGATGTTCTCTTTCATCATCTATTACGGGCAAGGATGTAAGATTGCTCAAAGAAAAATACCCAGGGGTTCCAGTTGTTTCTTATGTAAACACTTCTGCGGATGTAAAAGCTGAAACAGATGTTTGTTGTACATCGGCTAATGCAGTCAAAATTGTAAAATCTCTTGGAGTTAAAAAAGTAATTTTTCTACCTGATGATTATCTTGCAAAATACGTAGCTTCGCAGACAGATGTTGAAATTATATCTTGGAAAGGAATTTGTATAGTTCATGATCAATTTAACGAAAATGAAATCAAAAATATTAGAAAAAATAACCCAGGAATAAAGATTATTGCTCATCCAGAGTGTCCACCGGAAGTAATTAAAGCAAGTGACTTTGCGGGCTCAACATCAGGAATGATTAATTACGTCAAGGATAATCAGCCTAAAAAAGTTATGATGGTAACTGAATGTTCTATGAGTGATAATATTCAAGTGGAAAATCCTAATGTAGAATTTATAAGACCATGCAACCTTTGTCCCCATATGAAAAAAATTACTTTACCAAAAATATTAGATTGTCTAGAGAACGAAACTGGTGAAATTATCATGGATCGAGAAACAATAGATAAAGCTAGACTATCTGTGGAGAAAATGGTTTCTATTGGTAGATAATTTTTTGTGTCTCAAATTAAACTCAGTCAAAATTTTATTAAAAATACAGTTAAGCTAGCATTAAATGAGGATCTATATCCCTCTGGAGATGTAACTTCTAACTTGATTAAAAATGAAAAAATTATCAAAGCAAAATTAATAACTAATCAAGATGCTATAATTGGTGGTTTGTTATTTGCTAAACACACTTTTTTATTAGTTGATAAAAAAATAAAATTTGTTGCTAAAAAAAAAGATGGATCTTTTGTAAAAAGAAGATCTGTTATTGCAACAATTCAAGGAAATGCTCAAAATATTTTGATTGCTGAAAGAGTTGCATTAAATTTTATGTCTCATATTTCAGGAATAGCTACCAAAACAAATAAGTTCGTCAAACTAGCAGGAAAAAAATGTAAAATTTGTTGCACGCGGAAAACTATCCCCACTTTAAGAGTCATTCAGAAATATGCTGTTAAGCTAGGAGGGGGAATAAACCATAGATTTAATTTGAGTGATGAATTTTTAATTAAAGATAACCATATTGCTAGTTCAGATATTAAAAAAATTGTTACTTTAGCTATTAAAGATAAAAAAGGGAAAAAAATTACTGTAGAAGTTGATAATTTAAAACAGCTGAAAGAAATTATAGGTTTAAAATTTGATACAGTTTTATTTGATAACATGAATATTAAAATTCTTAAAATTGGAGTTAAACTAGCTAAAAAATATTATGAAACTGAAGCGTCAGGAAATGTTAATATTAAAACAATTAAAAAAATAGCTTCAAGTGGAGTTGATCGTATCTCGGTTGGAAGCTTGACACATAGTACTCAAGCTATAGATTTAAAACTTGAAATTTAATTTTATTTTTTTTAAATGAATTCAAGTAGGCTAGATAAATCGCTAAAATACATTTTACCCACAAAAACAAATGATCTTATAAGATTTGGAAATAAAAATGATAGCGGATATGTAATTTCAAAAAAAGTAATAAAAAAAGTAAATTTTATGATTTCGTTTGGTATGTCAAACAATTGGTCATTCGAAGAGAGTTTTTTAGCTATCAATTCAAATAATAAAATCCAAATTTATGATCATACAGTTGGATATGATTATTTTTTTTTAGGTATACTGAAATCAATAAAAAGAATT